>JBARAK010000647.1:0-2704 GCA_049791955.1 Caulobacteraceae bacterium
GCCCTCAGCGCCGCCAGCGTGTCGGTCGAGCCGCCGAGGATATGGACCTCCTCGTCCGTGCCGACGACCAGATCGCAGAGCGGCAGGATGGTTTGCAGGCGGGCGGTGACGCCGGCGTTGGCGACGAAGCGGTTCTCGCCCATGTCGCGCGAGGTCAGTCCCCACAGCACGGGACGATAGTCGATGTCGAACACCACCCGCCCGCCCGCGGCCCGCACCAGCTCGCAGGCCTTGCGGCTGGCCGCGGCGACCCTGGGCGTCGACAGGTGGGTGCCATTGACCAGCACCGCCCCGGCCGAGCCGACGAAGACGGGATCGACGTCGCCCGCGTCCAGCGCCATGTCGGCGCAGTCCTCGCGGTAGAAGATCAACGGGAAGTCGACCTGGTTGCGGATACCCAGGATGGCCAGCGCGGTCAGCCGCGCGCCGTCGGTCTTCACCCCGGTCACGTCGACGCCCTCGCGCACCAGTTGCTCGCGCACGAACCGGCCGAAGTGGTCGTCGCCGACCCGGGTCAGCAGCCCGGGCTTCAGGCCCAGCCGCGCCAGGCCGATGGCGGTGTTGGTGGGACTGCCGCCGACGTACTTGGCGAACGACAGCATGTCCTCCAGCCGCCCGCCGACCTGCTCGCCATAGAGATCGACGCACGAGCGCCCGATGGTGATGAGGTCCAGACCGGTGGTCGGTTGTGTCATGCTTCGCTTCCCGCCTCGGGACTGGATTACATATTTCACTCTGGAGGAGAGATGGAATATCTATTTCAGCATCAGGTTCGAAGCGCAAGCCCCGGTGGGCCTCCCCGGGCTCAGCCCTGGGCGGCGGAGGTCCGGAAAGTGTGAGCGATCGCAAGCGCTTGCGCGACGCACATGGACACCACCAGGGTGCGGAAGCCCCGCACCTCCGCCTCGCGGATGGCCAGCACGCAACCGGCCCGCTTGGCGATGGCGCTGACCAGCGAGTCGGTGATCACCACCACCTCGGCTCCCGCAGCGGCGGCGGCCTCCACCAGCTCGACCGTCTCGCTGGCGTAGGGGCTGAAGCTGATGCCGATCACCAGGTCGCCCGGCCGCGCCTGCCCGGCCTGCTGGCGGCCCAGCCCGCCGACGCCGTCGAGCAACAGGGTGCGCTTGCCGGCCTGCTGCAGCAGGTAGGACAGATAGACCGCCACCGGGAACGAACGGCGGAAGCCCGCCACGTGGACCACGTTGGCCTCGCCGATCAGCCCGACCGCCTGTTCGAAAGCCTCCCGGTTCACCGCCTCGGCGATGTGCTCCAGCGACATGCTTGATGCGGCGGCGAACTCGCTCAGCACGGTGTAGTCCGACGACGGCCGCTCCCCCAGGTCGCCCGCGAACCGCTTGGCGCGCTCGTGGTAGGCGCTGGTCGGCTGGCTGGCGAGCAGGCCGTCCTTCAGCAGCCGCTGCATCGGCGCGGCCCCTTCGAAGCCGAAGGTCTTGGCGAAGCGCACGATCGCGGACGGCGGCGCGCCGGTGCGCTCGGAGATCACCGCCAGGGTCTCCACCCCCATGCTGTGGGGGTCTTCGAGCACGAAGCGCGCGATCTGCTGCAGGCGGGGGCTGAGCCCTTCGTAGTGCTCCAGGATCGCCGCGCGCAGTTCCCCCGCGTCCTTGATGCCCTGCACGCTCGACCTCCCCTGTGCGCGCCTCGCGGTCCCGGACCCGGCAGGGTCGGATCGCGCGACGCGGCTCCCGATCACGTGCATATTCCATCTTAGAAAATTCTGGAATATGTGTTCCGAACCCGCGCAGCCACCGGCGCGTCACCAGCTCCAGGGAAATCGCCGTGTTCAGAATCGCATTGCTTGGTGCGGGGCGCATTGGCGCGATCCATGGGCGCAACATCGCGGCCCACCCGGCGATGTCGTTGAAATATGTCGTCGATCCGATCGAATCCGCCGCGACGGCCCTGGCTGGTAAGCTTGACGCCCGCACCGCCACGATCGACCAGGTGCTTGCCGATAGCGAAATCGATGGCGTGGTCATCGCCAGTTCCACCACCACCCACCTCGACTACTGCCTGGCCGCCACCCGCGCCGGCAAGGCGATCTGGTGCGAGAAGCCGCTCGACCTCGATCTCGACCGCCTGCGCGCCCACCTGGGCGAACTCCAGCCGGCCGCCGGCCGCCTGCTGCTCGGCTTCCAGCGCCGGTTCGACCCCAGCTTCCGCGCGCTGCAGCGACGGCTGGCGGCGGGCGAGGTCGGGGAGGTGGAGACGCTGCAGATCACCAGCCACGATCCGGCCCCGCCGCCGGTCAGCTACATCAAGCTCTCCGGCGGCCTGTTCAAGGACATGACCATCCACGACTTCGACATGGCCCGCTGGCTGCTCGGCGAGCCGGTGTCGGAGGTCTACGCCACCGCCAGCAACCTGGTCGACCCGGCCATCGGCGAGGCCGGCGACGTCGACACCGCCCGCATCGTGCTGCGCACCGCGACCGGCCGCATCTGCGTGATCTCCAACACGCGGCGCAGCGGCTACGGCTACGACCAGCGGGTCGAGGCCTATGGCTCCCGGGGCAGGCTTGCGGCCGGCAACATGACCGAGACCACGGTCGAGGCCTGGACCGAAGCCGGCGCCGCCGCCGACCGTTTCGAGAATTTCTTCCTCACCCGCTACGCCGCCGCCTACGCCGCCGAGGCCGACCACTTCGCCGAGATCCTGGCCGGCTCGGCCAGGCCGCTGG
>JBARAK010000648.1:0-11010 GCA_049791955.1 Caulobacteraceae bacterium
GGCGCCGGCGCCGCGATCGGCGCGGGCATCGTCGGCCTGGCGGTCGGCGCCGCCATCGCCGACCATCCGCACTACGCCTACGGCCCCGGCTACTACGGCTACGGCTATGCGCCCTGCGGCGCGCACCTCCGCTGGGACCCCTACCTTGGCCGTTACGTCCGGGCCGGCTACTGCTACTAGCTGAATGAGCAAGGCCCCGCGGATCGCTCCGCGGGGCCTTCTGCTACGCCCGGTTCGGCGGTGGCCCGGAGCCAGACGACGAGCCTCGCGTTTTGTACTCAGCTTCACGGAAAGGGCCGCCCATGCCTTCCAAGTTCATGACCGCAGCGGTTTCAGCCCTGACCATCGTGGCGACCGCGGCCCCGACCACGGCGGCGTTCGCCCAGCATGGCGGCCACGGCGGCGGGTTTCATGGAGGCGGGTCCCATGGCGGTCGAGGTGGGTTCCACGGCGGCCGCTATGGCGGCTGGCGAGGCGGTGGGTATCGTCATGGATACGGCTACGGCGGCCTGGCTGCGGGCGTCGCCCTGGGTGCGGTGCTCGGCTACTACGCAGGACATCCCTACTATTGCCGCTACCACCACCACTGGCGCTGGAGCCCCTACTACGGCCGCTACATCCTGGTGCGCAGCCACTGGTGCTAATTGCGGGCCGAGGGGGAAATCAGGCGCGTTCCACGAAGTTGTCGAGGACGCGCTTCTCTCCCGCCTTGGAGAAGTTCACCGTCAGCTTGTTGCCCTCCACCCCGATCACGAGGCCAGGGCCGAACTTCTGGTGGAACACCTTATCACCCCGCTTGTAGGCGGATCCGTTCGGCCCGGGGGCGGAGGTGGCGACCAGCCGTCCCTCGCCCTCGATGACGCCCTGGCGCCCACGCACCCGGGAAATCGCGGAGGCTCCTGCTGATCCGGCATAGCCGCCCCGCTCCTGCGCCCGCTTCCAGCCTGGCGAGGTGTAGCTCGACCCGAACGCCGGCGGATCGTCGAACCGGCTCTTGGCCTCCTGCATGCCGGGACCGCCGCCGTAGTAGCCGGTCTCGGAGCTGGCCTCGACGTTGCCCAGCGGCAGTTCATCGACGAAGCGCGACGGCAGCTGCGAGGTCCAGCGGCCATAGACTTGGCGGTTGGCGGCGAAGGAGATGCGGGCGTCCTCCCGCGCGCGGGTGACCCCGACGTAGGCCAGCCGGCGCTCCTCCTCCAGGCCCTTTTCCCCCTTCTCGTCCACCGAGCGCTGGGACGGGAACACCCCCTCCTCCCAGCCCGGCAAGAACACCAGCGGGAACTCCAGCCCCTTGGCGGAATGCAGCGTCATGATCTGCACGCTGTCGGAACCGGCGCCCCGGTCCAGGTCCATCACCAGGCTGACGTGCTCCAGGTAGGCGGTCAGGGTGTCGAACTGGCCCATCGACTGGACCAGTTCCTTCAGGTTGTCCAAGCGACCCTGGCTTTGCGGGCTACGGTCGGCGCGCACCATGTCGGTGTAGCCGCTCTCCTCCAGCACTGTCTCCATCACCTCCGCATGCCCGACCGTGGCGGCGAGCGTACGCCAACGGTCCACGTCGCGCAGGAAGGTCGACAGGGCCGTGCGCGTGCGGGCTGGCAACTCATCGCCCTGGATCATCAACCGCGCCGCTCCGGTGAGGCTGCGGTATCGCCCGGAGGGTCCGAGATCAGGCGTTTGCACGATCTCGCCCGTCGCGCCGTCGAACAGTGGACCGTCATCCGGGTCCAGGCTCGCCGGAGGAACCGTCGCCGCGACGTTCAGCTTGGCGATCGTCGAATCCCCGATCGCGCGCTTGGGCTGGTTGACGATGCGCTCGAAGGCCAGGTCGTCGTCCTCGGACTGGATCAGGCGCAGATAGGCGTGAGCGTCGCGTATCTCGGCCCGCTCGAAGAAGCGCGGACCGCCCACGACGGTGTAGGGGATCTGCAGCAGCACGAACCGCTCTTCGAATGCGCGCATCTGGAACGAGGCGCGCACCAGCACCGCGACCTGGTTGTAGCGGCGGCCCGAACGGCGCCAGCGCTCGATCTCGTCGCCGATCATGCGGGCCTCAGCCTCGCCGTCCCACACGCCCGAGACCCGAACCTTCTGGCCGCCCTTCTCATCAGTCCAGAGCGTCTTGCCGAGCCGGCCCTTGTTGGAAGCGATCAGGCCGGAGGCGGCCGCCAGGATATGCTCTGTGGAGCGGTAGTTGCGTTCCAGCCGGACCACCTTGGCCCCTGGGAAGTCGCGCTCGAAGCGCAGGATGTTGTCCACCTCCGCGCCGCGCCAGCCATAGATCGACTGGTCGTCATCCCCCACGCAGCAGACGTTGCGCCGCCCCTGGGCCAGCAGGCGCAGCCACAGGTACTGGGCGACGTTGGTGTCCTGGTACTCGTCGACCAGGATGTAGCGGAAACGCTCCTGGAAGCTCTGCAATACGTCCGGGTGGGCGATGAAGATCGTCAGGTTGTGCAGCAGCAGGTCGCCGAAATCGCAGGCGTTCAGGGTGCGCAGCCGGTCCTGGTACTGCTTGTAGAGTTGGACGCCCCGGCCGTTGGCGAACCCCTCGCCCTCGGCGGGAGGGACCTTGTCCGGAACCCAGCCCTTGTTCTTCCACTGGTCGATCAGGCCGGACAGGTGTCGGGGCGTCCAGCGCTTGGCGTCGATGGTCTCGGCTTCGATCAACTGCTTCAGCAGACGCTGCTGGTCATCGTCGTCGAGGATGGTGAAGCTGGACTTCAGACCTACCAGTTCGGCGTGGCGGCGCAGGATCTGGGCGGCGATGGCGTGGAAGGTGCCCAGCCAGCGCAGGCCCTCGGCCTGGCCCCCGATCAGGTGGGCGATGCGTTCGCGCATCTCGCGCGCCGCCTTGTTGGTGAAGGTGACCGCCAGCAGCTCCCACGGCCGCGCACGGTTGGTGTTGAGGATGTGGGCCAGGCGGGTGGTCAGCACCCGGGTCTTGCCCGTGCCCGCGCCCGCCAGCACCAGCACCGGCCCGTCCACCGCCTCGACAGCCTCCCGCTGCTCCGGATTCAGGCCGGAGAGATAGTCGGCGACGGGTGCGTCGACGCGGGCCAGATCGGAAATGCGGGGTGAAGGCACGGAAGAGGGTGTGGACTGGGACACGAGCACGATCCTGAATCGGAGAACGAATGTAGCACGCGCTCGCCCCAGCTTAAGACCCTGCGGCTTCCCGACGGGTCAATCCACGGCCGGAATAGGACGTTTCCGGAACTTCGTTCCCGACCGCCCGTTCCGGCAAACACTTGCGCCACAGAGGATGACATGACCGAACCGCCGCCCCGCCCGGGGGTCTCGAACCGGGTTTCGCCCCTGGCGGTCATCATCGTGGTCATACTCGCGGGTCTGGTGATCCTGGTCTTCATCCGCTGCCGCGCGCACCACCCGGCGCCAAGCGGCGTCAAGACCCCGATCTTGGCCCCGCAGAATGCGAGCGGCTGACCCGCCCTCCCCCAAACTCCCCTACGCCCGCGGCGGGAAAGCTCAGGGATTGGCGAGCGCCTTCCGCGCGGCCCACGCCAGAGCCGTCACGCGACAGGCGGACGCCAGCGCCCGCGGTCCGCGGCTTTCGTCGACACCCCGAATCAGGGCCGCCAGGCTCTGGCCCTGGACAGCCGCCATGTCCTGCAGCACGGTCCAGAACTCGGCCTCAAGGGCAAGCGAGGTCTCGTGTCCGCTCAAGGTCACCGATTTCTTCTGCAGCATCGGCGTGTCTTGCGTTTTGGAAATGGCGTAGGCTCGCGGACCATGTAATCAATCCGGGCAGGCGGTCCAGTCCCGCCTCCAGCCAAGCCCCAGGAGCCTTTGCGGTTCGACCGGAATTTTTGAACCAACCAAAAGGGCTCTCCCACTAACAGAGCTTTCGAGCTTGACGGCCGCCGGGCCAGGCGTCCCCTTCGGCCAGCACGCTCTTATCGCCGGAGTAATGGATGCCATCGCCTCGTCTGGTCGCGGTCGAAACGGCCACGCCGCCCCATGTGCTGGTCCAGACCGAGGTCGCAGCAAGAGCGGCTGAGGTCTTCAAGGGCAAGGTGTTCCGCACCCCCGACCTGCTGTCGATCTTCGAAAATACCGGGATCAAGACCCGCAAGGCGATCCGTCCCATGGCCTGGTACGGTGAGGAACACGGCTGGTCCGAGCGCAATCAGATCTATCTGGAAGGCGCGGAAGAACTCTATGTCGAGGTGGCGCAGAAGGCCCTGAACGCCGCCGGCCTGAAGGCCAGCGACATTGGCGCCCTGGTCACCGTCTCGTCTTCCGGCATCTCCACGCCCAGCCTTGAGGCCCGGGTGTTCGGACGCATGGGCTACGATCCCAAGGTGCGCCGCACGCCGGTGTTCGGCCTGGGCTGCGGCGGTGGCGCGGCGGGGCTGTCGCTGGCCGCGCGGCTGGCGAAGGAAAATCCCGACAAGCCGGTGCTGATGGTGGTGGTGGAGCTCTCCACCCTGGCCTGCCGCCCCGACGAAGCCAGCAAGGAGAACATCATCTCCACCGCCCTGTTCGGCGACGGCGCGGCGGCGGCGGTGGTCTCCGCCCATCCCGACGCCAAGGGTCGCCCGATCCTGGCCACCGGCGAGCACCTCTGGCCCGACACCCTGCAGATCATGGGATGGCGGATCGATCCCCTGGGCTTCGGCGTGATCCTGGCCAACTACGTCCCCGCCTTCGTCTCCAAGAACCTGGCTGAAGCGGCCGGACACTTCCTGAAGAGCGCCGGCCTGACCCACGAACAGGTCGGCCGCTACGTCTGCCATCCGGGCGGCGCCAAGGTGGTGCCCGCGATCGAGGAGGCGCTGCAGCTGGAAGAAGGAACGCTGGACCTGGAACGCCAGGCCCTGCGGGACTACGGCAACATGAGTGCGCCGACGCTGCTCTTCATCCTGAAGCAGGCGCTGGAGCGGGGCGTGAACGGCCCGGTCGTGGCCTCGGCCATGGGCCCGGGCTTCACCGCCCACTTCCTGGCTTTGGGCGCGGAGGCCTGAGTCCATGGTCCCGGCCATCATCCTCCTGATCTTCGTCACCCTGCAGCGGCTGGCCGAGCTGGTCTGGAGCCGCAGCAACGAGCGCAGACTCCAATCCATGGGCGCCATCCAGGCGGGCGCCAACCACTACCCGATCATGGTCGGGCTCCATGGCCTGTGGCTGGTGGCGCTGTGGGTGTTTGGCTGGAACCAGCCTCTGGTCTGGCCCTGGGTGGCGGTGTTCATCGTGCTGCAGCTCGCCCGGGTCTGGGTGCTGGGGACGCTCGGCCGCCGCTGGACCACGCGGGTGTTCGTCGTCCCGGGCGAGACCCTGGTGCGCAAGGGTCCCTTCCGGTTCGTCAGCCATCCGAACTATGTGGTGGTGATCCTGGAGATCTTCGCCCTGCCCCTCGCCTTCGGGCTGGTCGGGGTCTCGCTGGTGTTCGGGATCGCCAACCTGCTGCTGCTGGCCTGGCGCGTGAAGGTGGAGAACAAGGCGCTCGCCACGGTCCGGGGCTAGTTCCCTCAGTCCTGGGGATGGGTGCAAGATAGGGCGCGCTCGGACCAAGCGCGCTCTGGACGGAGCGGCCCGCCCGTTCCATATCCCGCCGCCATGCACCTTCCCCAGGCCAAGCTGAATTCCGTACTCGACCGCTTCCACCAGGTGGAGGCGCGCATGTCCGCCGCCTCCGACGGCGCCGAGATCGTGCGCCTGTCGAAGGAGCACGCCGAGCTGCGCCCCGTGGCCGACGCAGTCGCCGAACTGGCCAAGGCCCGGGCGGAACGGCCCGAGCTGGAGGAGATGGCGGCGTCCGGGGATGCGGAAATGAGCGCGCTCGCCCGCGAGGAGCTTGCGGCGCTGAACGCGCGCCTGCCGGAGCTGGAGCTTGGCGTGGCCTTGCTGCTCGCGCCCAAGGACAGGGACGAGAACGCCAGCGCCATCCTCGAAGTGCGCGCCGGCACCGGCGGCGACGAAGCGGCCCTGTTCGCCGGGGACCTGTTTCGCATGTACCAGCGCTACGCCGCCCTACAGGGCTGGCGGATGGAGATCGAGGATATCTCCGAGGGCGAAGTCGGCGGCTACAAGGAGATCGTCGCCTCCATCACCGGCGACGGCGTGTTCGGCCGGTTGAAGTTCGAAAGCGGCGTGCACCGGGTTCAGCGGGTGCCCGCCACCGAGGCCGGCGGCCGCATCCATACCAGCGCCGCCACCGTCGCGGTCCTGCCCGAGCCCGAGGATGTGGAGATCGAGGTCAACGACGCCGACATCCGCATCGACACCTATCGCTCCTCCGGCGCCGGCGGCCAGCACGTCAACAAGACCGACTCGGCGGTGCGCATCACCCACCTGCCCACCGGGATCGTGGTCACCTCGTCCGAGAAGTCGCAGCACCAGAACCGCGCCAAGGCGATGAAGGTGCTGAAGGCCCGGCTATACGACGCCCAGCGCGGCCAGCTCGACGCCGACCGGGCCGCCGCGCGCAAGGAGCAGGTCGGCTCCGGCGACCGCTCGGAACGCATCCGCACCTATAACTTCCCCCAGGGCCGGGTGACCGACCACCGCATCAACCTGACCCTCTACAACCTGCCCAAGGTGCTGGAAGGCGAGGCGCTGGACGATCTGGTCACCGCCCTGATCGCCGACGACCAGGCCGCACGCCTCGCCGCGCTGGAGGAAGAGTTCGGCTGATCCCGCACCCGCAGCTTGCCGCTGCGGACGAAAATGCTAGCAAGCGGGGCGAGCCGCTGATCGGAGGTGCGCGATGTCGCTCCGGATGCTGCAGACCCTGTCCACCGCGCAGCCCGGCGAGGCCGCCCTCAACCTGCTGGACGTCGAGCTGGCCGCCGAGAAGGCGGTAAACCTCGGCCGCCTCGGCCGGACGGTGGAAACGACCCTCGCCGCCCTGGCCACGACCGGCGACGCCGGTCCGGAACACCGGGAGACGCTTGTGCTCGCGGCCTCGGCCGCCGTGTGGCGCTACTTCGTCCAGCGCGAAATGTGCGGCGCGCTCGACCACCGCGAGGCCATCGTTCTTTACGGCATTCCCCCCGAGGTCCTCGCCCGGCTGGGCTCGGCCCGCTAACGCGGGGCCTGAAAAAGTCCGGTCCATCTCAACCTTTGATGAACCGATGCGCGGTTAAGCTTACTGAATCCTACCGGAGCTTATCGTGTTCTCCCTGCGCCTGATCCGCCTCACCACCGCGGCCGCCATCGCCGCCTCCCTTCCGCTCGCGGGCTGCGTGGTCAACACGGCGCTGGGCGTGGCGGGCGCCACGGTGAAGACCGGCGCCCAGGCGGCTGGCGCCGTGGCCGGAGCAGCGGTGAACACCACCGGCGCCGTCGTGCACACTGCGACTGGCGGCGACCACAGCGGCAACTGAGCCCTCAGAGGTTCAGGGCGCAGCGCTCCTGGATGGTCGGGCGCGAGATCACCACCCGGCACAGACCTGGAAACTCCGGCTTGAGCCGCTCGGCGAAATAGAGACAGAGCCGTTCAAGGGTCGGGCTTTCCAGCCCGGGCTTCTCGTTCAGCAGGCCATGGTCCAGTTCGGACGCCACCGCCTTCAGCACCGCGTCCAGCCGGCCGAGATCCTCCACCCAGCCCACCGGCGCCTGGATCGTCCCGCGCACGGTCGCCTCCACCTGGAAGGAGTGCCCATGCAGACGGCGATACTCGCCCTTCGGCCCGGCCGGAAGGCTGTGGGCGGCGTCAAAGTGCGCCGCCTTGGTGATTTCGAATACGGGTTCGGACATCTCAGGTCTTGGGAAGGATCTCAGGTATCAAGAATCTCAGGTATCTCAGGGCAAGCCGAGATATTTGTGGGTCTGCACGCTCAATCGCCAGCGGGGATGCTCAAGACAATAGGCGATGGCGGCCTCGGTGTTGGCGATGCGGGCCGGGCCATCCATGGGCTGGAGCAGGAAACGCTCGAAATCCCAACCCTCGAAACGGGCCGGATCGACCCCGGGCTGGGGATAGACCAGCTTTAGTTCCTGTCCCGAGGTCTGCACCACCGTGGTGCTTCCCTTGGGGCTGACGCAGATCCAGTCGAGGCCGGCGACGGCCGGCAGGGTGCCGTTGGTCTCAATCGCGATTTCGAAGCCGGCGGCATGGAATGCGTCCACCAGGACGGGCTCCAGCTGCAGCATGGGCTCGCCGCCCGTGAACACGACCAGCCTGGGCTGGTCCGCGGGACCGCGCCACAAGGCCTGAGCCGCCGCGACCAGGTCCGCCGGGGTCTCGAAGCGTCCGCCGCCCGGGCCGTCCATGCCCACGAAATCGGTGTCGCAGAAATCGCAGGCCGCGGTCGCCCGATCCTGCTCGCGCCCGGACCAGAGGTTGCAGCCGGAAAAGCGGCAGAACACCGCCGGGCGACCCGCCTGGCCGCCCTCGCCCTGCAAGGTCAGGAACAGTTCCTTGACGGCGTAGCTCATGCCGCGTCCACCTCCGCGCGCCATTCGACCCAGCCCTTGGCGCGCAGCTCGCACGCCGGGCAGTGGCCACAGCCATAGCCCCAGGCGTGGCGCTCGCCCCGCTCGCCGAGATAGCAGGTATGGCTCTCGTCCAGGATCAGCTCCACCAGCGCCGGACCGCCGAGTTCCTCCGCCAGGGCCCAGGTCTGCGCCTTGGTCAGCCACATCAGCGGCGTCTCGATGACGAAGGGCCGTTCCATGCCCAGGTTCAGCGCCTGCTGCATGGCGTCCATGGTGACGCGCCGGCAGTCCGGGTAGCCGGAGAAGTCGGTCTCGCACATGCCGCCGATCATCACCTCGATCCCGCGCCGGTCGGCCAGGGCGGCGGCGTAGATGAAGAAGGCCAGGTTGCGTCCAGGCACGAAGGTGGACGGCAGGCCCCGCTCGGTCATCTCGATGGCGCGATCCGTGGTCAGGGCGGACTGGGCCACCGCCCCGAACCCGCGCAGGTCCAGCACATGATCCTCGCCCAGCCGGCCCGCCCACTGCGGAAAGCCCTTGCGAACCCCCGCGAGCACCTGCTGGCGGGCGTGCATCTCGACGCCGTGCCGTTGGCCATAGTCGAAGCCCACCGTCTCCACCCGGTCATAGCGCTCCAGCGCCCAGGCCAGGCAGGTCGAGCTATCCTGGCCGCCTGAGAACAGCACAAGCGCCGCGGAGGTGTGGATCGGATTTGGGATGGGATCGGACATGGGGATAGACCGGAGGACGCCGCGTGCGATGAAGCGGCGCGCATCGAACCGGGGGCCTGGATGGAAGATGTGACGATGCTCTACACTACATGGCCGGATGCGGAAACCGCGCACGCCGCAGCTGAAGCCGCGGTGGACGCAAGGCTGGCGGCCTGCGTCAACATCCTGGCCCCCATGACCTCGGTCTATCGCTGGGACGGCCGGCTGGAGACGGCGTCGGAGGTCCCGGTCCTGTTCAAGACCACCACCGCCCGCGCGGAGGAGCTCCGCGCCTTGCTGCTCGCACGCCATCCGTACGACCTGCCGGCCATGATCGCGCTGCCAGCCGGCCCGCAATCCCATCAGCCATACCTGGACTGGGTGGCGGCCGAGACCTCCGATCCCAGTGTCTGACAGCGGCGACGTTTGCGCACAGGGGCCACGCCGCACGGGCCATGTAAGGGTCACAAGCACGCGGGACACAGCCCGACATGGAGACCATGGAATGATCTGGCTGTTGGCCG
Organism: Caulobacteraceae bacterium; assembly: GCA_049791955.1. GTDB lineage: Bacteria > Pseudomonadota > Alphaproteobacteria > Caulobacterales > Caulobacteraceae > CAHJWH01. Next base: position 9,638 of record JBARAK010000648.1, read on the forward strand.
CAGCCGCACTGGCGGGAGCGGCTGCACAGGACGACCCGCAGACAAGCTTCGAGGAATTGCAGCAGGTCTTCCAGGACAGCTGCGGTCAGCGCGGCTACGGCGCCTATGACGACGTCTGCAACCAGCTCAGGGAACAGCTCCACGAGGCGGAGGTCGCCGCCAACCGCGCGGCGCGGGAAGCCCAGCGCAAGGCGCCCAAGGCTGCTGCGGACAAGCCAGCCGACCCGCCGCCCGTTCAGGCTCCACCTTCCGACAAGCCAGCGTCTTCAGACAAGCCCAAGGCCCCCGCCCCGCCGCCTAAGCCGCAGCCTCTAGGCTACAAGCCTCCCCCGACGCCGCAGCCCTGACGCTGAGGACCTGATCGTCAGGTCCGGCGGCGGCCGACCTCCAGCCCCAGCACCTCGATCTTCTTGCGCAAGGTGTTGCGGTTGATGCCCAGCACCTCGGCGGCCTTGATCTGGTTGCCTCGGGTGGCGTTCAGGGTCAGGCGGATCAGGGGCCGCTCGATGCTTTCCAGTGTGCGGTCGTACAGGCCGGGCGCCGGCAGGTCCCCGGAGCCGTTGTTGAACTGCACCGCCAGGCTCTGCTCGATCAGGTCGTCGATCGAAGCGCCCGGATCGCCGCTCAGCTCGACGCGCTGCTCTTCCTGAAGCTCCCGGTCGATCAGGCGGTCGGTGATCAGGTCTTCGGTGTAGAGCGCCGAAATCCGGCGCATGACGTTTTCCAGCTCACGCACGTTGCCGGGCCAGCTGTGCCGCGCCAGGCGTTCCAGGGCCGAGCTGTCCAGCGTCTTGGCCGCGGCGCCGTCGCGATGGGCGCGGAACAGGAAGGCGCGGGCCAGGTCAGGCACATCGTCGATCCGGTCGCGCAGCGGCGGCAGGCGCAGTTGAGCCACGCCGAGCCGCAGGTACAGGTCCTCGCGGAACTGACCCTGCCGCGCCCGCTCGCGGACGTATTCGCCGACCGAGGCGATCACGCGCACGTCCAGGGCGCGTCCCGTCTGCGGATTGAGCGGGCGCTCGCCGCCGTCGGCGAGTCCGAGCAGACGCGCCTGGGCGTCCAGCGACAGGTCGTCGACCCCGTCCAGGAACAGGGTGCCGCCGTCAGCCTCTCCCAGCCGGCCAGAGGCGCCGCCCGACGATTCGAACAGGATCTGGTCGACCCGTTCCGGAGAGAGCCCCGCCAGCCGCACGGTCACGAACGGTCCCTGCCGACGGGAGCCGAGGTCGTGCAGGGCGCGCGCGGTCAGGCCCTTGCCCACCCCGACCTCGCCGATCACCAGGACGTTCAGGCTGGTGTCCACCAGGCGCGCCAGGGTGCGGTAGACGTCCTGCATGGGCGGCGAGCGCCCGATCAGGGGCAGTCCCTCGTCG
>JBARAK010000649.1:0-7950 GCA_049791955.1 Caulobacteraceae bacterium
TGGCGGCGCTGTCGACCCTGGCGCGCCGCGCCGACTCCGACGCCTCGCCGCTGGTCGTGGTCACCACCGCCCCGGCCATGGTCCAGCGGGTCCCGCCGCGCCAGGCGCTGAAGGCCGCCAGCTATGAGGCCCGTGTCGGCCGCGATGTGAATACGGCCGATCTTGAGCGCTACTTCGCCGTCAACGGCTACATGCGCGCCTCCACCGTGTCGGAGCGGGGCGAGTTCGCCATCCGCGGCGGCGTCATCGACGTGTTCGCCCCCGGTGCCGCGGAGCCTGTGCGCCTGGACCTGTTCGGCGACACCCTGGAATCGATCCGCGCCTTCGATCCGGAGACCCAGCGCTCCACCCGCCAGCTCAAATCGATCGACCTGCTGCCGGTGTCGGAAGCCCTGATCGATGCGGATTCCATCGCCCGCTTCCGCAAGGCCTATGTCTCCGCCTTCGGCCCGGCCGGAGACGACCCGCTCTACACCGTCATCAGCGAGGGCGGGCGCCGGGCCGGGATGGAGCATTGGCTACCGTTCTTCTACGACCGGCTGGAGACCCTGTTCGACTATTTTGGCGCTGCAGCCCTGATCGCCGTCGATCACCTGGGCGAGGAGGCGCTGGACGAGCGGCTGGCGATGATCGCCGACGCCTACGACGCGCGCCGCGACCTCTCCAACAACCGGGGCGGGGGCGTCTACCGGCCCACGCCGATGGAGGCGCTCTATCTGGACCGGGCGGAGTGGAACGCGGCGCTGAAGACCCGCCCCGCGCGCCTGTTCACCCCGTTCCAGCGTCCCGAGAGTGACGCGGTGCTCGACATGGGCGCGAAAACGGGACGAAATTTCGCGCCCGAGCGCGGCCAGGACAGCGTCAACCTGTTCGAGGCGGTGACCGAATACGCCAAGGCCCTGGGCAAGACCGGAAAGCGGGTGCTGTTCGCCTCCTGGTCGGAGGGCGCTTCCGAGCGTCTCGGCGTCATGCTGGGCGATCACGGCATGAAGGCCGTACGCTTCGCCAAAGACTGGGCGGATGTGAAGAGCTACGGCGTCCAGGGCGCCAAGGGCAAGCCGCCGCAGCGGGTGGTGCTGCCGGTCGAGGCGGGGTTCGAGACCGCCGACCTGGTGGTCATCTCCGAGACCGACATCCTGGGCGACCGGCTGGCGCGCCCGCGCCGCCGCCGCCGCGCCGCCAACTTTCTGGCTGAGGCCACCTCGCTGACGCCCGGCGACCTGGTGGTGCACATCGACCATGGCATCGGCCGCTACGAGGGCCTGAAGACCCTTCAGGTCGCCGATGCGCCCCACGACTGCCTCGACCTGACCTACGCCGGCGAGACCCGCCTGTATCTCCCGGTCGAAAACATCGACCTCCTGACGCGCTACGGGTCCGAGACCGACGGCGTCCAGCTCGACAAGCTGGGCGGGGCGGCGTGGCAGGCGCGCAAGGCCAAGGCCAAGGAACGGCTGCGGATCATGGCCGACGGCCTGATCAAGATCGCCGCCGCCCGCGAGCTGAACCACACCGAGGAGGTGGATCCGCCGTCGGGCGTGTTCGACGAGTTCTGCGCCCGCTTCCCCTACGAGGAGACCGAGGACCAGCTGAACGCCATCGCCGACGTGCTGGGCGACCTGGCCGCGGGCCGGCCGATGGACCGGCTGATCTGCGGTGACGTCGGCTTCGGCAAGACCGAGGTGGCGCTACGCGCGGCCTTCGTCATGGCCATGAGCGGACGTCAGGTGGCGATTGTCTGCCCGACCACCCTGCTGGCGCGCCAGCATTTCCGCACCTTCGAGGAGCGCTTCGCCGGCTGGCCGGTGAAGGTGCGCCAGCTCTCGCGGATGGTCCCGGCCAAGGAAGCGGCGGAGGCGCGCGAGAAGCTCAAGGCCGGCGAGGTCGAGATCGTCGTCGGCACCCATGCGGTTCTGGCCGAGCAGGTCAAGTTCAAGGACCTGGGCCTGGTGATCGTCGACGAGGAGCAGCACTTCGGCGTCAAGCACAAGGAGCGCCTGAAGGCCATGCGCGCCGACGTGCACATGCTGACGCTGACCGCCACTCCGATTCCGCGCACCCTGCAGATGGCCCTGTCGGGCATCCGCGAGATGTCGATCATCGCCACCCCGCCGGTGGATCGCCTGGCGGTACGCACCTACGTCGCGCCCTACGATCCGGTGACCGTGCGCGAGGCCCTGCTGCGCGAAAAGTACCGCGGCGGCCAAGCCTACTACGTCGTGCCGCGCCTGGCGGACCTGCCCGAGATCGAGAAGTTCCTCCGCGAGCAGGTGCCGGAGATCAAGGCCGTGGTCGGCCATGGCCAGATGGCGCCGACCCAGCTCGAGGAGGTGATGACCGCCTTCTACGAGGGGCGTTACGACGTGCTGCTGTCCACCACCATCGTGGAATCGGGCCTGGACATCCCCGCCGCCAACACCCTGGTCGTGCATCGGGCGGATATGTTTGGCTTGGCCCAGCTCTACCAGATCCGTGGACGGGTCGGTCGCGCCAAGGCCAGGGCCTACGCCTACCTGACCACGCCGGCCGAAAAGCCTCTCACCCTGGCGGCCGAGAAGCGGCTCAAGGTGCTGCAGTCGCTGGACAGCCTGGGCGCCGGGTTCCAGCTGGCCAGCCACGACCTCGACATCCGCGGCGGCGGCAACCTGCTTGGCGACGAGCAGTCCGGCCACATCAAGGAAGTCGGCGTGGAGTTGTACCAGCAGATGCTGGAGGACGCGGTGGCCGAGCTGAAGGCGGGCGCGGCGGCGGAGGTGGTACAGGCGCGTGGCTGGTCGCCCCAGATCAATACCGGCGCCGCCGTGCTGATCCCCGAAGCCTATGTTCCCGACCTCAACGTGCGCTTGGCGCTGTATCGCCGCCTGTCGGACGCGGAGCGGCCGGAGGACCGCGAGGCGCTGGCCGCCGAGTTGATCGACCGCTTCGGCCCCCTGCCGGAGGAGGCCGACGCCCTGCTCAAGGTGGTGGCGATCAAGGGGCTGTGCCGGCAGGCCAACGTGGCCAAGGTGGACGTGGGTCCGAAGGGCGCCGTGGTCGCCTTCCGCAACGACAGCTTCCCCAATCCGCTTGGGCTGGTGCAGCAGGTGCAGAAGCGCGCCGCCGACTGGAAGCTGCGGCCAGACCAGAAGCTGGTGGTGAAGGGCGAATGGGACACGCCGGACATGCGTCTGGGCGTGGCCGAGCGCATCCTGTCGACCCTGGCCAAGGTGGCGCTGGCCTAGTCTAGAGTCTTTCCGGTTCGAATGGCCCCATTCGAACCGGAAAGATTCTAAATCATATGGTTAGAGCGTGATGGCCACCGCAACCGGCTTCCACTTGCGGCTATCACGCTCTAAGGCCAAGCTAAGCCCCAAAATGACCCCGAAAAGGTCAAGGACAGCGAGCGTATCGGCCACAATCGGTCGCCATCTACTTCACATCCCTCTTTTGCCCGAGACGATTTCGGGCGACCTGGCCTCCGGTTCAAAAGAACCGGAGGCTTTTCTTTGAGGTCAGACGCGCAGCGGCATCAGCACGTAGCGCACGCCAGGGTCGGCCGGATCGAGCACCAGGGTAGGAGAGGCGGGGTCGGCGAAGCGGAACTCGGCCGTCTCGCCCTGGATCTGGCCCGCCACGTCGAGCAGGTAGCGGGCGTTGAAGCCGATCTCGAAGGCGTCGCCGTCGTAGTCGATCTCGACCTCTTCCACGGCCTGGCCGGCTTCCATGTTGCGCACGGTCAGCACCAGCTTGCCCGGCTCGAGCGCCAGCTTCACCGAGCGCGACTTCTCGGCCGAGATGGTCGCGACCCGGTCGACGGCGGCGGCGAACAGGGCGTTGTCGATCAGCGCGACCTTCTGGTTGTCGCGCGGGATCACCCGCATGTAGTCGGGGAACGAACCATCGATCACCTTGCTGGTGAGCGCCGCGCGACCGAACTCGAAGCGCACCTTGGCCGGCGACAGCTGGAGCTGAACCGTCTCGCCGGCGTCTTCCAGCAGGCGACGGGCCTCCTGGATGGTCTTGCGGGGAACGATCACGCCAGGCGCGCCGACCGCCCCTTCCGGAGCCGGCATCTCCGCCAGGGCCAGGCGGTGCCCGTCGGTGGCGACGGCGCGCAGCTTGGTCTGGCCGTCTTCGTTGACGGTGTGGAGATAGAGGCCGTTCAGGTAGTAGCGCGTCTCCTCGGTGGAGATGGCGAAGCGGGTCTTGTCGATCAGGCGGATCAGGTCGTTGACGTCCACCTCGATCGCTTCCGACAGGGTGTCCGACGACATCACCGGGAAGTCGCCCGCGGGCAGCACCGGCAGGTTGAACCGCGAGCGGCCGGCCCGGATCGACAGGCGGGGATCGTCGCCGGCGAAGCTCAGCTCCACGTCGGCTCCCTCCGGCAGCTTGCGTACGATCTCGTAGAGGGTGTGGGCGGGTGCGGTGATCTGCCCCCCGGTGCTCACCTGAGCGCCGGTCTCGTCCACGATCTCCATGTCGAGATCGGTGGCCGAAAAGGTGATCGAGCCACCGTCCGCCGACATCAGCACGTTGGACAGAATCGGAATCGTATTGCGCCGTTCCACCACGCTTTGCACGTGGCCGAGCGCCTTGATCAGCGCCGAGCGCTCCATCGTCAGCTTCATCGCGTCGTCCGGTCAGGCGGCGGGACTCGGCTGAGTCCCGTCCAAGTCGAGGGTCGCCGAGACTAGCCGAAACCCGGCCGTGCGAAAGGGGGTCTCGTAATGTTCCCTGCACGAAACCGCTGTCCGGGTCACAGATGCCTGTCGTGCGGCATGGACATCGGCCGCCGCTCGGCTATTGCCGGCTCCCATGCCGCTATCTGTCCGCGCCGCTTACCAGGATCGCCTGAGCCAGGGCGAGATCGCGCCTGATTCCGCCCAGGCCGCGGCGATAGAGGCGCTCGCCCGGCTGGAGGGCGAACTGAACGCCCTGGCCGAGCCCGGCTTCAGCCTGCCGTTCCTGCAGCGCCGCAAGGAGCCGCCGCGCGGGGTGTATCTCTACGGCCCGGTGGGGCGGGGCAAGTCCATGCTGATGGACCTGTTCTTCGAGTCGGCGCCGGTGGCGCGCAAGCGGCGCGTTCACTTCCACGCCTTCATGGGTGAGATCCATGGCCTGCTGGATATCTGGCGTAGGGGCGATCCGGCGGCGCGCAAGGCCCAGTTCGGCCAGGCCAAGGGCGACGACCCCATAGCGCCGACCGCGGGCCACGTGGCGGGCACGGCCCAACTGCTGTGCTTCGACGAGTTCCATGTCACCGACATCGCCGACGCCATGATCCTGGGACGACTATTCGAGGCCCTGTGGGCGCGCGGGGTGGTGATCGTTGCCACCTCCAACCGGGCGCCGGACGCCCTGTACGAGAACGGGCTGAACCGGCAGCTCTTCCTGCCGTTCATCGCGATGCTCAAGGCGCGGATGGAGGTGGTGCGGGTCGCTGGGCCCAAGGACTTCCGCCTGGATCGGCTGAAGGGCCAGCAGGTCTATTTCGCGCCGGTGGAGGCCGGGACCGAGGCGGCGTTCGACACCCTCTGGCGCAGCGTCACCGACGGCGCGGCGGAAACCGGGGAGACCCTTGAGGTGACGGGCCGCAAGATCCGCCTGCCCCATACGGTGGGCGGCCACCTGCGGTCGAGCTTCATAAGCCTGTGCGGGGCGAACCTTGGCCCGCAGGACTACCTGTCCATCGCCAGCCATTTCCACACCGTGTTCCTCGAGGGCGTGCCCGTACTCACGCCGGACCGTCGCAACGAAGCGGCGCGGTTCGTGTCGCTGGTGGATGCGCTTTACGAGGCGAAGGCGAAGGTCGCGGTACTGGCCGAAGCTGAGCCCGAGTCGCTGTATCCGGCGGGCGACGGGTCGTTCGAGTTCGAGCGCACCGTGTCGCGGCTGGAGGAGATGCGGTCCGCGGACTACATCGCCTCCGTCCGCGACGAAGGTGTCTGATCGAAACGGAAACGGCTCCGGAGAGCGGAGCCGCAGCTTATCGACTGGAGAGATGTCTGGAATGGGCTCTTCCGAGCCCGGGGTCGGGACGGCTTTGCCCGGCGGGAGCTTGCTCCCGTCGGGCGACGCGTCATCCGGCTTAGTGGGCGAGAACGCCCACCACCACCAGGGGCAGCACCGCCAGGAGCAGGGTGCCGGCATTGGCGAAATGGTCGGTGAGGTTGAACAGCTTGGTCATTTTCTTAGTCCTTTGGAAGCCCGTCTCCGCCCTGGCTTGTCTATTAAATTCCGGTAACACCTTCCCTCCACAAACACGAAACTGGAAGGAAATGCCTCCGAAAGAGCGGATGTGGGGTATATGGTGCCCTGGCCTCGAAAAGTCGAATTAATTTGCTGCAATGCACCTTAACGGTGGGCGCAAGGTCGTCGCAGGCAGCCGGGCTGTCATCAGGTCGTCAGGAAAATCAATGGCTTGGCTGTGAGATCGGAAGACGGTGCGGCGCACGGGCCAGCCTGATCGCCGCCGCCAGCGCCAGGACCAGGGTCGTCGCGACGAACGCCGCGACGCCCGGCCAGCGCCAGCCGGTCCAGAACCATCCCCCGACCGATCCGAGCAGGCTGGAGCCACCGTAGTAGGCCAGCAGGTACAGGGAGGTGGCGTGGCCCTTGGACTGGCGGGCCAGTCGCCCGACCCAGCCGCTGGCCACCGCATGGGCGATGAAGAAGCCCACCGTCACTAGCGCCACCCCGCCGATCACCGCCGCCAGGGGCCGCAGGAGCGTCAAGGCCAGTCCCGCGGCGAACACCGCCAGTCCGCCGATCAGCACCGGCGCGCGGCCGAGCCGGTCCGCCAGTCCACCGGCGACCGAGGAACTCGCCATGCCGAACAGATAGACCAGGAAGATCAGCCCGGCCGCGGTCTGGCTGAGTGCGTAGGGCGGGGCGGTCAGGCGGAAGCCGGCGTAGTTGTAGACGCTGACGAAGCCCCCCATCACCAGGAACCCGATGGCGAACACCCAGGGAAGGTCGCGGTCGCCCAGGTGTCCGGCCCAGGCGCGCAGGTGGTGGCCCGTCGTGAGGTCGCGCTGGCGGATGAAATTGCGCGAAGGCGGCAGCAGCAGGACGAAGCCCCCCGCCGACAGCAGCCCGAGCGCTCCGATCGCCGCCAGGGCGGCCCGCCAGCCGCCGAGGTCGGCCACAACGCCGGTCACCACGCGCCCGGTCATCCCACCCAGCGCCGTGCCAGCGACGTAGAGGCCCATGGCGAAACCAAGGTCCTTCGGATCGATCTCTTCCGACAGCCAGGTCATGGCCACCGCAGGCGCCCCGCCGAGCGCCACGCCCTCCAGGCCACGGGCGATCAGCAGCAACGGCCAGGTCGGCGCGACGCTGGCCGCCAGGTTGAGCACCGCCGCCAGTGCGAGCGATGCGGCCATCAGTGTCTTGCGCCCCGCCGTCTCGGAGACCGCGCCGGCAAGCAGGATCGATAGCGCCAGGAACCCCGTGCTCAGCGACAGGGCGAGAGAGCTTTGCGTGGCGCCGACATGGAAGGCCCCCGCCAGCACCGGCAGCAGCGGCTGCACGCAGTAGAGCAGCGAGAAGGTGGAGAAGCCGGCCAGCACCAGGGCCAGGCTCGCCCGCCGGTAGGCCGGATCGCGCCGGGAGATGTATCGGGGCGCCGCCGCCATTTCCGAGACGGGGACGGGATCGAGGCCCGCAGGCAGGTCGGTGGGCATGGTCAGGCTAGATGATCCTTTCCCGGCCGGGCTGCCAGTGCGCCAGTCCACCGTCTGGACATCGGCGATGGGAAAGACCACTAGGCCCCCAATGGCCCGGACTGTGCTGCGACGCCTGACGCTGAAGGACTTTCGCTCCTACGCCGAGGCGGCGCTGGAGTTGGACGGCCGGCCGGTGGTGCTGTTCGGTCCCAACGGGGCGGGCAAGACCAACCTGCTGGAAGCGGTTTCCTATCTCGCGCCCGGCAAGGGGCTGAGGGGCTCGGCGGTGGCCGAACTGGGG
>JBARAK010000650.1:0-6444 GCA_049791955.1 Caulobacteraceae bacterium
CGCCTGGATCGCCTGGCCGACAGGTTCGCGCAGCCGGGCCAGCCGTCGCCTGCCGAAGCGCCTTCCGGCGTTTCCCCCTCCGACGCGCGGCCTGACGACCAGGCCTCGAGCGCCGCCGTGCGGACGCTGATTGACGCTCGGCTTGCACAGCTGGAGCTGACGATCGCCCGCCTCTCGATCGAACCGCCCGCAGCAGAGAGAAACGCCCATGCCCCGGCCTGAGGCGATCGCCGCCGCCGTCCTTTGCGCCATGGCGCTGACGGGTTGCGCCACCTCCGCGCTCAAGATGGCGCCCGACGGGCCCGACCAGCCCTGGTCGCCGGCCACCACTTCGACCGGCGAGATCATCCCCGGCGAAAAGGGCTCCGCGTCCAACCGCCTGGGCTATGTGCTGCCGTCCAATTCGGATCTGGCCGAAGCGCCCGCCCCGCCGACCATCGACAGCGGCAAGACCTACAGCCTGGTCGAACTGATCGACTTGGCCGAACTGAACAACCCCTCGACCCGGATCGCCTGGAACGACGCGCGTAAGACGGCGCTCGCGGCCGGGGTCGCTGAGAGCGCCTACCTGCCCAAGATCTCCGCGGCGGCGGTCGGCGGTTTCCTGGGCGCCAGCGGCGGCCGCTCCAGTCTGCTTGGCCAGACCTTCAACACCAGCAATTCCGACAGCGCCGTAATCACGGCGGTTTCGGTGCAGTGGCTGCTGTTCGATTTCGGCGAGCGCGCGGCTGTGGTCGAGTCGGCCAAGCAGGTCTCGGTGATGTCCAACATCGCCTTTACCGCCAGCCACCAGCAGCTCATCTACGCCGTCTCCGTGGCTTTCTACGCCAACGCCGCCGCCCAGGCGCGCGTCCACACCGCCCAGGCGTCGCTCCAGAACGCCCAGGCGGTGCAGGCGGCGGCGGAGGATCGCTACCAGCACGGCGTCGGCACGGTGATGGAGGTCGCTCAGGCGCGTCAGGCCACCGCGCAGGCCAACCTGGCCCTGGTCCAGGCGACCGGCGGCGCCGAGGACGCCTATCTGGCCCTCGTCAACGCCATGGGCATCTCGCCGCTTACCAAGCTCCGGGTGGCCGACGTTTCGGGCCGCAAGCTATCCCCGGCGATGCAGGCCTCGGTGGAGAGCATCCTCTCGGCTTCGCTGGCCCGGCGCCCCGACGTGCTTAGCGCCTACGCCGCCGCCAAGGCCAGCCGCGCCAACGTCCGCGCGGCCAAGGCCGAGTTCATGCCCAAGGTCTTTATGTCCGCGACCGGTGACTACAATTCCGGCCTGCTCGACATCACCGCCCTACCGGCGGTGGGGCAGGGGGCCGGGACCGGCAACATCACCGGGAGCCGTTGGGGCGGCAACGTCATCGCCGGGGTGACCATGCCCCTCTACGACGGCGGGGTGCGGGCCGCTACCCTGGCCCAGGCGCGGGCCGAGGCGGACAGCGCCGAGGCCCGGCTGACCCGCACGCGTGAGGATGCGGTGCGTGAGATCGTGGTCGCTGACAATGCGTTGCGCACCAGCCTGTCGGCCTACAGCGCCTCCGAAGTCCTGACCGCGGCGACCCAGATCACCTTCGACTCGGCCCTGGCCGCCTACCGCAATGGCGTAGGATCAATCACCGACACCACCTTGGCCGAGACCCAGCTGCTACAGGCGAAGAACGCTTCCAGCGACGCCTACAGCACCGCCCTGTCGGCCGCCGCCACCCTGGCCTTGGCCACCGGCGCCCTGGGGGCCGCGCCGGAATAGGGCTTGGGCGTCATTGCGGGGCGCGGACGAGGGCTCCCCCTAATCACGGTGGCGCACCAGCGCATCCCCCAGGGCGAGCTTGAGCGGATCGAGCCAGGGCTCGTACTTCTTCCATTGATCCAGTCCGTCGCGGAAGATGGGCCGGCGCACCTGTTCGGAACTGGGCGTGCGTACGCTGCGCTGGGTCTTGTGGAAGTCGACGCAGCCTGGCTCGAAGGCGAGGCCGCAATAGTCGAGGATCTGTCTTACGCTGCCTTCAAGATCAGTGACCACGTCCTCGTGATGCACGCGCAGGATGCGCCCAGGAAGGACCTCGTCCCAGTGGCGCATAAGATCGAGGTAGGTCCGGTAGTAGCGCGAGATGTCGTCGACGCTGTAGCTGAACTCCTGTCCCTGGGCGAACAGCTGCTTCAGATTGCTGAAGCAGCAGGACATCGGCTCGCGGCGGGCGTCGATGATGCGGGCGTTGGGCAGCATCAGGTGGATCAGGCCAATGTGGCGGAAATTATTCGGCATCTTGTCGATGAAGAACGGCTTTCCGGTCCGGTAAACCTGGGTGTCAGTGAGGTATTTCTCACCCAGCCGGAGAAAATCCGCGTGGCTCATTTCGGCCAGCGCTGCTGGATAGCGTGGGTCGTCAAGGTCCGGATCCCGCCCCTGGAGCTCCAGGACCATGGCCTGGATGTCGGGAAGCTCCTGGGTGCCTTCAACGAGGGAATGAGAGGCGAGGATCTGCTCGAGCAGGGTCGAGCCCGATCGCGGCAAGCCGAGGATGAAGATAGGGTCGGGGCGCGTATCGCCCCAGCCGGCCCGGTGGGCGAAGAAATCGCTGGTGCAGATTTCGATCTGCTTGCGCGTGTTGGTCTCGAGGACTTCGGGACGGTAGCGGCTTTCCGAACGCTTCAGGGCGTTGCCCCGATCGTAGTAGTCCCACGACTGGGCCGTCTCGCTCTGATCTTCCAGGGATTTGCCAAGCGCGAAACAGAGGTGGTAGCGGTCCACGAGGGGTGTCGTCGGCGCCGCTTCCTGGGCTCGCATACTTGCGATCTCTTCGTCGGTGAAGCGATAGGTTTTCAGGTTCGCCAGGCTCCAGTAGGCGTCGCCGAAGTCTGGTCGCGCCGCCGCGGCGCCGCGATAGGCCTTGATCGCCTGTGGAACCTGGCCGACCGTTTTCAGGGCGTGCCCAAGCCACAGATGCAGGTCGGCTGAGCCGGGCGCTTCCAACAGCAGGTCCCGATAGATCCCGATCGCCCTGTCGTGCTCTCCAAGGCCGACCGCAGCGGTAGCCGCAAGCGAGCGATAGTCGAGGTTGCGGGGGTCGAGATCGAGAAGCAGGGATGCCTGTTCGTTTGCCTGACTGTATTTATGTCTTTGAATCAGGCATTGGGCGTATTCATGCCGAGCGGGATGGTGATCCGGAGCCAGCGTCAGCGTTGCTTCGAGCAGCACCTCCGCGTCATCGAGCACGTCGCGCGCCATGCCGATCTTGGCCAGCAGGCGCATCGCCTCCGGATGGTCGCCGTAACGCAGCAGGAACGCCCGGATGATATTCTCCGCCGGCGTCAAGTCGCCATCGGAGAACAGGGCGGTAGCGGTCGTCACCTCCGCCGGCAGGCGCCTGAGCGTGGCGACATGGGCGGCGGCGATGTCGGCGTTCTGGGCGTCGCCCGAAATCCGGTACAGGCCTTCGAGCATGCGCCAGCTCATCGGCAGCGCGGGGTTAATGTTCACGGCGCGCAGCAGGGCGTCGATCGCCTGTGGCGCATCCTTGAGCGCGACGTGGCAAAGGCCGCGTTCCTGGTGCATGCGGCTGAAGTGCGGGTGGGTGCGTTCCAGGCGGTTGAGCATCTCCAGCGACTCGGAGATGCGCATCAGGTGGCGCAGGCTGGACGCCGCGGCTAGCAGCAGGTCGCGGTTTTCGGGCAGCGCCATGAGCAGCGCCTGGGCGCCCTGCAAGGCTTCGGCATGACTGCCTTCGCCCTGCAGCTTTCGCAGCCGACCGACCTCCTGTTCCGTCGACGAGGCGGGGTGGGGGGCTGGGGACGCGTCCATGGAGCCTGAAAAAAGGGCGGCGGGCGTCGCCGCCCGCCTGAGGTCGTCAGTCGTATATCAGCTTCGATTTAGAAGCTGGCGCCGATCTTCAGCCCGATCACGCGCGGCCGCAGCGGCACCTCCGTCTTGATGAACTGGGCCGATGAAGTGAACGTGCTGGCGTGAGAGTTGCCGAGGTTGCTGCCGAACAGCTGGGCGTGCCAGTTGTCGCGTGAGACCCCGATGGCGGCGTCGAAGGTGGCGTAGGCCGCCTGCTCGTAGCGCAGGAAGGTGGTGGTCGGGATCAGCACCCCTGCCCCGGAGGGATAGGTTGCCGGCTGGTTGAACATGCTGCCGGTGTAGCTGACGCCTCCCTGCACATAGGGCTGATATTCGCCGAAGCGCCAGTCGTAGCGGGCCCGCATATTGCCCTGGAAGGTCGGAGAGAAGGCCGGGGTCGAGCCGACGGTCCCGAAGGGGTTGGCGAAGGTCTGCGTCTGGCCGCTACTCACCTGGACCTGGGTGATGCACTTGCCGAACGACGGGGAGCCAGGGATGTTGCCGGTCAGGCAGGGCGAGTTGGACTGCGTGTCGTCGTTGTACGAGCCCGAGCCCTGGATGGTCAGGCCGTGAGTCACGCGGGCGACGAACTGCGCCTCGACCCCTTTGACGTTGTAGCTCGGGCCGTTGATGCCGAAGGTCGTGTTGATCTGTTCGACCGGGTTGAACAGTGAGATCTGGGTGTTGCTCCAGTCCATGTAGTAGGCGGACAGGTTGAGCTGCAGGCGATGCTGGAACAGTTCGCTCTTCAGGCCGATCTCGTTGTTGGTCAGGGAGTCCGGCGCATAGCTGTTCGGCTCCTTGAACTGCGGATTGCCGTTGGCGTCGTCGATCACCGATTTCTGCGAGCGGTTGAAGCCGCCCGGGCGGAAGCCCTGCGAGAAGGTGTAGTAGACCATCAGGTTCGACATCGGGCGGTAGGTCACGTTGAAGCGGCTCTTGAAGCCGCTGTAGGTGACATGGTCGTTGGCGGCGTTGATGTTGACAGTGCCGCTACCGCACATGCCGTTGGGCACGTTCACGCAGCTGCTGTTGGTGCCGTACTGCGAGCCCAGCTCGAATTCATTGTACTGGTACCAGCGGGTGCCGGCCGTGATGGTCAGCATGTCGGGGATCACGTCGAAGTCGACCGAGGCGAAGGCGGCGTACTGGTCGTAGCCGCGCTGGGTATCCTCGCCGAAGCCGGTGCTGTCGCCGCGGATGCTGGGGTCGTTGGTGGTCGAGCCTGCGGCCGGGCGGACATCGGCGACGCAGACCGGACCGCCCGCCTGGGCGGCCGCCAGGTTGCCGGGGGAGCAGGACGGGATCGACTTATAGTCGAAGTTCATCACGTCGTAGATGCGGAAGTTTTCCTCGTAGGCGCCGACGATGCCGCGCAGACGCCAGTTGTCCGGCGTGCTGAAGCGTAACTCGTTGCTGAGGTGGGTGCTGGTGACGTTGTCCTGCCAGAACGCGACCGGCGAGAAGCAGGTTGGCGTCGCCGCCCCCTTGGGGCCGCCAAGGGTGGTGGGGCCGCCGGTGCACTGATAGTACATGCCTCCGCCGGTCCGCGAATAGTTGGTGTAGTCGTTCTGCTGGGAGATGTGGCGGTCCGAATAGCCGCCGGTATAGATGGCCTTCAGCGGGCCGACCTTGCCGCTCACGGTCCAGGCCGTGTTCTCGTAACGGTCCTTGTCATAGGACGGCGAGAAAGTGGTCACCTGCAGCGGCTTCAGGGTCTGGAAGTCCGAACCGATCGGCTCGTCGGCGAATACGCCGTCGGCGGTCATGTTCTGGAAGCTTTCAGTGATCAGTACATTCCAGTCCGCATTGAACTCATACAGCGCCGAGAAGCGGGCGCCGGTGTAGGTCACCGGATTGAAGTCGTTGCCGGCGACGGAGCTGTTGTTAACCTGGCCGGAGTTGGCCACGGTGCAGCGGTTACCCGGTCCCGGCGCCAGGTGGTTCGGGCAGACCCCGTTGACGCCGTTGAGGCCGAGGTAGAAGTTGCCGATGTCGTTGTTCGAGCGAGTGAAGGTGCTCGGTACGTTGTCGATGTAGCCGCCCCGCTCCTCGTCATAGACCACCGCCCGCACAGCCAGCTTGTCCTGGATGATCGGGACGTTGAGGCCGGCGGTGAGGCCAGAGTTGGAGCCGCCGCCGCTGGTGGTCCCATACATGGCCTCGGCGCTGCCGCTGAACGTGGTCAGGTTGGGCTTGTTGGTGATGTAGCGGATTGCGCCGGCCTCGGCGCCGCCGCCGAACAGGGTGCCCTGCGGCCCTTCCAGCACCTCGACCCGCTCCATGTCCACCATGTAGACGTCAAGGTTGCGCCCTGGGAACTGCATGGACTGGTCGTCCAGGTACAGGGCCACGTTTGGGAAGTTGGCGATGGTGGCGCTGGACTGGTTGCCAGCGGCCCCGGCGCTGAGGCCGCGCATAAAGATGGTGCCCTGGCCCGGGCCGTTGCCGCCGTAGGTGACGTTGGGCGTGTACTTCAGGATGTCGTCCAGGGTGGTGACGTTCAGCTTCGACAAATCCTGTCCGGAGAACGCCTGCAGGGTCATTGGGACCCGCTGTATGCTTTCATTCCGCCGTTGGGCGGTGACGACGATCTCGCCCATGCTGGAGGT
>JBARAK010000651.1:0-6916 GCA_049791955.1 Caulobacteraceae bacterium
GCCTTCAGCCGGCCGGCGGACTGGACCCAGCCGGTCGCGCCGTTCCGCATCGTGGGGAACGTCTACTACGTCGGCACGCGGGGCTTGGCCGCCTACCTGATCACCTCGCCGGCGGGCGACATCCTGATCGACGGCACGCTGGCGGAGAACGCGCCACTGATCGAGCGCAACATCACGACGCTCGGCGTCCGGCTGAAGGATGTGAAGGTGCTGGTCAACAGCCACGCCCACTCCGACCACGCCGGCGGCCTGGCCCAGCTGAAGCGGGACACTGGCGCGCTGATGATGGCCAGCCAGGGCGATCGCTGGTCGCTCGATCACGGCCGCCACCTGGGCGACAACATCTATGGCCCCGGCACCTTCCCGCCCGTACCGGTCGACCGGGTGCTGAAGGACGGCGACGCCATCCGCCTGGGCGGCGTGGTCCTGACCCCGCACCTGACGCCCGGCCATACGCGCGGCTGCACCACCTGGTCCCTGCCGGTGCGCGACGCCGGGCGCACGCTTGAGGTCGTGGTCCCGTGCAGCCTGACGGTGGCCGGCAATGTGCTGGTTGGAAACCGGACCTATCCCACCATCGCCGCCGACTACCGCCGCAGCTTCGCGCGCCTGAGGGCGATGAAGGCCGACGTGGGCTGACCAACCACCCCGAGATGGCCGACGTGCTGGGCCGCCGCGCGCGGCAGGCTGCCGGACGGCGCGACGCCTTCATCGATCGGACCCAGCTGCAGCGGATCGTCGCCAGTTCGCAGGCGGCGTTCGAGACGGAGCTGGCGAAGCAGACGCGGAAATAGGCTCCGGGGCTCAGGGCGCCGGCGCGGGCTTCACCATGTCGGCCAGGAAGCTCGCGACGGCGGACGCCCAGACGGACGGGTCGGCTTGGGCGAAGGTCTTGTGGCCGTCCTCGCCGAACGGCGGCAGGTCGACGAACCGGACCGGGGGCGTGGAGCCCGCCTGATAGGCCTGGGCCATGGCATGCGCCACCGGAGGCGCGAAGAAGTGGTCGTTGGCGGCGAACAGCCAGAGCTGCGGGACCCGGTTGGCCCTACCGAAGGTCGCGGTCGCCTCGACCAGCCGCGCCTCGCCACTGCAGATGTGCTCGTGGGCGTCCCCGCCCCGCCCACCGGCGAAGCTGATCACCCCCACCACGCCGGGCGGCGGCGTATCGGCCAGGGCGATGGCGCCGAAACCACCGGCTGACTGCCCGACCACGACGATCCGATGGGGGTCCACTCCCGGCAGGGCCGCTGCGCTCTCCACGATCGCCGCCTCGACGGCCGCGGTCTCCCGCCCGTCGCGCACATAGTCACGGTCGCGGCAGGACCCCGACGGCTCCATGTACGGTCCATCCGAGGCGCCGAACCCCGGCCGCAGCGCCACCACCACCTCATAGCCCTGGGACATGAACCACCGCGCGCCCCGGCTGAAGCCCAGCTTGGTCGAGCGGGCGTCGTCCATGCTGACGGGGGTGCCGTGATGGATCACCACCAGCGGGAAGGGGCCGCTTCCCGACGGCTGGAACACGCGCGCGGCCAGATTCATACGACGCCCGTCCAGCGTCACGGTCAGCCATTGATCATGTACAGAGCCGGCCTGTGCAGCGGCCGGAGCAGCTTGGGCGGGGCCGGGTTCGGCTGGGGCGTCCTGGGCGAACGCCGATGGAAGAGGCGACGCCGCGATCACGGCCGCCAGCAGCACAGCAAGTCTGATCACCGCCCGAACCCCCGACCCACGCGGGCGCATACAACCGCAGATCGCGGGGCGGCGCAACGCAGAGCGGCGGATACGCCCTAGCTGTCGACGGTCTCCCGCGCCTCCCGCACGGCGTGGCGCTCAACGCCCTCGCGCGCCAGATCGGCGGCGACCATCATCGCGGCCAGCTCGCTCACCGACACCTTCGGACGCCACCCCAGCACCTCTTCGGCCTTATGGGGACAGCCCACCAACGCATCCACCTCCGCCGGGCGGAAGAACGCCTTGTCGACCACCACCACTTCCCGGCCGCTGCGGGCGCATCGGCCAACCTCGTCGAGCCCCGCGCCCTCCCAGGCGATCTCCATGCCAGCCGCGCGGAACGCCAGGGCGGTGAAGTCCCGCACCGTCGTGGTCGCCCCGGTGGCCAGGACGAAGGTTCCGGGCGCACCGGCCTGGAGCATCCGCCACATGCCTTCAACGAACTCGCCGGCGAACCCCCAGTCCCGCTTCGCATCGAGGTTGCCGAGCTTCACCACGCCCTGCCGGCCCAGGCTGATCCGCGCCGCCGCCCGCGCGATCTTGCGGGTGACGAACTCCTCGCCCCGCAGCGGGGACTCGTGGTTGAACAGGATGCCGCTGCTTACGAACATGTCGTGGGCCTCGCGGTAGTTCACCGCCGACCAGTGGGCGAACAGCTTGGCGATGCCGTAGGGGCTGCGCGGGTAGAACGGCGTCGCCTCGTCCTGCGGAACCGCCTGCACCTTGCCGAACATCTCGGCCGAAGAGGCCTGGTAGAAGCGGATGCCCGGATCGATGGTGCGCACCGCCTCCATCAGGGTCTGGGCCCCCAGGCCCGAAATCTGCGCCGTGGTGGAGGCCTGCGAGAACGACACGGCCACGAAGCTCTGCGCCCCGAGATTGTAGACCTCGTCCGGCTCCGCCAGCGAAATGGCCCGAAGACTCGAACTGAAGTCGGTCAGGTCGTGTTCGAGCAGCGCCAGCCGCTCGTGGTCCAGCACCCCCAGTTCGGCCAGCCGCCAGAACGTCTGCGCGCTGGTGCGGCGGTGGCCGCCGACGACGCGATAGCCTTTCCCGAGCAGCAGCGCCGTGAGATAGGCGCCGTCCTGGCCGGTGATCCCCGTGATGAAGGCCGTCCTGGTCATCAAGCCGCTCCCACCTGCACGCGGCGCTGGTGCCTTTCCCAGAGCTGCTCGACCTTCTCTTTGAACTGGCGCTGGAAACGGCGGGTCGAGAACGCCTCGGCGTGGTCGTGCAGCGCCTGGGCGTCGGCGCTCACCCCGGTTTCCTCGAAGCGCTCGACGGCGTCGCATATGGCCTCGGTGGTCTGCTCCCGGAAATGCAGCCCCGTGACCTGGTCGATCACGGTCTCGCAGGCGCCGCCGCTGCCGAACGCCAGCACCGGCGTGCCACAGGCCTGCGCCTCCAGCGGTGCGATTCCGAAGTCCTCCTCGGCGGCGAAGATGAAGGCCTTGGCCGCCTGCAGGTGGCGGCGCAGCACCTCGTCGCTCTGGTAGCCTAGCACCTGGACGTTGGGGCCGGCGGCCTTGACCACGTCGGCGTATTGCGGACCGTCCCCGATCACCACCAGCGTCTTGTCGGGCATGTGCTTAAAGGCTTCCACGATCAGGGGGATCTTCTTGTAGGGAACCATGCGCGAGGAGGTCAGGTAGAAGTCCTGCTTCACACCGCCCGGCTGATAATAGTCGGTGTCGACGCCGGGATAGATCACGCTGGAACGGCGGCGATAGGCCTTCCAGATCCGCCGCGAGATGTACTTGGAACAGGCGATGAAGTGGTCAACGCCGCTGGACGTGCGGCTGTCCCAGATGCGGGCCTTGTGCAGCACGTACCTGGCGATCATCCCGCGCAGGTTGGCGCTCATGCCCTGCTCATGCAGGTATTGATGCTGCAGATCCCAAGCGTAGCGCATCGGGGTATAGCAATAGCTGACGTGGAGCTGGTTCGGCCCGGTGATGACGCCCTTCGCCACCGAGTGCGTATTCGATATGATTATGTCATAGCCGGACATATCGAACTGCTCGACCGCCATCATCATGATGGGAAGCATGTTGCGATGCGACCGCAGCAGGGGCCGGAAGTATTGGGCGTAGCTGGTCTGGAAGACCTTGCCGTTGAACTTTTCGGCGTATTTCCCCTGGCTGAAATCGACCAGGCAGAACAGATCCGCATCGGGGAAATCGCTCAGCATGGCCGAGAGCACCTTTTCGGAACCCGCATAGGTCACCAGCCATTCGTGGACGATGGCGATCCGAAGGGGTTTCGACGCCTCGAATTTAGCCGGGACCAGCCGCGTCGGCGAACGATCGCCAGGAAGTTCCCGGTATTCCTCCCGAAACGCGACAGGCAATTCAGCGACGACACTATGCCCCGTGGCCCTCATGCTCGCGCCTCCCACTTGTTACTCAATTGCTACATGAGCCTTTTTGCCGCCGTCCCGCCGTAAACAGATGACGGCCGGGGAGACGCCCAAGTTGCGCGTTTCACGCTCATTCCGGGCCGGCTGCTCCGTTTGCGCCCAGGGGGTGGTCAGCGCGGCGGGGCAAGTCTTGAAGCTTCACGGCAATTTCGGAAGATGGAGGCGGTCCCGGCTGCGCCCGGAACCGTTTAAGGTCTCCCCTGGCTGTAAAACCGCGGCTCTACTCGCTACAATTTCGGCATGGCTCGCGAGGAGGACATCAGAAGCGCCCGCCGTATCGTGCGGGAAAACGCCGAGCGGGTGGCGCAACACCGTCTCGCCCTGGCCGCCATGCGCGCCGCCGGGGAGGACACCACGCGGGCCGAGCAGGTGCTCGTCGAGCTCGAGGAAGCGCTCGCCCAATCCAGGGAACGCATCGCCCGCCTCAGGTCCGCTCCCGCCACCCCCGCGCCCAGAGAAGCTTAAGGCGGGAGGCTTGAGACAAGAGGCTTGAGCCGGCCCGCCAAGTGCGGAGCCGGGACAGATGCCGATATCGCCCTGTCCAAACGTTAATTTGACCAGCCCCGATGCTCCATCGAAAAGGCGATCGTAACGGCGCTGCTCGATGCCGGGCATTGATCGGCGTCAGGCACATCAACATCTGCTGTTGGATCGGCGCGCCTATACCACAGGTATATTCGCCGGTGTTCCGATGGGCTGGTTCGAAGAGGGCGCTGACCTTGCGTACCATACTGGCGTTTCTGCTCGCCTCGACGGCGGCGCACGGCGCGTTTGCGGCCTCGACGGACCCGCAGCTGACGCCCCTGCCCCCGCCCATCGCCGCCCCGCGCGACCTGCCCTATCCGGGCGACATTGGGCTTTCGGTCGACGTCACCGACACCACCCGGCGCATCTTCCAGGTGCGCGAGACCATACCGGTCGCCCAGTCCGGCCCGATGGTGCTGCTCTATCCAAAGTGGTTGCCCGGCAACCATTCCCCGACTGGTCCGATCAGCCAGATGGGCGGGCTGCAGATCAGCGCGGGCGGGCGGGCGGTGGCATGGACGCGGGACCCGGTCGACATGTACGCCTTCCACATCGACGTCCCGGCCGGCGCCGCCAGCCTCGAGGTCGCGTTCCAGGATATCACCTCGATCGGCGGCCGCGGGGGCGCGGTGGTCGCCACCCCCGACATGCTGGTGATCAACTGGAACGCTGTGCTGCTCTATCCGGCCGGCTATTTCGCGCGCGGCCTTACCTACGACCCCAGCGTCGCCCTGCCGAAGGACTGGAAATTCGCCACCGCGCTCGACGGCGCGAAACGCCAGGGCGACACGGTCAGCTTCTCACCGGTCCCGCTCAACACCCTGGTCGATTCCCCGCTGGTGTCCGGAGACCACGTCCGCAGCGTCGCGCTGAGCGACTCGCCCACCCCGGTGCGGATCAACATCTTCGGCGACGAGGACAAGGACCTGGCCGCCACCCCCGACCAGGTCAAAGCGTTGAAATCGCTGGTCCGCCAGGCCGACACCCTGTTCGGCGCCCACCACTACGACCATTACGACATCCTGCTGTGGCTGAGCCACGAGATGAGCGGCAAGGGGCTGGAGCACCATCGGTCGAGCGAGGACGGCCTGGGGCCGACGTATTTCACCGACCCGGTCAAGAACCTCTGGACCCAGGCCTTCCTGTCCCACGAGTATGTCCACAGCTGGAACGGCAAGTTCCGCCGGCCGGCGGACCTGTGGACGCCTGACTTCGAGACCCCGATGCGCGACAGCCTGCTGTGGGTCTACGAAGGCCAGACCGAGTTCTGGGGCAATGTGCTGGCCGCGCGCTCGGGAATGTCGACGCCGCAGGACATGCTCGACGAATGGGCGTTGAAGGCGGCGACCTATGCGGCCGAAAGCGGCCGGGACTGGCGCTCGCTGGCGGACACCACCAACGTCCCGATCATCGCCTACCAGCGCTCCCCGGCCTGGACCGACTGGCAGCGGTCGGCGGACTATTACGACGAAGGGACGCTGATCTGGCTGGACGCCGACACCCTGATCCGCGAGCGCACCAACGGACGCAAGTCGCTGGACGACTTCGCGCGCGGCTTCTTCGGCATGCGCGACGGCAGCTACGTCACCGACACCTACACCTTCGAGGATGTGGTCGCCGCGCTGAATGCGGTGACGCCCTACGACTGGGCCGGCTTCCTGAAGGCGCGGGTCGAGGGCCTGGGCTCGACCACCCTGCTCGACGGCCTGAAGCGCGGCGGCTACCGCCTGGCCTTCAGCGAGACGCCGACGCCCTACTTCAAGAGCGTCGAGGCGCGCGACGGCGACGTGGACCTCAGCTTCTCCATCGGCGCCAGCATCGACAAGGATGGCAAGGTCGGCGGCCTCGCCTGGTCGGGACCCGCGGCGGCGGCCGGCCTCGTCCCAGGCGCGACCATCCTGGCGGTCAACGGCCTGACCTACTCCGGCGACCGGCTGAAGGACGCCATCACCGCCGCCCGCGCCGGCGGCCCCATCGAGCTGCAACTCAAGACCGGCGACCGCGTCTCGACCGCCCGCATCGCCTATACCGGCGGCCTGCGATACCCGCACCTGGAGCGCATACCGGGAACCCCGGACCGGTTGGGGGCGCTGCTGGCGGCGCGCTAGTGCCTTCCCGTTCAAACGAACCCATTCGAACGGGACAAAAAGGCTTTAAATCATATAGTTAGAGCGTGACGGCCGCCGCAACCGGCTTCCACTTGCGGCCATCACGCTCCAGGAACGCCCGCCCTCAGGC
>JBARAK010000652.1:0-22247 GCA_049791955.1 Caulobacteraceae bacterium
ATCCACATGGGCGCGTCACCGGCGAGCATCAGTGGCTCGTCGCCTACATCGATCGCCGTATGGACCTGCAGCTCGACGCGGGTCGGACCGGCGAGACGTCCACCATAGCCGCGCGAAAGACCATGGGCGTCCACACCCCGCGCGCGCAGTCTCGCCAGCACCTCGCGGGCGATCGGCGTCTTGCCCGAGCCGCCGACCGTCAGATTGCCGATCGAGATCACCGGGACGCCGGGATCGACCGGCTGCGCCCTTGCGATCCGCCGGGCAGTCGCCGCCGCCCAGCCCCAGGCGACCGGCTTCAGCAGGAGGCGGGCGATCGGGGCAGGCGCGTCTTCGCGCATGTACCACCAGCGCGGCGTTGCGAGCTTCAAGAGGTTCCCGTCGATGCAAGCAACGCCATAAGCCGGGCTGCAGCCGTATCGACCGCCCCGCTTTCGCGGGCGGCGAACACCGCCGCCTGGCGAGCCTGGGCGCGCAGCTTGGCCGGATCCGCCAGCGCCTCGGCCATCACCCCCGCCAGTCCGGCAGCCCCTTCGACCCGGCGCACGGCGTGCTCGGCGTGCAAGGCGTCGTAGACCGACCGCCAGTTGGCCACATGCGACCCCGCCGCCGTCGGGCAGTCCAGTCGGGCCGCCTCCAGCGGATTATGGCCGCCCACGCCGCTGACCAGCGAACCACCGATGATCGCCAGACAGGCCAGGCGGAACCACAGGCCCAGTTCACCGAGCGTATCAGCGACATAGACTTCGGTCATCGGCCTCACCCCGTCGCCCATGGCGCGGCGCGCCACCTGGAGCCCCTCGCTTCGCGCCTCTGCGGCCACGGCCGGACCGCGGGCGGGATGGCGCGGCACGATCACCAGGAGCGGGCGCTGCGGCAGATCCCTCAGCCAGGCGAACACCTCCAGTAGCAGCACCTCTTCGCCCGGATGCGTGGAGGCCGCGAGCCAGACGGGGCGGTCGCCGATCTCACTGCGGACCTGCGCGAGGGCGTCCGAATCCACCGGCAACGGCTCGCCGCACAGTTTCAGGTTCAGCCGCCCGTCGTCGCGGCCTCCGAGGCGGATCAGCCCCTGGGCCGCGGCCTCGTCCTGGGGCAGCAGCAGGTCGAAGCCCCCCACGAGCTTGCGGGCGGCGGCGGGAAACCGCGCCCAGCCGTCAACGCTCGATTTGGAGAGGCGTGCGGAAACCAGGGCGGTGCGTGCGCCCCGCTCGCGGCTTTCCAGCAGCAGGTTCGGCCAGAGTTCGCTTTCGACGAACACCGCCATGTCCGGCTTCCAGTGATCCACGAAGCCCGATGCCGTGCGCGGCGCGTCGACGGGCACGAACTGGTGCACCGTCCGTTCGGGCAGGCGCTGGCCCAGCAGCGAGGCCGAGGTCGCCGTCCCGGAAGTGACCAACAGGTTCAGCGCCGGATCGCGGTCGGAAAGGGCGTTCACCAGCGGCAACAGCGACAGGCTCTCGCCCACACTGGCGCCGTGCAGCCACGCGAGACGCCCATCCGGCCGCGCCAGGGAGGCCTGGCCCAGGCGTTCGGACAGCCGCGCGGCGTCCTCCTTGCCCCGCCTTACGCGTGCGCGCAGCAGCACTGGAGCCAGCGGCTCCAGCAGGCCTGTCGCACCACGATAGGCGGTCAGCGCCCAGCTCACGCGAGCCTCCTTACCCTACCAGCGTAGCCGCCCGGGAGTTTGCAGCGGTCAGGCGCGCCTGCCAATCCAGCCGTAACGCCTCCATGGCCGCGTCGTCCGCGTCGCGCGGCGCATACAGCGGGCCGTCGAACACCACAGCGCCACGACCGAAGGGCAATGGGAACAGGGTCTTGTCCCAGCTTCTCAACCGGAACCTGGGCGCGGCGTGCAGGCCGATCAGGAACACCGGCACGCGGGACACCTTAGCCAACGTCACCGCCCCCGCCGCCATCTCCTCGGCAGGCCCGCGCGGCCCATCGGGAGTGATCGCCACCACCCCACCGGAACGCAGGAAGCGCAGGCTCTCCATCGTCGCGCCCGCCCCGCCCTTGGCGTTGGCGCTGTCGTCCTTGCGGGCCGAGGAACCGCGGATGGCGGGGAAGCTCAGGCGCGCCATGGCCCGGGCGATGAATTCGCCGTCGGGAGACAGCGAGATGATCACCTTGCGCGGCTTGTGCGCCAGCACCTCGCGGCAGGCGGGGCCGAGAGGAATGCGGCCATGCCAGAAGCAGCCGATGATCCCCTTCGTGGACGCCACCGCCTCATCGGCGGTGGCCCGGTTCTCGAAGGTCCAGCGCGTGGTCTTCAGGGCGAAGTCCAGATAGGCCGACAAGACAACCGCCAGCGCGCCCTGGACCTGTGGCGCACGGAAGAAGGTTTTGAAGTTCATATCCGTCCCCTTCGCGCGGGGAGGAGCGCGGATTGGATCACGAAGCCGCCCGGGTGATGACGTCGAGGTTCTGGGCGCGGGCCAGCCGGGCATAGAGCCCGCCCTGGGCCGCGAGGCTGGCGTGGTCGCCCACCTCCACCACGCGCCCCCCCTCGATGACGTAGATGCGATTGGCCGCCCGCACCGTCGACAGGCGGTGGGCGATCAGGAAGGTGGTGCGGCCGGCCATCAGCCGCTCCAACGCCGCCTGCACCTTGGCCTCACTCTCGGTGTCGAGCGCGCTGGTGGCTTCGTCGAGCAGTAGGATCGGCGCATTCTTGAGGAAGGCGCGAGCGATGGCGATACGCTGGCGCTGCCCCCCCGAGAGGCGTGCGCCGGCCTCGCCAACCTGGGTCAGGTAGCCCTTGGGCAGGGTCTCGATGAACTCGTGGGCGGCGGCGGCGCGGGCGGCGGCCTCGACCTCAGCGTCGGTGGCGTTGGGGCGAGCATGGGCGATGTTGGCGCGCAGGGTGTCGTCGAACAGGAACGGCTCCTGCGTCACCAGCGCGATGTGGTCCCGCAGGGAGGCCATGGTGACGTCGCGCACGTCGACGCCATCGATCGTCACCCGACCGGAGGTGACGTCGTAGAAGCGCGGGATCAGGCTGAGGATCGTGCTTTTGCCGCCGCCCGAGGGGCCGACCAGCGCCACGGTCTCTCCGCGCTGCACCTCCAGATTAACCCCCGACAGGGCCGGAGCAGCGGCGTCGTAGGCGAAGGATACATCTTCAAAACGAATAGAGGCGTTGGTTAGTTCGAGCGACCGCGCCCCCGTCGCATCGACCACTTCAGGCTGGACATCCATGGCGGCCATCAGCCGGCCCGCAGCTGTCAGGCCCTCGGTGATCACAGTCTGCAGATTGGCCACCTGCCGCAGGTTCTGCGACATCGCCATCAGCGCGCCGAGGAACGCCACGAAACGCGCGAGATCGCCACCGCCATGAATGGAGCGGAAGCCCGCGTAGGCGATCACCAGCGCCACGACCACCATGGTCAGGGTTTCGGTGGCGGGAGCCGCAGCGGCTCGGGCGTTGGCTCCCTTGATGATGAAGCGCTGACGGCGATCCACGACCTCGGCCACCCGGGCTTCCTCGTAGGCCTCACGATTGTCGATCTTGATCAGCTTCACGCCGTCGAGGCTTTCCATGACCGCCGTCGAGAGGGCGGAAGTTTCGGCCATGGCGCCTTCCGCAGCCCGCTTGGTCGAACGGCGGAACCAGCCCAGCACCCACGACAACAGGGGGGCCGAACACAGGACGATCACCGTCAGCAGCAGGTCCTGGGTCAACATGACGGCGAGGCTGGCGATCACGGCGACGCCCGCCTGGGTGTAGTTGACGATGCCAGTCGTCGCCCCCTCGCGGATCAGCCCGGCGTCATAGAGCACCGACGAGACGTAGGAACCGGAGTGGGCGTTCCGCAGGCGAGCGAGGTCGGCGCGGATCAGCTTGCCGAAAAGCTCCATCTGGATGTCGCCGACCATGCGGTGGCCGATCCGGTTGGTGATCCAGGCTTGGCCAGTCTGGGCGACACCACGGACCAGGCCGAGGACGATGATCAATAACGGCAGACGGATCAGGCTCGCCGAACTCTTCTTCTCGAAGATCAGCTTGACGACCGGATTCAGAATCCCGGTGAGCACGCCCGTAAGCGCACCCACGATCACGGCGAGCGCGATCGCAAGCGCCAGCCCTCGCCAGCGCGGCGCCAGGTAGGTGCGGAACATGCGAATGGCCAGGACGCGGTGGGAGACCGTGTCCGCCGAGGGGGGGGCGGAAGACGCCTTCATGCCCCATGGGGTGGGTCCGCGAAGCCACAGTGTCAAGCGTTCGCGACCGCGCTGCGCCCAAGTGCGCCAAATCGGTCGCGGTGGCGGTACGGCCTTCATCCCCATATAGCGGGACGTTGTTTCCGGAGACACGCGGCTTGGACGGCTACGACCTATCGACCTTCGGCGGCCGGACGCGGGCCTATCGCGACCTGCTGTGGAAGGACCACGCCTTCCTCAGGCTCGGCTTCGAGAACGCCCACTGGGTCGGTCCCGACCTGGTGCGCACCAACCAGCCATGGCCGTTCCAGCTCAAGTGGTGGCGCGACCAGGGCGTGCGCACCGTGATCAACCTGCGCGGTGGCGGCTACGAGACCGGCTTCTACGTATTGGAGCGGGACGCCTGCGCCCGTCTGGGTCTGGACCTGGTGAACTTCGCCGTGGCCTCACGCGACGCGCCCTCGCGCGAACAGGTGCTGGCGGCGGCGAAGTTGTTCGAGACCATCCGCTATCCGGCCCTGATGCACTGCAAGTCGGGCGCGGACCGGGCCGGCATGATGAGCGTGCTCTACGCCCACTTCCACCTCGGCCAGCCCCTCCGCCAGGCGCTGAAACAGCTGTCGCTGCGCACCCTGCACGTGCGCCAGGGCAAGACCGGGGTGCTCGACTACATGTTCGAGCGCTATCTGGCCGAAGGGGAACCGCAAGGCCTCAGCCTGGTCGAGTGGGCGTCCTCGCCATCCTACGACCATGACCAGATCCGCCGCGACTTCGACGCCGGGGTGATGGGGAGCTTCGTGACCGAGACACTGCTGCGACGGGAGTAAGGGACTCCCCTCCGAAAAGGAGCCTTACGCGTCCTTGGAGGGGTCCAGCAGGCGGTGGGCGTGGATGATGAAGAAGCGCATCAGGGCGTTGTCCACCGTGGCCTGGGCGCGGGTCTTCCACGCGACGTGGGCCGCGGCGTAGTTCGGGAACGCACCGACGAACTCCACCTTGGTCAGATCGCGGAACTCCTGGCAGTCGACGCTCTTGAGCTCGCCGCCGATGACGATGTGCAGAAGCTGAGTGGAAGAGGCGTCGGCCATGGCGGCGGTCCTGGAGTTTAAGCGCGCCGGCGTCAGGCGTCGGCGGGCAGGTCGATAGGCGCGGTCCTCGCCAAGATCAACGGGTGGAGGCGCGGCGCGGCGCAAACCAGGCCGGGATTGCGCGCCCGTGGCGAATTGAACACCAGCGGGCGGCCAAGCGGATCGGTCGAGCGGGCGCCGGCTTCCCTCGCGATCAGATCGCCCGCGGCCACGTCCCAGTCGTTCTTCCAGCCGAGCGACACCGCCGCATCGAAGGCGCCGGCCGCCACCGCCGCCATGCGGTAGGCCAGGGCGTTGCGCTGGGCCACCTGCATGTCTTCCGGCCAGGGCTGCGGCCATCGGGGACTGCGGAACAGCCGCGGATCGCCGGCCATGGCCGAGCCCTCCAGCATGTCGGTGTCGCTGGCGCGGATCGGGTTTCCGTTCAGGGTGGCCCCGCCGCCCGCGATCGCGGTGTAGTGTTCGTCCAGCACCGGCGCATGGATGACGCCCGCGACCGGCCGCCCAGCCTCGACCACCGCCACGGCGATAACGAACCAGGGCTGGTCGCTGATGTAGGCGGTCGTGCCATCGATCGGGTCCACGATAAACACCCGCCTCGCCCGCAGCCGCTCGATGGTGTCGGGCGTCTCCTCCGACAACCAGCCGTAGCCGGGGCGCGCCCGCATGAGCTCGGCCTTCAGGAAGGCGTCGACAGCGAGGTCCCCATCGGTGACCGGGGAGCCGCCGGGCTTGCTGCGCACCGTCAGTCCGCGCGCACGATAGTCCAGCGCGATACGGGCGGCCTCGTGCGCCGCCGCCGAGATCAGTTCCAGCTCGGCGGCGAAGGTCATCATCGGCCAGCGATCGCCAGCCCGTCCACCAGCAGGGACGGCGCGTTGCTGGCCCCCCGAATCTCCAGGTCCGAGCCAGGAACCAGACGGGCGTAGATGTCGAGCAGGTTGCCGGCCACCGTTATCTCGGTGACCGGATAGGCGATCGCGCCGCCCTCGAACCAGAAGCCGGACACCCCGGCCGACCAGTCGCCCGTGTTGGCGTTCAGCGACGGCCCGAACATCGAGGTGATCAGCAGACCTTCGCCGGCCTGGCTCATCAGCTCCTGCAGGGACGCCTCGCCGGGCTGGAGCGTCAGGTTGTGCGTGGAGACCCCTGGCGGGCCGGCGAGGCCGCGCGAGGCGTGGCCCGTGGTCTCCAATCCTAATTGCCGGGCGGAGGACGAATTGAGCAGCCAGGTCGCCAGGACGCCATCCTGGACCAGGGCGCGAGGGCCAACCGCCACGCCCTCATCGTCGAACGGCGAAGAGCCAAGGCCACGCGCCCTCAGCGGATCGTCCACCAGATTGATGGCCGACGAGAACACCTGCTGGCCCAGCTTGTCCTTGAGGAACGAGACGCCGCGCGCCACGGCCGGCCCGCTGATAGCGCCCACGAACGGACCGATCAGCGAGGTGGCCTGGCGGTTCTCGAAGATCACCGGCGCGGTACGGCTGTCGATCTTGCGCGCGCCGACCCGCTCCACCGCGCGCCGGGCGGCCTCCCGTCCGATCTCTTCCGGCGAAGGCAGGTCCTCGGCGTGGCGTGTCCCGCGCCCCTCACCGCCCCGCTCCATGCCCGCGCCCTGGCCCGCGATGGCGGAAGCGGACAGCGAGAAGCTGCTGGCCTGCAGGCTTCCGTGGAAGCCGTGGCTGGTCACCAGCCCCCAGGTTCCACTGCTCCAGCTCGCCGAAGCGCCGTCCGTGTTGGTCACGCCATCCGCAGCGCGGGCAACGTCCTCGGCTCGCCGGGCCTGGACCTCCAGGGTCTCGGCGGAAAATTCCGAAGGATCATAAAGATCGAGGTCCGGGGCCGGCCCCTTGGCCAACCGAGCCTCGGGCGCGAAGCCGGCATAGGGGTCCTCTGGCGCGGCCCGGGCCATGGCCACCGCGCGTTCCACCAGCTTGGCGCGGGCGGGGGGAGACAGGTCCGAGCCCGACACCACCGCCTGGCGGCGGCCGACGAACACCCGCAGGCCGAGGTCGCGGGATTCCTCGCGCTCGACCTCCTCGAGGTCTCCGAGCCGTACGGAGACGCTAAGAGCCTGCCGCTCCGACATAGCCGCCTCGGCCGCGTCGGCGCCGCTGCGAAGGGCGGCGGACACGATGTCGTGCAGCAGGTCGGCGTCCATTGGCGTTCCTTGAAAGTGAAGGCCGCCATATGGCCGCCCGTTTCCACCCTCGCAAGCGCGACGATGGCGCGTTCTCCGATCGGATACGACGCCCGGGACGAGAAAAGGGCGGGGAATCCTCCCCGCCCTCCGGTCTCGATGCGAAATGATCGCTGTTCGCCGCTCTTTCCCGCGAAGGCGGGTTCGGGAACGGGCTGGAAATCCGGGTGCGACAGATCCCAGCGCGCTCCGCTCCGCCCTCGTGGGCAGGAGCGGCGCAAGATCCAGGCTTAGCGGCCCACGCCGCCGCTGAAAGCGCCGAGGTCGAGCGACAGCAGCTGGCCGTTGCGGCCGCCCGCCTCGACGCCCACCCCGACATTGGCGACGGGAGTGTGCACGCCCGCCTGCACGTCCAGCAGGCCGTTGCGGCCGCCGACCGTGGCGCCGACGCCCGCCGCCGTGCCCAGGGGCGCCACCTTGGCGCCGACGCCGGCTGAAACGGCCGGGGCGGATTTGTGGCCCTGGTTATGGCCATAGCTTTCATTGTTGCTGGGGCTCCGGCCGTGGGCCGAAGCGGCGGCGGCGAACAGAGTGGCGGACGCTACCGCCAGCACAACAATCGTCTTGCTCATCTTGCAGTCTCCTGAGAGGCCGTCTTGGACGGCTGCGACCACGGCCCCTCCTGAGCCGCAGGGCTCCGTGGGAGCCGACTGCCGTGAAGCATCAACGGCGCCGCCTCAGGTTGCGCAACCTATGGTGAATTTGGCCCGTTACGGACCACCCTGGCGCTTAAACAGGGTAAATGCCGCTCTCAACGTGTCATTTTGGGACGAAAGAAGGGCCTACTCGAACCGACGCAGCTTGATCTCGATATTCTGGTCGGTTGTATCGTGGACGAAGGCGGCGTGTTCGAACTTCGGCCCGTGCAGGCCGACCGGCGCATTGTTGGAAAAACCGATCTCTTCGATCGGAATGCCGAACCGGCGGTCCACCGTGTGGTTGTCATTGCGGTCGTGGTAGATTTGCGCCGCGTAGACGCCGGGCGGCACGTCGGTAAGGACCACCGTGGTCACACCTTTGACGGCAGGCGAAGCGCCGGAATAGGGGCACTCGGCCTTCAGGAAGGTGGGCTGGGTGCAGATGTCCACGCGCACGTGGCCCTTGTTGTCATGGACGTGGTCCACGACGATGCTGATCGAACCGTTGGGTCCCACCGCGTTCTGTTCGGCCGCCGCATGCCCGGTCCAGGCGGCGACCGCCACCAGCCCCAGCCCTGCCAGACATGGGAATAGCCTCGACCTCAGGGGAGTTGATCCGAAGTGAAGCGGCGACCGTGAACGGGAACCGATTTCGGCGGCCATCGCGCTGTGTCTTTCGGGGGGGGAATCGAGCGCGACCGGGCCTGAGGCCAGCCGCGCTCCGGTCAGGGTGAAAGCGGTGGGCGTATCAGGCCGACGCCACGCCCTCGGCTATGTCACGCTTCTCGTAGACATGATCCACCAGGCCGAAATCCTTGGATTCCTCCGCCGACAGGAAATTGTCGCGATCGAGCGACCGCTCGATCTCTTCCACCGGCTTTCCGGTGTGCTTGGCGTAGAGCGCGTTCAGGCGCTTCTTGGTCTTGATGATATCCTCGGCGTGCCGCTCGATGTCCGAGGCCTGCCCGCGGAAACCGCCGGAAGGCTGGTGGACCATGATGCGGGCATTGGGCAGAGCCACGCGATGGCCGGGCTCGCCCGCCGCCAGCAGGAAGGAGCCCATGGACGCCGCCATGCCGATGCAGACGGTCGAGACCGGGCTGCGGATGTATTGCATGGTGTCGTAGATCGCCAGGCCGCTCGTCACCACCCCGCCTGGCGAGTTGATGTACATGGCGATCTCTTTCTTGGGGTTCTCCGACTCCAGGAACAGGAGCTGGGCGGTGATGAGCGCGGCCATGCCGTCCTCCACCGGACCCGTCAGGAAGATGATCCGCTCCTTCAGCAGGCGCGAAAAGATATCGTAGGCCCGCTCCCCCCGGCTGGTCTGTTCGACCACCATGGGAACCAGGCTCATAAGCATGTCGGGATCGCGCATACGGCGGCCTTCTCTCGATTGTATCGCTGGGCGTCAGCGGCCGGACGACCGCGCGCTGTCGATCCAGATATCGCGTGGCCCGGCGACGCTTGCAAGGCGGCTCCGCGATCCCTCCCCGATTGGGGGGGAGGGATCCTGCGTCCGGATTACTCCCCGTAGCCTTCGGGCAGCTCGTCTTCCTTGAACAGCTCTTCCTTGGAGACGGGGGTGTTCTCCACCTTGGCCCGCTCCAGGATCAGGTCCACGACCTTCTCTTCGTAGATCGGCGCACGGAGCTGGGCGGAAGCCTGCGGGTTGGAGCGGAAGAACTCGAACGCCTGCTGCTGCTGCTCGCGCGGATAGCGGCGGACCTCGTTGATCAGCGCCTGCTGCATTTCCTGGTCGGAGACCTGGACATTGTTGCGCTGGCCGATCTCGGCGAGCACCAGACCCAGGCGCACGCGGCGCTCCGAGATCTTGCGGTACTCGGCGCGGAGCTGCTCCTCGGTCTTTTCCTTGTCCTCGTCGGACAGTTCGCCGGCAGCGCGCTCCTGCTCCACCTGAGCCCAGATGGCGTTGAACTCGCTGTCCACCATGCCAGGGGGCAGTTCGAAGTCATGCTTCTCGTCCAGCACGTCGAGCAGGGCGCGCTTGGCCTTGAAGCGGCTGGCGGCCTGGTACTGCTGGCCGACCTGGTTGCGGATGGCTTCCTTCAGCGACTCCAGGGTGTCGAAGCCGATACGCTTGGCGAAGTCCTCGTCCACAGCGCTTTCGTCCTTGGGCGCGCGGATTTCCTTCACGGTCACTTCGAACTCGGCCGCCTTGCCGGCCAACTGGGCCGCGCCGTAGTCCTCGGGGAAGGTCACCTTCACCGTCACCACGGCGTCCTGCTTGGCGCCCTTGAGCTGCTCTTCGAAGCCCGGGATGAAGCGGCCAGAGCCGATCACGATCTCGGCGCCTTCAGCCGAGCCGCCCTCGAAGGCCTCGCCGTCGATGCGGCCAGCGAAGTCGGCGACCACCATGTCGCCCTCGTCTGCCTTGGCCTTCTTGCCGCCGGCCTTCTTCTCGTAGGTGCGGTTCTGCTCGGCGATGGTCTTGAGCTGCTCGTCGACCTCTTCGTCGCCGACCTCGTGCACCGGGCGCTTCAGCTCGAGGGTGGAGATGTCCACCGGATCGAACTCCGGCATCACCTGCACGGCG
Source organism: Caulobacteraceae bacterium (assembly GCA_049791955.1). GTDB lineage: Bacteria > Pseudomonadota > Alphaproteobacteria > Caulobacterales > Caulobacteraceae > CAHJWH01. The sequence continues at coordinate 10,651 of JBARAK010000652.1, forward strand.
AGGTCGTAGGTCAGGTCGGCCTGACCGGCGAGCACCTTCTCGATATCGCCCTCGAGCTGCAGGTCGGGCGAGGTGGCGACGCGCACCTTGGCCTCATCCAGCGCCTGCTGCTGACTGTCGTTCAGCGCCTGCTGCACGATCTCGCCCATCAGCGACTTGCCGTACATGCGCTTCACATGGGCGGCGGGGACCTTGCCCGGACGGAAGCCCTTGATGTTCATCTGGGGACGAATCTCGGTGATCCGGGCCTCCAGCTTGTCGAGCAGGTCCTGGATCGGGACGGTGACGCCGTAGACGCGGCTCAGGCCTTCGCCGGACTTCTGGGTGATCTGCATCGCCATCGTGGTCTTCCGCCATCGCCCGCCGGCGGCGTCGCGCGCCAGGCAGGTGCTCTAAATGTCTGCGCCGCCCAAAGCGCTCGGCCCTGGACGGCGAAGCCGCGACTTTTACGGCACGGCCGCCCGGCCGTCAAAGGCGCAGGATGCGGCGGGAGGATGGCGTTAGAGCGCAGCTCCTGCGCTCCCTCCCATTCGCCCCCTCACACCATGGAGAACAGCACCTGGATCGCGGTCGCCACCACGATCATGATCGCCAGCGCTACGAACAGCCACAGGCTGTCGCGCGCGCCCTGGCTAAGGTGTGGGTGAACCCGAAAATGCAGACGCGGCGGATGATAGTGGACCATCGCCCGGTTCCTTTCCTCCTCAGGAGTCGCATATATCGTAATGCGATCATTTAAGGCTGAAACGCGCGGATAACGGTTTGGCTCCACCAGATCTTCCGGCCGGGGGAAGAGAGCATCACCAGCCGATGCGGTGGCCATATTCCTCAAGGGTTTCGGGGCGCCGCATCCGATACGCCTCGAGTGCGAACAGCCATCCAACAACGGCCACGACCGTCATCCTGGCCGGCCGGACGGGTCGGGCGCGCTCCCAGGCGATGATCTGCGCCCGATAGCGCGGATCATGCTCCTCATAGAGTTCGTTCAGATCGACATCGTGTCGAAACGAGCCGCGCAAGCTGCAATCCCCCAGTCCAAACCACAACTTGCCTGGCGATGCGTGGGCGACAATCGAATTAGTTAATGAAGCGAATTCGGCTGCTTGGCAGCCCTTCCCTCCGTTCCCGCTCATTCCGTTTCGCGAGAACGCGTCGAACAGCCCCTAGCGACGCAAACCCCTATGTCTTATAGCGCGAGGCGGAACGCGGATGTGGCGGAACTGGTAGACGCACTGGATTTAGGTTCCAGCGCCGCAAGGCGTGGAGGTTCGAGTCCTCTCATCCGCACCAGTCGATTTTCTTGGCGTTTTCAGAGCTTCTGGCCCCAGAAGCGCCGCTTCTGAAACGGGAACGTCACGGAACAACGCCCGATTCGCGGCTCCCATCCCTCCACGCGCACGCCACACAAGCCTCCCAGAAAAGCGGCATGACGAAGATCGAATGGCGACGCATTAAAAGAACTTATAGCGAACAACGCAAATACAGCAATCTGAGGAGGATTTTACCTAACGGCTCCGCTTGACGACGGCCCATTAAGGCGATCTCTCCGAACAGATCAGGGGAGAGATAAGCAATGGTGATAGGCAAGACAAAACTGGCGTCCACGGTGCAGAAAGAATCTTTCGAGTGGGGCCAGGAAACAGCCGAGACGTATCACGCCCGCGCCGCACAGGACATGGACTGGCAATGGCAGAATTTTTATAGGCCATTCTCCGATAAATATCACCCCGACCTGAGCGCCGTCGCCGACTTTGCAGCCGGCTATGGACGAAATACCAGAAAGTTGCTGGAATTCGGCGCCAAACATGTCACCATGATCGATGTGAATCCCGATTGTGTGCGAGCACTTCAAAAAAGCTTAGCTGGGAAGGCCGCATCTGCAGTTCTCAACAATGGCTATGACCTGTCGAACCTGAAGGCAGGGTCCTTCACGTTCTTCTACAGCTTTGACGCCATGGTGCATTTTGATGCCGAATTGATCATTTCCTACATCCCTGAAATCCATCGCGTGCTCGCGCCTGGCGGCTTGGCGTTCTTGCACCACTCAAACTTCACAGGAAGCCCGGGCGCTGACTTCCGAAACAATCCTCATTGGCGCAATTACATGAGCGCCAACATCTTCCAACACTTTGCAATCCGCGCCGGCTTCGACGTTTTGGAACAACGTGTAATTGATTGGGGAATTCCGAACCTAGACTGCATCTCCGTGCTGAGACGCCCTTAAATCCTGCACAAAGTCCCATGGGGCCAGTCCACGATACGGAGGACTTAGGCTCCAGCGCCGCAATGGGTGGAGGCTCACCTCCTCTCACCCGCACCAGCTCATCGCTAGCCACGCTGCAGCAAAGAAGCCCAACAGAAAGCGTCACATGAGGTCGACGCCCTTCCACCTCCAAGTTGCAAAACCGATGGAACGTTGGCGGGGCGACGCCGTTGAAGTGAAGCCCCCTTTGCCGACGCCGCGTTGGACAACCGCGACGCCGACAACGGGGCGGCCCAGCGCTGCGCGCGCCAATCCCCCCGGAACGCAGCGGCGCTGGGCCAACTCGACCGCCTCTTGGGAGTTCCAAATGCGAAACCTCGGCCTGATCGCGGCCACAGCCTTGCTTGCAGGCGCCGCGGCGCCGGTGTCGGGCGCACAAGCCGCCCCCGGCGGATCGGTCGTCTTCGGCGTGGATGAGGTCGGTGCGCCGCCTCCGGTGCAGCAGGTCCAATTCTGGGGCGGCCGTAATTACTGCTGGTACGGCTCCGCCTGGAACGGCCCTGGCTACTATTGGTGCGGCTACGGCTGGCGTCGCGGCTACGGCTGGGGCGGCGGTTATGGCTGGCATGGCTGGCGCGGTGGATACCGCGGCGGCGGCTATCGTGGCGGTGGGTTCCATGGCGGTGGTGGATTCCACGGTGGCGGTGGTTTCCACGGTGGCGGCGGCCATGGCGGTGGTGGCTTCCACGGCGGTGGAGGCCATGGCGGCGGTGGTGGTGGACACGGCGGCGGTCACCGCTAACAACGGCCGAACAGTCCTGATTGAATACGGCGGGTCGCTCCCTGGCGGAGCGGCCTGGGCCGTGCCCGCCGTTGGAATCAGTCGGCCGACGCGGACGGCAAGGCGGCGCGGAGCGCGGCTTCGGTCTGCTGACGGATAACCGACTTCAGTGCGGCTAGGCCGGCCGCATCAATGTCGGACCAACCAAGTGAACGCAACGCCCTCTCCCGCGCCAGGCTGAACACCGACACCTGACCGCCCAGCGTGATCATGCGCAGCCAAGTCTCCGGATCGTCGGCCGGCTTGCCGATGATCCGTCCAATGAGGGTGGTGAGGAGGCCCTGGATTTCCCGCTTGATTCCGTTGTGAAGGACTTCGCACGCCGCCGCCGGGACGCGGCCGGAGCCGGCCTCCTCCTCGGCCATGAACTTTGTCCAGGCCTCCAGTTCCGAAGTCATCAGCAGGAAATCCGCCGAGCGCGCATGGATGCGGCAGACGCAGTCGATCAGCCCCTCACGGTCGATTTCCCCCGCCATGCGCTGGCGGATCGCTGTGATCTCAGGTTCGAAAAGGCTCCAGACCCGGGCGGACATGTGTTCCGCGCACGCGAGGTAGAGACCTTCCTTGCTATCGAAATAGTACTGCAGCGCCGGCGGATTAACGCCCGCGCGCGCGGCGATTTCGCGTGTCGACGTTCGCTCGTAGCCATTGGCGCCGAACAGTTCCAAGGCGGCCTGCACGATACGCAGCCGCGTCTCCTCGCCTCTTGCATAGCCACCAGCCGTCGGGCGGCGGCGAACCTGGGTGAACCCCATCATTTCGACTCCCAGCCATTGGTCTCGCGCAGTTTGTCCCGTCCGTCAATTTATGCCGGTTGACACACTTCTTCCAGTTGGAATACTTCATCCAACTGGCATACATTCTGAATCGAGAGGGCCGCCATGGCTGCGGAGACACCCGGCGCGAACGGGAACGGCGGCGCGCGGCCTTCGCCGCTGAAGAATCCTGTCACGCGATTGGTGCTTCTGGGCGTCGCGGTGATCGCGATTGCGGTTGGAGTGGTCTGGGGCCTCGACTGGCGAAGCCGTGGGCGCTTCATGCAAAGCACCAACGACGCCTATCTGCACGCCGACATGGTGACCACCGCCCCCAAGGTCAGCGGCTATGTCGACGCCGTCTATGTCGTGGACAACCAGGCCGTGTCGGCGGGCCAGCCGCTGGTCAAGGTCGACGAGCGGACCTATCGCGCCACGCTGAACCAGACGCTCGCCACCGTGGAGGCGCGCAAGGCGGACATTGTCCGGGCCCAGGCCGAGGCCGACCAGCAGCTTGCCACCATCGCCCAGGCGAAGGCCCAGCTCGCGGGATCGCGGATCGCGGCCGCCTTCGCGGGACGCCAGGTCGGGCGCTACCGTCCACTGGCGGCGAGCGGGGCCGACACCTCCGAGCGGCTTGACCAGCTCGGCGACAACCAAGACCAGGCCCAGGCCACCGTGCGGGCGAACGACGCCGCGGTGGACGCCGCCCAGCGCCAGGTCGCCACGCTCAAGGCGGCGATCGAACAGGCCAGGGCGCAGCTCCAGGCCGCCCAGGCCCAGGCCCGCCAGGCCGAACTCGACCTTTCCGACACCCTGGTCCGCAGCAGCATCGACGGCCGGGTCGGCGACAAGAGCGTACGCGTTGGCCAGTACGTCCAGCCAGGCACGCGCATGATGTCGATCGTGCCGGTCCGGCAGATCTACCTGACCGCCAACTTCAAGGAGACCCAGATCGGGCTGATGCGGTCGGGCCAACCGGTGACCATCCGTCTCGACGCCCTGCCCGGCGTGAAAATCCATGGCCGGGTCGAGAGCTTCGCCCCCGGCACTGGCGCCCAGTTCGCCCTGCTGCCACCAGAGAACGCCACCGGCAACTTCACCAAGATCGTGCAGCGCGCGCCGATCCGCATCAGCGTCGACGCCGGCCCCGAGGTCCGTAAGGTGCTGATCCCAGGACTGTCGGCGACCGTGACGGTCGACACCCGCGGCGCACGCGACGACCTGGCCCACGAGCGCGGCCAATGAGCGCCGCCGCCGCCCATCCCCAGCACGAGCCGAACGCCTCCCTCGGCGACTGGATCGCGGTAGGCGCGGGCTCCCTCGGCGCCCTGATGGCCTCGCTGGACATCTCGATCACCAACTCCGCCCTGCCCCAGATCCAGGGCGAGATCGGCGCCAGCGGAACGGAAGGCACCTGGATCGGCACCGGCTACCTGATCGCCGAGGTGGTGATGATCCCGCTCGCCGCGTGGCTGACGCGGGTGTTCGGCCTGCGCACCTTCCTGCTGACCTGCGCCACCCTGTTCACCCTGTTCTCGATCCTGTGCGGCCTGGCCCACACCCTGCCCGAGATGATCTTCGGCCGGGTCGGCCAGGGCTTCACCGGCGGCGCCCTGATCCCCACCGCCCAGACCATCGTCGCCACCCGGCTGCCGCGCCGGCAGATGCCGATCGGCATGACCATGTTCGGCCTGATCGTGCTGCTCGGGCCCCTGGTCGGTCCGGTGGTGGGCGGCTGGTTGACCGAAAACGTGAGCTGGAGCTGGTGCTTCTTCCTGAACGTGCCGGTCTATTTCGCGCTCGCCACCCTGCTGATCCTGGGCCTGCCGCATCAGAAATCGCATCTGGACCGGCTGTTGCGGGCGGACTGGTTCGGCATCCTGGGCATGACCACGGGACTGAGCTGCCTGACCACGGTGCTGGAAGAGGGCCAGCGGGAGCGGTGGTTCGAATCACCGCTGATCACCGATCTGGCGATCGCTTCAGGCCTGGGCTTCCTGGTCCTGCTGGCCTCGCAGATTCTGGTCAAGGAGCCGGTGATCAAGCTGCGGCTGATGCTGAACCGCAGCTACGCCAGCGTGATCATCATGGTGATGGTGGCGGGCTCGGTGCTGTACGGCGTGCTGTATATCCTGCCGCAATTCCTCAGCAACGTGGCGGGCTACAACGCCTATCAGTCGGGACAGATCCTGCTGATCTCCGGCGCGCCGGCCTTCCTGATGATGCCGATCCTGCCTCAGTTGCTGGGCCGGGTGAACACCAGGCTCATGATCATCACCGGGCTGCTGCTACTGGCCGGGAGCGCCTTCCTTGACACCCACCTGACCGCCCAGAGCGACGGGAGCGACTTCATCTGGTCCCAGCTTCTGCGCGGTCTCGGCCAGATGCTGGCGATGATGCCGCTGAACCAGTCCTCCGTAGGCGCGGTGGCGCGGGAGGACGCGGGCGACGCGGCCGGCCTGTACAACATGGCGCGCAACCTCGGCGGCTCGATCGGCCTCGCCCTGCTGGGCCTGTTCATCGACCGGCGGGTGGAGCTGCACAGCGACACCATCCGCGAGGCCGTGACCCAGAATTCGCTGCTGGCCGACGCCCGCATCTCCGCCAGCGCAGCCAATTTCGCCAGCGGGGCCGGCGATCTCGCCCACGGACGGATGCAGGCCCTGCGCCAGCTGGCCGGGCAGATCGACCTGCAGGCCCTGGTCATCACCTATTCGGAATGCTTCTGGGCGCTCGGCATCGCCCTGATCGCCAGCATCCCCTTCGTTTTCCTGCTTCGACCGCCGCGCCGGGGCGGCCCAAGCGCGATGCATTGAGGACCGGCATGACATCTCGTCCGATCCCCCTAGCGGTCGCCCTGCTTGCGGCGGTCTCGCTCGCCGCCTGCACGGTTGGCCCGAACTACCAGGGGCCGCCACCTGCGGCGCCGATCGCCGCCCAGGCCCAGGCGTTCCATCGCGCCGCCATGGCCCAGGCCGGGAACGCCCCGCCCGCCGCGCGCTGGTGGGAAGCACTGCATGATCCGGAGCTCGACCACCTGATCGAGGCTGCGTTGGCCGACAGCCCCAATGTGCGTGCGGCCGAGGCTCGGCTTCGCCAGGCGCGCGCCACCCTCCGCCAGCAGCGGCGCAACGAACTGCCGACCTCTTCGGGGACCGCCCTCTACCTCCACACCCAGCTGCCCGACATCAACCAGGGCGGCGGCGCAAACCAGGGCTTCGGCGGCGACCTGAACTTCTACGACGTGGGCTTCGACGCCACCTGGGAGATCGACATCTTCGGGGGTGGGCGCCGCGCGATCGAGGCCGCCAAGGCCCAGGCCCAGGGCTCTCAAGCGGAATTGGAAGACTTGCACGTCTCCCTGGCTGCCGAGGTGGCCCAGGCCTATGTCGAGCTGCGCGATCAACAGAAGCGGCTGGACCTCTCCCATCAGTCGGCCGTGCTGGAAACCAGCATGCTCACCCTGACGCAGGACCGGCGTCGTCACGGCGTCGCCTCCGACAGCGATATCGAGCGGCTCAGGAGCCAGCTCGAGACCACCCAGGGGAACCTGATCCCGCTCAGGGGCCAGATCGAAGCCAGCCTCGACCAGCTAGCCGTGCTGACCGGCCGCGAGCCCGGCGCCCTGGACCAGGAGCTTACCGAAGCCAAACCCATCCCGGAGCTGCCGGCGGCGGTGACGGTGGGCGATCCCGCGGCGATGATCCGCCGCCGGCCGGACATCCGTGAAGCCGAGCGCACGCTGGCCGCCTCCAACGCCCAGATCGGCCAGCAGGTCGCGAACCTATTCCCCAAGGTCAATCTGCTCGGCGACATCGGATGGGGCTCGACCGACATCGGCCACCTGTTCGACGGCAGCAGCTTCACGCCGGTGGCCGCGCCGGTGCTGCAGTGGAACATCCTCGACTTCGGCCGCACCCGGGCCAAGATCGCCCAGGCCGAGGCCGGTCGCGACGAGGCGGCGGCCAAGTACCAGGGGGCAGTGCTGTCCGCCCTGCAGGATGCGGAAACCGCCCTCTCCCGGTTCGGCCGCCAGAGGGAGAACGTGATCAGCCTGGAACGGGTGCAGGCCTCCGCGGACCGCTCCGCCGCCCTGACGCGCGAACGATACCAGGCCGGAACCGACAGCATGATCGACCTGCTGGACACCGAGCGCAGTCGGGTCACGGCGGAGGAGAACCTCGCCGCCGGCCGCGCCCAACTCGTCGCCGACTACGTATCGCTGCAGAAGAGCCTGGGTCTGGGCTGGGCGCCTGCGCAAACGTAGCGCCGAGCTTAGTTCTTGTAGCTCGGGTCGATCCGGTCGAGTTTGCGCAGCAGGGCCGGCCACGCCAGCAAATCGGACAGCTTCGCCATGCCCGCGCTCGAGCTCTGCTGGGCGACCTTGTCCGAGACGCCCTGGGGTGGGTTGTGGAGGTTCTCCCGGCCGGCGGACAGCATATGCACCTGGGCTTCGCAAGCGCGCTCCAGGAAATACATGCGCACGAAAGCGCTGGCGATCGAATCGCCGACGGTGAGGGTGCCGTGGTTGCGCAGCAGCATGGCGTGCCTGGCGCCCAGGTCCTCGACCAGCCGCGCCCGCTCCTCCAGGTCGGTGGCGATGCCCTCGTATTCGTGGAAGGCAAGATCGTGGCCGGCGATCATCCCCGTCTGGGTGTGCGGCAGCAGCCCCTCGCTCATGGCCGAAACCGCCTGGCCGAAGGGCGTGTGCAGGTGGATCACCGCCTTGGCGTCCTCGCGGGCCATGTGGATGGCCGAGTGGATGGTGAAGCCAGCCGCGTTGACGATGTAGGGTGTCTCGCCCACCGGCTGGCCGTCCACGTCGATCTTCACCAGAGACGAGGCCGTGATCTCCTCGAACATGAGCTGGTAGGGGTTGATCAGGAAGTGGTGCTCCGGCCCCGGCACGCGGGCCGACAGGTGGGTGAAGATCAGGTCGTCCCAGCCATAAAGGGCCACCAGCCGGAAGGCTGCGGCCAGGTCCACCCGCGCCCGCCATTCCTCGCTGGACATCTGCTCGCGCGCGACCGCCTGCAACATCGCCGTTCCTCCCGTCCGTTGTTCGTTGGCGCCATTAGACGCCCGCAGCGGCTAGGTGACTGTCGCGGAGTTTACAGTTCCGCCGGCCCGATCTCCGGCAGGGTCCCGGTCCGTAGCGCGTCGAGCACGACGATCTTGCCATAGGCGGTGCGGATCATGGCCGCGGTCTCCAGCCGCCGCAGAAGCTGGTTCAGCCGCTGGCGGGAAACGCCGACCATGCCGGCGAGGTCCTCCTGCTTGATCACCACCACCCGCGCGCCCGTCTCAGCGTCGGGAATTGCGAAATCGTCCAGCAGGCGCACCAGCCGCTCGGTCGAGCTGTGGCCCCACATCAGGGCGATGCGGTCGAGCGCCAGCCGCTGATGCTGGCAGCTCAGGATGGCGATGTCGCGGTAGAGTTCCGAATCCTCGCGACCGAGGGCGACGATGTCCGGCATCGGCACGCGCAGCACCAGGGTGGGTCCGACGCAGATGGCGTCGTGGGGCCTCGGTCCACTGTCGATCACCGACAGCTCGCCGAACCAGCGGCCCGGGCGCAGGATCAGGCCCAGGAGCTGCTTGCCGAGTTCGGGATAGTTGACCAGCCGCACCTCGCCGGAAACCACCGCGTAGAGCCCGTCGGGCTCGTCGCCCAGGCGATAGACCCGGCCGCCGTCGGGCAGGCTGTGCGGGCGGCCTGCCGCGACCAGCGCGCGCCGGCGCGGTTCCGACACCCGCGCGAACCAGCCGGTCGCCGTGAACAGGGCGGTCAGTTCCGAGGCCCGGAGCTCACGTCCCGTCGGCGGGCTGGCGAGCGGCATACCGGTCAGGCCCCTTCGCCCGCAAGCTGGCCCCTGAGGATATCGAACATCTCGTTGAAGTAGCCGACGAGCGGTCGCCGCCCGTCTTCCGCACTCCATTCCTCCACCGCCAGACGCAGCGCGGAGACGCCGAGCATGGCCGTCAGACGGAGCCCGCGGCGGCGGTCCGGATCCGGCCAGCGCTCGATAAGATAGGCGAACAGAGCCCGCTCCTTGCGCTCGTAACTGCCCTGCTTGCGGGCGCAGAGCGCTTCGTTGGAACGCAACAGGCGGTCGATGGCGATGGACTGGTCGCTCTCGTAGCGGGAGATGGTCTTGGCCAAGCCCTCCTGCACGATCTCCAGCGGGCTGCGACCTTCCGGCTCCGCCGCCACCGCCTCCACGAACGCCGCTTCGGCCTCGCTCTCCCACGCCAGGAGGATGTCCTCCTTGGAGTCGAAGTAGTGGAAGAAGGTCCGCCGCGAGATGTCCGCCTCCGCCGCGATCGCATCCAGCGTCACGGCTTCGAATCCGTGCTGAACGAACAGGCGAAATCCCGCCTCGGCGATGCGCTGGCGCGTCTCCCGCCGCTTGCGCGCCCGCAGACCTTCCTCCGCGACGCTCACGCCTGTCGAAACCATGGCCACGGTCCATTTATGCCGAACAATTACACATCTTGCAATATTGCACTAAGTGCATATAAAGCGCCAATCACGGCATGATAGGCGCGCGCGATGGCTGGCTGGACCTTTTCCGACATTCCTTCCCAACGGGGCCGCTCGGCGGTGGTGACCGGGACGGGAGGGCTGGGCTACGACACTGCGCTGGCGCTCGCCCGGGTGGGCGGCGAGGTGATCCTGGCGGGACGCAATCCGGCTAGCGGCGAAGCCGCGATCGCCCGGATCAAGGGCGTCGTCCCCAAGGCCGACATTCGCTTCGAACAGCTCGACCTCGCCAGCCTCGCCTCCATCGCCGCCTTCGCAGATCGCATTCTGAACGGGCGCGAGAGCCTGGATGTGCTGATCAACAACGCGGGGGTGATGGGGCCGCCCCGCCGCCGGATCACCGCGGACGGGTTCGAACTGCAGTTCGGCACCAACCACCTCGGACACTTCGCCTTGACGGGCCGCCTGCTGCCGCTGTTGCGCAAGGGGCGCGACCCACGCGTGGTCAGCGTCGCCAGCCTCGCCCATCGCAGCGGAACCATCCGGTTCGACGACCTGCAATGGGAGAACGGCTACAAGCCCTGGCCGACCTACCAGCAGTCCAAGCTGGCCGTGCTGATGTTCGCACTGGAACTCCAGCGCCGCAGCGACGCCGCCGGGTGGGGCCTGATGAGCAACGCGGCCCACCCCGGCTATGCGCGCACGGAGCTGATCGCCAAGGGACCTGGAAACGACAGCATGTTCGCCCGCCTGGGCGCCGTGCTGGCCCCGTTCTTCAGCCAATCCGCCGCCGAAGGATCGCTGCCCACCCTGTTCGCGGCGACCGCGCCCGACGCCACCAAGGGCGGCTACTACGGACCGGCCGGCTTCTACGAGATGAAGGGGCCTCCCGCGCCGGCCCGGATCATGTCCCAGGCCAAGGATGCGTCCACCGGAGCCCGGCTCTGGGAGGTCTCGCAACAGCTGACAGAGGTTACGTTCGGGGAGCGATAAGACTCCAGACCTATGCGCCGCCGACCGCCATCCGCGGCCGGCGGCCCATGAACTCGGTCGCGTAGAGTGCCAACGCCAGGCCGCAGAACACCAGGCCCAGCACCACGGCCCCGCCCCATCCCGCCCAGGCGTAGATGGCCGCGCCCGCGCCGGAGCCTATTGCCCCGCCGATGAAGAACAGGGCCACGTACAAGCCATTCAGGCGGCTGCGCTGGTGGGCGGCCAGGCTGTAGATCTCGCGCTGGCCCAGCACCTGGCTGGTCTGCACGCCGAGATCCAGCAGCAGCCCGGCCCCCACCAGCGCCCATATGCCCAGCC
>JBARAK010000653.1:0-2229 GCA_049791955.1 Caulobacteraceae bacterium
GTTCCACGGCGGCGGCGGCTTCCGCGGCAATGGCGGCTTCCGCGGCGGCGGCTATCGTGGCGGCGGCTATGGCTACGGCTACGGCGCGGCCCTGGGGCTGGGCCTGTTCGCCGGCGCCGCCCTGGCGGACGGCTATGGCTATGGATACGGCCCGGGCGGCTATGGCTACGGCTACGACGCCCCCTACTATCCGGACGCGTCCTACGACGACTCCGGTTACGGCTACGACCAGGGCTACGGCTACGACCAGAGCTATGGCCCGCCGCCCCAGGCCGCCCCCGCCCCCAACGGCCCGCCTTGCGGCCATTGGGCCTGGGACCAGGGTTCGGGCAGGTACAACTGGGCCACCGACGGCTGCGGTCCCCAAGGCTAGTGAACTTGCGTCCCTCTCCCACGCGCGGGAGAGGGACTTTTCAGTTTGTGCGCGCACAGGTTTCCTTGAACCCGCTCATTCCCGCGAAGGCGGGAATCCAGATCAAATCCCCTGGCGTGCGAGACTGAATCTGGACCCCCGCCTTCGCGGGGGTGAGCGGATTTGAGGGAAAAACGCGAGCGGCCCTAACCCGGCTCCCGCAAGGGAATAGGGCGCCCCCTGATAACGCTCCCACACACCCTTCCCATTCGTCATACCTTCCCCTATGACTCAGCAAACGCATAATTGGCGACGCCCGCCGGCCCGATGACGCCAAGTCGACACCGGCCCTCTTCAGTCGTCGCCAGCATAAAGACGACGACCACCACCCTGGGGAGGGGATGCGGCAAGTGAAATCGCGCAGTCGGGCCCGTACATTCGCCGCCGCCCTCGGCGCCATCGTCCTCGCCGCAACGGCGACCGCGGCGACCGCCCAGCCAGCCGCCCCCACGCCCCACCTGCAGCGCAACGGCCAGGCCACCCAGCTCATGCTGGGCCCAACCCCCGAGCTTCAGGCCCCCTACCTGATGCTGGCCGGCGAGTTGGCCAACTCCAGCGCCTCCACCGTTCAGGACATGCAACCCGCCTGGCCGCGGCTTAAGGCGCTCGGCCTCAACACCGTGCTCACCCCGGTCTACTGGGAGGGGATCGAGCCCGAGGAGGGCCGCTTCGACTTCTCGGTGCTGGACGGCCTGGTCCGCGACGCCCGCGCCCAGGACCTGCACCTGGTGCTGCTGTGGTTCGGGGCGTGGAAGAACAGCCAGTCCAGCTACGCCCCCGCCTGGGTCAAGCGCGACGTCGCCCGCTTTCCCCGCATCCACCTGGCCAGCGGCGAGGCGGAAGAGATCCTCTCCCCCCTGTCCCCCGCCACCCGCGACGCCGACAGCCGCGCCTTCACAGCGATGATGGCCCACCTCAAGGCCACCGACCCCGGCCACACCGTGCTGATGGTCCAGGTCGAGAACGAGATCGGCATGATCCCCGAGGCGCGCGACCACGGCCCCGCCGCCGACGCCGCCCTGGCCGGCCCGGTCCCCGCCGCCCTCACAGCCTACCTCCAGGCCCACCGCACGACCCTGGCGCCGGAGCTGCGCCAGGCCTGGGAAAGCCACGGCGCCCTGACCCACGGAACCTGGCGCGCGCTGTTCGGCGACAGCGTCGCCACCGACGAGATGTTCACCGCCTGGAACTTCGCCGCCTATGTCCAGCAGGTGGCCCAGGCCGGCAAGGCGGCCGATCCCCTGCCCCTCTACGTCAATGCGGCGCTGATCCGCCCCGGCCGCGCGCCCGGCCGCTATCCCAGCGGCGGCCCCCTGCCCCACCTGGTCGACATCTGGAAGGCCGCCGCCCCGGCCATCGACACGCTGTCGCCCGACCTCTACTTCGCCAACTTCGGCCCGTGGACGCGGCCCTACGACCGACCCGACAACCCCCTGTTCGTGCCCGAGGCCGAGAACGCCGGCTCCCAGCGCGCCCCCGCCAACGCCCTGTTCGCCTTCGGCGCCCTGCACGCCATCGGCTTCAGCCCCTTCTCGATCGACACCCTGAAGCCCGGCCCGCGCGCCGACGAGCTGGCCGGCCTGTACCGCATACTGGCCAACATCGCGCCCGAACTGGCCCGCGCCCAGGCGACCGGCGAGACCCTCGGCTTCGAATCCCCCGCCTCCTACGACGGCGTCCCCATCTACGAACCCCAGCTGTTCCGCATGGGCGACTGCGAGATCGAGGTCGACTTCCCCACCGGCGCAACCACCGCCACCACCCCCGTCGCCGCCCCCGGCGCCCCTGGCGACGCCACGGCCGCGGCAGCAGCCGGC
>JBARAK010000654.1:0-1869 GCA_049791955.1 Caulobacteraceae bacterium
CGTCGGACGCGCACCACCTGACCATGCCCCACCCGTCGGGCTCCGAGGCCGCGCTGCGCGCCGCCCACGCCGACGCGGGCATCCCGCTGGACGCCCCGGCCCTGATCTCCAGCCACGGCACCGGCACGGTGCTGAACGACAAGTCGGAGACCGCCGGGATGAAGGCGGCCTACGGGGCGGAGATGACCGGCAAGCGGGTGATCGCCACCAAGTCCGCCCACGGGCACCTGATCGGCGGCGGCGGCGCGCTGGAATTCCTGATCGGCGTCCTGGCCCTGCGCGCGCGGCTGGCCCCGCCGGTGCTGAACTGGCTGGAGCGGGACCCGGACTGCGACGTCCCCCTGGCCCTGGAGCCCATGCCGTTCGAGGGCGACGCAGTGATCTCCAGCTCGTTCGCGTTCGGCGGCCTGAACGCGGTGCTGGCGGCCAAGCGGGTGTAGACGCTTCGGCGGCTGTAACACCCTCTTTTCGAAAGACTCTTCGGCGTGGTGGATTGCACGGAATCCATCACGCCGAATGGAACCGCTCCCCCCAGGCCGCATTGTAGCTCGGATCACGCATTCGACCGTCAGGCGCCGCCCGGAGGCAGCGTCCCCTTCCGTGCGCGCAAATCCATTTTTGCCACATCGGTCAAATTTTGAGATTTTTGGGGCCGGAAAAACCAAAACCCGCCGCAGGGGACTCGCGGCGGGTCAAGGCTCTTGAAATTAAAGGGCGTTTCCTCCCCGAAACGCCGGAAGGTTCAGACGTCTGGGCGTCCGCTGCCTTCACGTTTGTCAAAAGACGGTAAAACGGAAAGCAAGTCAACGGTTACGACCACAACTTCGCGTGAAAAGCTGTTGGCCGTTCGTCCAGTTTTTTCACTTCAGTCAAATATGACCCATTTCGTAACGATATGCAGCCTCGCTTGTGGGATTGAAGCAACAGAACACGATCCGGAGGGCCTCGCCCCGGGTTTCCGCCACCACGGTGCGGACCGCGATCCGCGTCGCTTCGGGGATCGGATAGCCGTAGACCCCGGTCGAGATCGCCGGAAAGGCCAAGCTTGAGCAGCCATTTTCGCGCCCCAGCGCGAGGGCGTTGCGATAACAGGCCGCCAACAGCTCAGCTTCCCCATGATCGCCGCCCCGCCACACCGGGCCGACCGTGTGGATCACATATTTGGCAATCAGGTCAAAACTGGACGTGATCTTCGCCTCGCCGGTGCGACACCCGCCAAGTCTGGCGCAGGCGGCGGTCAGGCGTGGCCCCGCCGCCCGGTGGATGGCGCCGTCCACCCCGCCCCCGCCGAGCAGGGTCTCGTTGGCGGCGTTGACGATCGCGTCGACCTCCAGCGTGACGATGTCGGCGCGGACGATGGAGATGTCGGGCAGGGGGTCGGGCGGCGTCATCCGTTTCCGACGCGCGAGGCGTACGGAAGTTCCGCCTGGACGATGCGCCTTCGCCAGGGCGGCGATCCGATCTATGGAGGGACATGAGCCCCGACCGGCACAGACGCCGCGCCCAGCGCCCCGCCGCCTACGCCCTGCTGGCCGCGGCCTCCGCCGTCCTGTTCCTGGCCAGCGTCGCGGGGCTGCTACGCCTGGCCGCTGGCTGAGGCGATCACACTCTGAGCCGCGCCTCCGCCGCATCCATCGCGGCGCGGACGTCGACCGGATGACCTTGGGCGTGGAGCGCGCTGGCCAGGGCCTCGATCACCAGGCGCACATTGGCCGGGGTGGCGGAAGCGCCCATCAGCCCAACCCGCCAGACCCGCCCGGCCCAGTCCCCCAGCCCGCCGCCGATCTCCAGGCCGAAGCGCTCCAGCATCAGGGCGCGGGCCTTGGCCTCGTCCACCCCGGCCGGCGCCTCCACCACATTGAGCTGAGG
>JBARAK010000655.1:0-5763 GCA_049791955.1 Caulobacteraceae bacterium
CGCCCTGGCCCAGACCGTGGCGGCGGCCGCGACGCCGGCCCCGCCCGCCCCGTCCTCCCAGGTGCAGGAAGTGATCGTCACCGCCTCGCGGCGCTCGGAAAGCATCCAGAGCGTGCCGATCAGCATCCAGGCCCTGGACAACCGCAAGCTCGACCAGCTGAACGTCACCCAGTTCCAGGATTATGTGAAGTACACCCCCAGCGTCGACTTCCAGAGCCAGCTGCCGAGCCAGACCAGCATCTACATGCGTGGGGTGGCCAGCGGCGACAACGCCAACCACTCCGGCCCGCTGCCCAGCGTGGGCGTCTATCTGGACGACCTGCCGATCACCACCATCGGCGGCACCATCGACGTGCACGCCTACGACCTTGCCCGCATCGAGGTGTTGCCGGGTCCGCAGGGCACCCTGTACGGCGCCAGCTCCGAGGCCGGCACGCTGCGCATCATCACCAACAAGCCGTCCACCACCGCCTTCAGCGCCGGCTACGACATCCAGGGCGACACCTTCGACCATGGCGGTCCGGGCTATGTGGCGGAGGGCTTCGTCAACGAGCCGATCAACGACAAGATGGCCATCCGCCTGGTCGGCTGGACCGAGCACGACGGCGGCTATATCGACAACGTGCCGGCGACCCGCACCTTCACCACCTCGGGCGCGACCATCAACAACGACTCGGTGGCCAAGAACGACTTCAACAAGGTGGACACCTACGGCGGTCGCGCGGCGATCAAGATCGACCTGAACAACGACTGGACCATCACCCCCAGCGTGTTCGCCCAGGACCAGCGCATCGACGGGGTGTTCGGCTACGAGCCCAGCGTCGGCGACCTGCAGGTCCAGCGGTTCCAGCCCGACACCGACCACGACCGCTTCCTCCAGGCCGCCCTGACGGTGAACGGCAAGATCGGCAACCTGGACCTGGTCTATACCGGCGGATACTTCATGCGGACGATCGATTCCCGCTCCGACTACACCGACTATTCGATCTTCTACGACGCCACCTTTGGTTCGGGGGCCGCCTGGACCGACAACAACGGCAATCCGCTGGCCAATCCCTCCCAGGAGATCGTCGGCCACGACCACTTCACCAAGCGTAGCAACGAGCTGCGCATCGTCTCCCCGGCCTCGGACCGGCTGCACTTCATCGCCGGCCTGTTCGAGGAGCGCCAGACCCACTGGATCATCCAGGACTACCAGATCCAGGGCTTCGGCGATCAGATCTCGGTGCCGGGCTGGCCCGACACCATCTGGCTGACCGACCAGATGCGCATCGACCGCGACGTGGCGGCCTACGCCGAGGCGACCTTCGACATCACCCCCAAGCTCAGCATCACCGCCGGCGTGCGCGGCTACGCCTACCGCAACTCTCTGCAGGGCTTCTATGGCTTCAATGGCAATTACAGCGGTAGCGAGGGGACGGCGACCTGCTTCAACAACAGCAACTACCGCGGCACGCCCTGCCAGGACCTGAACAAGACCGTCTCCGCCTCGGGTGAGACGCACAAGGCCAACGTCACCTACAAGTTCGACTCCCAGCGCCTGGTCTATTTCACCTATTCGACCGGCTACCGGCCGGGCGGGGTGAACCGCAACGGCAACTTCGGGCCATACCAGGCCGACACCCTGACCAACTACGAGATCGGCTTCAAGACCTCGTGGCTCGACCGGCGGGTGACCTTCAACGGGGCCCTGTACGACGAGGACTGGAGCAACTTCCAGTTCTCCTTCCTGGGGCCGAACAGCCTGACCATCATCCAGAACGCGCCCCAGGCCAACATCAAGGGCGTGGAGCTGAGTTCCGACTGGCGGGCGACCGACCAGCTCACCTTCTCGGCCGGCGGGGCCTACAACGACGCGCGCCTGACCAAGAACTTCTGCGGCACCAGCCAGGACACCGGCCAGCTGATCAGCAACTGCGCCAACAGTGACGCCCAGGCGGTGAAGGGCTCGCAACTGCCCTATACGCCCAAGTTCAAGGGTAACATCACCGCCCGCTACACCTTCCGCCTGTTCGACTGGGACGCCCACGTCCAGGCCTCGGGCGTCTACCTGACCAAGAACTACGTCGGCCTGCGCACCTCCGACGTCGACAGCCTGGGCACCATGCCGTCGTATGCGACGGCCGATTTCTCGTTCGGGGTGAACAAGGGCAACCTGTCGCTGGAGGCCTTCATCAAGAACGCCTTCGACAGCCGCGGCCAGGAGAACCGCTACACCCCCTGCACCGTCTCGGTCTGCGCATCCAACATTCCGGGCATCCCGCAGGCGGTCTATGTGGTGCCGATCCAGCCGATGCAGGTCGGGCTCAAGATGGGCCAGAAATTCTAACCTGATCCCCTCTCCCCCTGCGGGAGAGGAAGGGGCCCGTCGCGCAGCGGCGGGAAGGTGAGGGGTCGCGCGGCGCTAAGCAGTTGCAAGTGTTGAGAAACCCCTCATCCTCCCCAGCAATGCTGGGTCCCCTCCTTCTCCCGCAAGGGGAGAAGGCTTGAACCCGCTACGCAGGGGAGGAGGTAGATTTCGCCCCCCGCCTTGCGGCCATGCGGCGGCCGAAGTCCTTGAGGATCTCGTGGGCGGCGTTGTGGCCGGGGGCGCCGGTGACGCCGCCGCCGGGGTGGGTGCCCGAGCCGCACTGGTAGAGGCCGGCGATCGGGCTGCGGTAGTGGCCGTGGCCGAGCACCGGGCGGGCGCTGAACATCTGGTCCAGCGTCAGGGCGCCGTGCATGATGTCGCCGCCGACCAGGCCGAAGGTCCGCTCCAGGTCGAGCGGGGTCAGGGACTTGCGCGCGATCACCGAGGCCTTGAAGCCCGGGGCGTAGCGCTCGACCGTGTCGATCATCAGGTCGGCGACCTCCTCGCGGTGATCGTCCCAGGAGCGGCCGTCCGGCAGCTCCGGCGCCACGTGCTGGCAGAACAGGCTGGCCACGTGCTGTCCGGGCGGGGCCAGGCTGTCGTCCAGGGTGGAGGGGATCAGCACCTCCACGATCGGCTCGCGCGACCAGCCATGGGCGCGGGCGTCGGCGTAGGCGCGCTCCATGTAGGCCAGGGTCGGGGCGATGATGATGCCGCCGGTCAGGTGGTCTCCCGGCTCCGGCAGGCAGGTGAAGCGGGGCAGCTCCGACAGCGCCACGTTCATGCGGAAGGTGGCCGAGCCGCAGCGGTAGCGGGCGATGCGCTCGCGGAAGTCGTCCGGCTGGGCCGCCGGGTCGACCAGTTTCCCGAACAGCAGCTTGGGATTGAGGTTGGAGACGATGGCGCGGCCGGAAAAGCTTTCCCCCGCCTCGGTGACCACGCGGGTGGCGCGGCCGTCCTCGACCACCACCTCGCGCACCGGGGCGTCGGTGCGGATGTCCACGCCCAGCGCGGCGCAGGCCCTGGCCATGGCCTGGGTGATGGCGCCCATGCCGCCGATGGCGTGGCCCCAGGTCCCCTTGCGGCCGTTCACCTCGCCGAACACGTGGTGCAGCAGCACATAGGCGGTGCCGGGGTTGTAGGGGCTGGCGTAGGTCCCCACGATCCCGTCGAAGCCGAAGGCGGCCTTGATCGGGGCGCTCTCGAACCAGCCGTCCAGCCAGTCGCCGGCCGACTGCGAGAACAGGGCCAGCAGGTCGCGCCGGGCGGTGGTGTCGAGCTTGGCCAGGGAGTGGCCGAGCGCGGCGCCCTTCAGCAGCTCGCCCAGGCCCGACAGGCCGCCGCCCATCTCGACGTTGGGCGGGGTCTTGAGCACCAGGTCGCGCAGGACGTCGGCGATGGCCTCCAGCCGGTCGTTGTAGGCATCCAGCCGCTCTGCATCGCGCGCGGAGAACTTCGCCACCTCGGCTTTGGTGCGGCCCTCGCCGACGATCAGGTAGTCCTTGTCGTTCAGCGGCAGGAAGTTGGCGGCGCGGCGGTGGACGATCTCCAGGCCGTGGCCGGCCAGGTCCATGTCCCTGATCACCTTGGGGTTCAGCAGCGAGACGGTGTAGCTGGCGGTGGAGTTGCGGAAGCCCGGGTGGAACTCCTCGGTCACCGCCGCTCCGCCGACCACGTGGCGCCGCTCCAGCACCGTCACCTTCAGCCCGGCGCGGGCGAGGTAGTAGGCGCAGACCAGGCCGTTATGGCCCCCGCCGACGATGACGACATCGCTGGTTTGCATCATGGCCTCGCTTGTTTCGGGGATGAGCGGGAGAGAGGGGTCATAGAGTTTGCGGAGGATGGAGCATCGCCGCCTCGGGTATGGCGGCGCGCATGCGGTCGGCGAAGCGGGCCAGGCAGGGCTCGGCCGGGGAGAGCGGGCCGCTGACGTAGCTGGACGAGCCCATGCCCGCCTGCACCCGCTCGATCAGCACGGTGTCCTCGGCGTTGACCTGCCGGTTGATGCGCCAGTTCAGATAGCGCGCCGCCCTGGTCTCGCGCCGGGCGTCGGGGCGGACGTAGGCGATCTCGCGGATCAGGCATTCGGTGGCCGAGACCGGGATGAACTGCATGAAGTCCACCTGGTCCGGATAGACGTCGAAGGCCATGTTCGGCCACAGCTTGTAGTAGTTCCAGGTCCGCCGCAGCGACGCCGGCAGGTGGTCGAACCCACCCAGCAGGGCCTGGTAGCCGCGCTCCGACCAGTTGGACGAGGGCTTGTCGGTGATCACCCCGGACATCTTGTCGACCCAGGGCTGGGCCTCCAGCGCATAGGTGCCGGCGAACAGGCGCGACAGGCCGGGGTGGGCGACCGGGATGTGCAGGCCGTCGGCATAGTTGTCGGCGACGTTCTTCCAGTTCACCGGCCGCGGGCGCAGCACCACCTTGCCCAGCGGCTGCAGCTCCTCGAAGCCATAGGGCTCGGTCTCGGCGGCGTAGGGCGACATCATCTCGGCCACGCCGGGCAGGCCGGGGGCGAAGCGCACGAACACGAAGCCGCGCCAGATCTCCTGCTCCAGCGGCTTCAGGCCGAGGTCGGCGGTATCCTGGCCCTCGAACTGCTGCCAGCGCGGGATGGCGGCCAGCCGCCCGTCCAGGCCGTAGCTCCAGGCATGATAGGGGCACACCAGCCGGTGGCCGCAATTGCCCTGGGTCCCGTCCGCCAGGCGCGAGGCCCGGTGCCGGCAAACGTTGTGGAAGCTGCGCACCATCCCGTCCTCGCCACGGACGGTCAGGACTTTTTCGTCAAGGATGTCAAAAGCCTGGTAGTCGCCGGCATTTGGGATGTCGTTGACGTGGCAGACGATCTGCCAGGCCTGCGGGAACAGCCCCGCCCGCTCCAGCGCGAAGAAGGCCGGGTCGGTGTACAGCCAGGCGGGCAGGCTTTCGTTGACGGCCATGGCGGGCTCCGCACGATGCTTGCTGTACAGTCGTATAGTTTCACGGGGTGGGCAAGGGGAGAGGGATCAGCGCCTCCACCCACCCCGCCGCGATCTCCACCGCCTCGGCGCGGGAGAAGCTGTCGGGGTCCAGGCACAGCTCCAGCCACAGGCCGTCGAGCAAGGCGGACAGGCCGATGCCGGTGTGGCGCAGGTCGAGCGGGCGGCCTCGGGCCTGGGCGAGGCCGCCGAGCAGGCCTTCCAGCCGGCGGCGGTAGGCGACATAGGTCTCGCCGTGCTTGGCGGCGATGGCCGGGTCGGTGCGCACCAGGTTCCAGAACCCCAGCCAGGCCGCCAGCAGGTCGCGGTTGACGATGGCCTCGCTGAAGCTCGCCTCCAGGAAGGCGTGCATGCGGCGATCGGGATCGTCGCCGGCCTCCACGATGGCCTGGTCCAGCGCCGCGTCGACCCGGGCCACCACCTGGCCATAGG
>JBARAK010000656.1:0-3638 GCA_049791955.1 Caulobacteraceae bacterium
GTGCCGACCACGGTG
This sequence comes from Caulobacteraceae bacterium, assembly GCA_049791955.1. GTDB lineage: Bacteria > Pseudomonadota > Alphaproteobacteria > Caulobacterales > Caulobacteraceae > CAHJWH01. Next base: position 16 of record JBARAK010000656.1, read on the forward strand.
TCGCCGCGATCGAGCGCCGCCTGCGCCAGGGCCAGGCCGAGGCCGCGGGAAACGCCGGTGATGAACCAGGTCTTCATGTGGTTTCTCCTTTTCGGAGCCTTATCCACCTGGCGAGGGGGCTGCAGAATGCCATATGACCTGACAGGGCTTGTTAGCGGCCCTAAGCAGTAGCGAGGGGCCATGGATCCGCTTCTGACCGGCAGCGACTTCGGCCAGCTGCGCGCCTTCATCGCCGTGGGCGAGGCGCTCAGCTTCAGCCGGGCGGCGGAGGCCCTGGGGGTCACGCCTTCGGCCCTCAGCCAGATGGTGCGGGCGTTCGAGGAGCGGGTGGGAGTGCGGCTGCTGAACCGCACCACGCGCAGCGTCTCCCTGACCGATGCGGGCGAGAACCTCTATCGCCGGGTGGGGCCGGCGGTGGCGGAGCTGGGTTCGGCGGTGGGGCAGGTGCGCCGCTATCGCGAGCGGCCGGCGGGCACGGTGCGGGTGCACAGCTTCCGCCTGGCGGCCGAGATCCACCTGGAGCCGATCTTCGCCGCCTTCCACGTCGCCTATCCGGACGTGGTGCTGGACGTCACCCTGGACGATGCGGTGGTGGACGTGGTGGCCGGCGGCTACGACGCGGCCATCCGCATCGGCGAGGTGATCGAGAAGGACATGGTGGCGGTGCGGCTGGGGCCGGACCTGCGCCAGGTGGCGCTGGCCTCGCCTGACTATCTCGCCCGCTACGGCCGGCCGGAGCATCCGCGCGACCTGGTCGACCATTGCTGCATCCGCTGGCGCTGGCCCGGCCACACCGCCCCCTACAACTGGGAATTCTTCGAGGACGGAGCCTGGTTCGAGGTGGCGGTCGACGGCCCGCTGATCCTCAACACCAAGGACATGGGCGTGCGCGCGGCGGCCGACGGGGTGGGCATCGCCTTCGCGATCGAGCGGGTGGCGGCCGAGGCCCTGGCGCAGGGACGGCTGGTCCGGCTGCTGGAGCCGTGGTCCGCCGATTTCCCCGGCTACCACCTCTGCTATCCCCAGCAGCGGCAGATGTCGCCGGCGCTGCGCGCCTTCATCGACATGGTGCGCGCCCACAGCGCCAAGCTTGCGACGACTGAGCTGGCGGAGGCCGGTTTCGCCGCCGCCGGTTGAGCCTGCGACCTGAAGGCCTTTGGTTTTTGGTTGATTTCCCGTTAAGGTCGAGCATCGCCAGGGGGACGGCGCAGCGTATCGCGCCGAGCGGAGCCGTTATGAGCAGCACCTTTTTCGACAAGGAACCACACCCGGTCGACATCCTGGTGGGCGCCAGGATGCGGGCGCGGCGCAAGGAGCTGCGCATCTCCCAGGCCGAGCTCGGCAAGATGATGGGCGACGTCTCGTTCCAGCAGGTCCAGAAATATGAATCGGGCGCCAACCGGCTGAGCGCTTCCAAGCTGTTCGAAGCCGCCCAGGCGCTCAAGGTCCAGACGTCCTACTTCTTCGAGGAGATCGGAGGCGCCGAGGACGACGCCGAAAGCCGCATGGACTTCGCCCGGCTGCTCTCCGAGCCCGGCCAGCCGGAACTGTCCCGGCTCTACGCCAGCCTGCCCAGCCGCGAGAAGAAGCGCGCGCTGCTCTCGCTGGTCCGCGCGATGGCGTCGCCCGAATAGACCTTCCGGTCGGGTTGGATGTCGCATTTCGCGTCGCCGACGGTCATCTATTTAGCGAGTGATAGTCCGTACGCGACAGGTGCGATTCGTTCGGTTATGATTTCTAATGTAGCGCCTTGCTCTCACCTGTATTTTCAGGTGTAGGCGGGGTTGCGGCTGAATTTCGCGGGTAAGCTTCAACTTCCGTGAGAGAAAGATGCAGTCATGGCGCTGGCCAACGCGGCTGACGAACTGCTGAGCGTATACGATCGCTTGAATTCGGCCCAGGATCTGCAGCAGTTGCAGGCGGGATGCACCGCCGTCCTGTCCGAGGTCGGTGGCTATTACTTCGCAGCGGGTCTGTTCGATCCGCGGCAGGGACAGGCGCAGCGGGTCATCGCCGTCGACTATCCCGCCGCCTGGGTCGAGCACTATTTCGCCAACCGCTACATGGATATCGATCCCACCGTGACCACGGCCGCCCATCGGGCCGCCCCTTACGACTGGGACTTCGCCGCCGCGCGCGGCACGGCCGCGGCCCCGGTGTTCACCGACATCTATGACCTGGGGGTCCGCTCCGGCGTCACCGTGCCCGTCCATATGCCGGGCGGGGCGACCTTCGTCGCCAGCTTCGCCGGCACGGAGCAGGCCGATGCGCGCCGCCGTCCGTTGCTGACCTGCGTGGCGGTGCTCCTGCACGAGCATTTCTCCCGCCTGGACGCCAGGTCGCGGGCGGTGGCTCCGACCCTGACCTCGCGCGAGCGGGACTGCCTGTCGTGGGTGGCGCGGGGCAAGACCTCGTGGGAGATCGGCGAGATCCTCGGCGTGGCCGAGCGGACGGTGAACTTCCACCTCAACAACGCCTTCGCCAAGCTGGACACCTCCGGACGGACCATGGCGGTGGTGCGGGCGATCACCCTGGGCCTGATCAATCCCTGATATCCGGGCCGGGAGCCTGACGTCGGGTGGACCTGCAGCTTGCGGTTGTTCACGCCTTAAAGTATTTTCCGATTTGAACGCAATTAAAGATAATCAAAAAAGCCCTGGCGGATAGAACATACTAGCCGCCGAAGCCGGTCTCCTCTTGCGGCGATCATGCTCTGGCCCCGGCTTGTCAGCGGGGCGCCCTGTCAGAGCTGTCAGGTAGCGTCTGCCCCCCTGAAAAACGACCATTCCCTCAGGACGAGGGGGATCGGCCGTGATCGATGTCGTCACTTTGGAGACGGCGCACCTGTTTGGTGACGCCTTGCCGGAACAGCACCGGTTTCGGTTCCGCCAGTTCGTCCAGCGCGACGGCTGGCAGGTGCCGCACTTCCGGGAAATGGAATACGACCAGTTCGATACGCCGGCGGCGGTCTACCTGCTGTGGCGGGACGTGCACCGCAAGGTCCGGGGCATGGTCCGGCTGATTCCGACCACCGAGCCCTACATGGTCGAGCAGCTTTGGGACTTCCTGGCCCCCGACGAGGGCGCGCCAAGGGCCGCGGACGTCTGGGAGAACACCCGCTTCGCCGTCGACCGCAAGCTGCCCCCGTCCGAGCGCCGCCAGGTGATGGGCGAGCTGATCCTGGCCTCGCTGGAGTTCGGGCTGATCAACGGGGTCGGCCGCTACCTGCTGGTGTCGCCGCTGTGGGTGCTGAACGGCTCGCTGAGCGCGGCCGGGCTCACCTACAGCCTGCTCAAGACCACCGACCGGCTGGGGCCCCGCACGGTGGCCACCGCCTATGTGCCGGTTTCGCCCGAGATGCTCGCCTGTTCGCGCGAAGCGCTGGGCGTCCGGGGAAGTGTGATCAATCCCATGCCGCGTGAGGAGCGTTGGGCCGCATGAGTGCAAGTGTGCAAGCTTATCAAGACGTCCAGGTCGAAGAGGACGCGCCGGTCGAGATGGCCGTCCGGATCGGGGCGGCGGTGCGTTTCCTCCAGCACGAGGCGCGGGCCTCCGGCCTGTCAGAGCTGGCCGCCGCCCTGGGCGCCGCCGAACGCGTCGCGATCGGGTGCCTGGCCCCCACG
>JBARAK010000657.1:0-2685 GCA_049791955.1 Caulobacteraceae bacterium
GTCCAGGCCCGGCTGCACGTGGCGGGGGCCGAGGGCGACCATGCCGAGCTGATCGTCGACGGCCGACCCGCAAACCTGCTGGCCGACCCGGTCCTGCACACCGCCGACACCGATCTCGACTTCACCCTCCCCGCCGATTCGAACGCGCACTGGTTCCGGGCCGACGTCCGCGCCCCGGACGGCCGGCGCGTGCTGATCGGCAACCCGATCTACCTCGACCGCTTCTGACCCGACCCCTCCAGTCAAGAAAACCCAGGAAGATCCCCCCATGAAAGCGATCCTGAAGCGCGGCTGCGCCGCCGCGGCCCTCATGGCCCTGGCGCTCCCCCTGCTCGCCCACGCCGCCCCGGCCGCCGATCCCAGCGTCGACGGGCTGAAGTTCAACGAGGTGCGGATCGAAGGCTCGCACAACAGCTACCGCAAGTTCCCCTCCCCCGCCGAAGAGGCGAAGATCAAGGCGGTGGCGCTGAAGTACTGGCCGGGCCTGGACTACGGCCACCCGCCGCTGGAGTCCCAGCTGGCCATCGGCATCCGCCAGCTCGAGATCGACGTCGCCCCCGACGCCCAGGGCGGCCTCTACGCCAAGCCCTACGCCGACGCCACGCCCGAGGTGAAGGCCGAGATGGCCGCGCCGGGCGCCAAGGTGCTGCACGTGGCGGGCCTGGACACCGAGGTCCATTGCCTGACCTTCCGCAAGTGCCTGGCCATCTTCGCCCGCTGGTCCGACGCCCACCCGAACCATCAGCCGGTGGTGATCCTGGTCAACTCGGTGGACCCGCTGCGCATCCCGGTGCTGTTCCCCTACGACGCCAAGTTCGACCAGGCCGGCATCGACCAGATCAACCAGGACATCACCGACGTGATCGGCCGCAACCGGGTGGTCACCCCCGACGACGTGCGCGGCGACCACGCCACCCTGCGCGAGGCGGTGACCGCCAAGGCCTGGCCGAAGTACGGCGACATGCGTGGCAAGTTCCTGTTCGTGCTCGACGGCAACGAGGCGCACGAGGTGTACCTGCGCACCGGCCATCCCTCGCTGAAGGGCCGGATGATGTTCGGCTGGTTCGACGAGGCCCTGCCGGAGGCTGCGGTGTTCAACATCCAGGACCCGATCAAGAACCAGGACCGCATCCGCCGCCTGGTCGCCGAGGGCTTCATCGTGCGCACCCGCTCCGACGAGGACACCAAGGAAGCCCGCACCCACGACCGGACCAAGACCAAGTCGGCCCTGGCCTCGGGCGGCCAATGGATCAGCAGCGACTACTATCCCGGCGTGCCCGACCCCGAAGGCTTCAACTTCACCGTCGACTTCGGCGGCCCGATGGTGCGCTGCGACGAGGTCACCGCCCCCGCCTGCCCGGCCACCGGCCAGTGAGCTTCGCGTCCAGGCTGGCGGCCGCCGCCCTTATCCTGAGCCCGGTTTCGGGAGCGGCCGCCGCCGCTCCCGCCAAGCTCGCCCCCGTTCCCGCCGCCACCCCGCTGGTCCCCACGGACTGGCGGGTGGAGCGGGTGGTCATGGTCTATCGCCACGGCCTGCGCACGCCCCTGACCGAGGAGATCGGGGCCCGGGACTATGCGCGCGGCCCCTGGCCTGAGTGGGCGACCCCGCCCAGCCTGCTGACGCCCCACGCGCGGGAGGGCATGCGCCAGCTCGGCCTGTACGACCGGGCCCTGTTCATGGCCCAGGGCCTGCTGCCGGCCAGTTGCCCGACCGCGGACCAGGCTTCGATCTGGACCAACACCGAGACCCGCACGATCCAGAGCGGCGAGGAACTGTCCGAGGGCCTGGCCCCCGGCTGCCAGCTTGAGGCCCAGCACCTCAAGCCCGGCCAGCGCGACCCGCTGTTCGACGCCGGCGCCGCGGTCCCGGCCTTCGACGCGGCCAGGGCGGTGGAGATCATCAACGCCGAGACCGGCGGTCCCGGCGCGATCATCGCCCCCTACGCCGCCAATATCCGCACCCTGGAGACCATCCTGGGCTGCCGCGAGCCGGCCCCGGGCAAGGCCGCCTGCGATCTCGCCGCCATCCCCTCGACCCTGACCGTCAATGAGAACGGGCGCGGGCTGAGGATGGGCGGGCCGATCGACATCACCTCGGGCACCGCCGAGGTGTTCCTGCTCGAATACGAGGAGGGCATGCCGATGGACCAGGTCGGCTGGGGCCGGGCCACGCCCGAGCGGCTGGCCGAGGTCTCGCGCCTGCACGCCCTGCTGTTCGACATCTACGACCGCTCCAGCGTGATGGCCCACCGCACCGCCGCGGCCATCGCCCCCAAGCTGGCCGGACTGATCGCCGCCCAGGGCGGGCCGAGGGTGTCGCTACTGGTCGGCCACGACAACAACATCGCCGCCCTGACCGCCATCCTGGGCGCCCACTTCCAGATCCCCGGCTACGGCCTGGACGACCCGCCGCTGGGGGGCGCCCTTGGCTTCGAGGTGCTGGTCCCGCCCCACTCCACCGAGCGCTTCGTGCGGGTGTTCTACCAGGCCCAGACCCCGGACCAGCTGCGCGCCCTGACCCCGCTCAGCCTCGACCAGCCCCCGGCCATGCAGGTGCTGGCCCCGAGCTGCGCCGCCGGAGCGGACAACCTCTGCCGCCTGGCCGACCTGGAGGCGCTGCTGCGCTGAAGGCGCGGCGGCGCCTTTCCAGCTTTGCCGCGTTGTGGGTTACGGCGCGCGGGCCGG
>JBARAK010000658.1:0-3612 GCA_049791955.1 Caulobacteraceae bacterium
CCGCACCGTGGCCGAGATCTTCGCCGAGCGGGGCGAGGCCGAGTTCCGCGACGGCGAGCGGCGGGTGATCGCGCGCCTGCTGACCCAGGAGCCGCCGCACGTGCTGGCGACCGGGGGCGGGGCCTTCATGCAGCCGGACACCCGTACGGTGGTGCAGGCCAACGCGCTGTCGATCTGGCTGAAGGTCGACCTTGACGTGCTGGTCCGCCGCGTATCGCGCAAGCACACGCGGCCCCTGCTGCAGAACCGCGACCCGCGCGAGGTGCTGACCACCCTGGCCGAACAGCGTTATCCGCACTACGCGGCGGCGACCCTGACAGTGGAGAGCGGGGACGCCAGCGTTTCCGCCACCGTCCAATCCCTGCTCGCCGCCCTCAACGCCCACCTCTACGCCATGGATCGGGAAGCCGCCTCGTGAACGCGATCGAACAGCCGCGCCGTGTGCGCGTGGGCCTCGGCGAGCGGGGCTACGAGGTGATGATCGGATCCGGGCTGACCGATCGTGCGGGCCGGCTGCTGGCCCCGCATCTGCCCAGGGGGCGCACGGTCATCGTCACCGACGCCAACGTCGCCGCCCATCATGGCGAGCGGCTGGCCGCCGCCCTCGAAGGCGCGGGCATCGCCGTCGACCTGATCTCCCTGCCGCCCGGCGAGGAGACCAAGAGCTTCGCGGGGCTTGAAGACCTGTGCAGTCGCCTGCTGGCGCTGAAGCTGGATCGTGGCGACGTGATCACCGTGTTCGGCGGCGGCGTGGTGGGCGACCTCGCCGGATTCGCAGCGTCGATCTACAAGCGCGGCATCGACTTCGTGCAGATCCCGACCACCCTGCTCGCCCAGGTCGACAGCTCGGTGGGCGGCAAGACGGCGATCGACACCCCGGCCGGCAAGAACCTGATCGGCGCCTTCCACCAGCCCCGCGCGGTGCTGGCGGACCTGGACGTGCTGGCCACCCTGCCGGCGCGCGAGGTCCGGGCTGGCTACGCCGAGGTGCTGAAGTACGGGCTGCTGGGCGACGCGGACTTCTTCGCCTGGCTGGAGGCGAATAGTGAGGCGGTGCTGCGGCTGGATAGCGCGCCGCTCGCCCATGCGATCGCCCGTTCGGTGGAAATGAAGGCGGAGATCGTCGCCGAGGACGAGCGCGAGACGGGACGCCGCGCCCTGCTGAACCTCGGCCACACCTTCGCCCACGCCTTGGAGAGCGAGACCGGCTTCGGCTCGGCGCTGCTGCACGGGGAGGCGGTGGGGATCGGCTGCGCCCTGGCCTTCTGGCTGTCCGCCGAACTCGGCCTCTGCTCGCCGGAGGACGCCCAGCGGGCCGAATGCGCTGTGGCCAAGGCCGGCCTGCCCACTCGCCTGCACGCCCTGGCCGGCGCGCCGTTCAACGCCGGGCGGCTGCTCGACCACATGCAGCAGGACAAGAAGGCTGAGGGCGGGCGGCTGGTGTTCGTGCTGGCGCGGGGAATCGGCCAGGCCTTCACCGCCAAGGACGTGGATCGCGAAGCCGTCCTGCGCTTCCTGATCGCCGAAGGCGCGCAAGCCTGACCCCGCCCAATCTCATCTCAGACGTGTTCAAGCCATGACCGCCCTGATCCTCGTCTGCCTGCTGGTGCTGGGACTGCTCGCCCTCTCCGGCCTGTTCTCGGCCGCGGAGACGGCCCTGACCGGCGCCAGCAAGGCCCGGATGCACCAGCTCGAACGCGAGGGGGACAAGGCGGCGGCGCGGGTGAACCTGTTGACCGACGATCAGGAACGGATGATTGGCTCGGTCCTGCTCGGCAATAACCTGCTGAACATCCTGCTGTCGTCGTTGGTCACCGAAATCCTGGCTCACTCCATCCCTGGCGCCGCCGGCGTGGCCATCGCCACCGGACTGGTGACCGTGCTGGTGCTGGTGTTCGCCGAGGTGCTGCCCAAGACGCTGGCCATCACCCGGCCCGACGAGGTGGCTCGGTACCTGTCGGGCCCCACGGTGGTGATGGTTCGGGTGTTCGGCCCGGTCATCGGCGCGATCCAGTTCGTGATCCGGGTAGGGCTGAAACCGTTCGGCGTTGACCTGTCCGATGCGGTCGACGCGGCCTTCGCCCAGGCCGAGATTCGTGGCGCCATCGAATACCACCACGACGAAGGCCTGGTGGAGAGTCGCGACCGGCGCATGCTCGGCGGCGTGCTGGACCTAGCTGAGATGGACGTCTCCCAGGTCATGGTCCACCGCAAGAACATCGTCATGCTGGACGCCGAGGAGCCGGTCCGCGCGGTGATCGCCCAGGCCCTGGAAGCGCCTTACACCCGTATGCCGTTGTACCGTGGCGAGACCGAGAACATCGTCGGTGTGCTGCATGCCAAGGATTTGGCGCGGGCGATGGAGGCGGCGGGCGGGAATTGGGACGCCATAGACATCAGCAAGGTCTGCACCGAGCCCTGGTTCATCCCCGACACCACCAACCTCAAGGACCAGCTCAACGCCTTCCTGAAGCAGCGCAACCACTTCGCCCTGATCGTGGACGAGTACGGGGCGTTGCGGGGGCTGGTGACGCTGGAAGACATCCTTGAGGAGATCGTTGGCGAGATTGAGGACGAGCACGATTTTGCGGTCGAGGGCGTCCGCCGCCAGCCCGACGGCTCGGTGAACGTCGATGGCTCGGTCGCCATCCGCGACCTGAACCGCGCCCTGGACTGGGACCTGCCCGACGACGACTGGGTTACCGTCGCGGGCCTGGTGATCCACGAGGCCCAGACCATCCCCGATCCGGGCCAGACCTTCATCTTCCACGGCCACCGCTTCCAAGTGCTCCGCCGCCAGCGCAACCAGATCACCGCGCTGCGGGTGAGCCCCCCGCTGGAGGAGGCGCGATAGGCGCGCGCCTCCCTTCGCGGCCGATGCGAAGCCTCGCCGGAACTAGCGGGTCTCGCCGGGCGCGAGGGCCTGCACCGACAGGGCATGGATCGGTCCGGCCAGCTCTTCGGCCAGGGCTGCGTACACTTGCCGCTGGCGCTGCAAGCGGCCGACGCCGGCGAAAGCCTGGGCGGTGATTTTGACGGTGAAATGGCTCTCACCCCCTTCGCGCGCACCGGAATGGCCGGCGTGCTTGTCGCTGTCGTCCACCACTTCGAGCCGCTCCGGAGTGAAGGCGGTGGTGAGCTTATGTGTGATCGCCTGCGCCACGGTGGCCATATCGTTCTCGTCAATGCTTGAAAGGGAAAAGTTCAACCGCATACTTCGCGCATGAGCGGTGCGTTTCAATACCGGCCCAAGTTCGTGGATATCCGCGTCCGGCCCCCCAAGGCGCGTGACGACGAGGCCGCCGCGCGCGAGGACGTCAATCACCTCAAGGCAGGCGAGCATCGCTGTGAGTGGCCTGGCTGCCCGAACAAGGCCACCGCCCGCGCACCCAAGTCGCGCGAGCTGATGAACGAGCACTACCACTTCTGCCAGTCCCATGCGGGCGAGTACAATCGCAACTGGGACTTCTTCGCCGGCATGAGCGAGGGCGAGGTCGCCGCCGCCCAGGCTGCGCGCGCCACCGGCGACCGCCCGACCTGGCAGTTCAAGGCCTCGCGGATGTCGCGCGAGGCCGCCGCCTTCGCCGCCAAGATGGGAACCGGGCCGAACAG
>JBARAK010000659.1:0-42223 GCA_049791955.1 Caulobacteraceae bacterium
CCATCGCCCAGGGCCAGCGTTCGCAAATCACCGCGCTCGGCGCCGTGACCGACTCGCTGAACCGCGCCTCCTCGGTGCTGGATGTGGCCGTCACCGCCGGCCAGACCATCTCCGACCTGCTGAACCAGCTGAAGTCCAACGCCCTGGAAGCGTCGGACACCTCGCTCAGCTCAACCGACCGCTCCTCGCTGAACGCCTCGTTCAAGGCCCTGATCACCCAGATTCAGACTGCGGTGGGCAACGCCAGCTTCGATGGCGCCAACCTGATCCAGAGCGGCGCCGTCGCCCTGACCGCCCTGGCGGGCCCGAGCGGCTCACAGAAGCTGACCCTGGCGGCCCAGAACCTGTCACTGGGCGGCCCCAACCTGACGCTGTCGGCGACCGCTTCCTACGCCACCGCCACCGCGGCTTCGGCCCTGCTGACCACCATCAACAACTCGATCACCACCGTGAACCAGGCGGTGTCGGCGCTCGGCACCGAAGCCAACCAGGTGACGGCCAACCTGACCTTCGTGTCCAACCTCACCAACTCGCTCAGCCAGGGCGTGGGCAACCTGGTGGATGCGGACGTGGCGGCGGAAAGCGCGACCCTGCAGGCCCTGCAGACCAAGCAGCAGCTCGGTATCCAGGCCCTGTCGATCGCAAACTCCTCCTCCTCCCACCTGCTCAGTCTCTTCCAGGGCTGATCCAGAGCACTGAAAACGGCGGCGCGCGGGTCTTGGCACGCGCGCGCCGCTCCTTCATTGGGGAGCGCCGCGGCCGGCAGGTTCCGGCGAACCGGAGATGATCGAAAACATTCAGACGTCCACCGCAACCACCCCGGTGATGGGTTCGGACGCTACATCCAAAGATCCACAAGGCGGCCGCAGCCTGCCGCCAGCCGTTACATCTGCATCCGCCCAGAACGCGGATAACCCGCCTCCAGCGGAACAATCCACTTCCCCTACCCGGCTGCTGATCGACCAGGACAAGGTCACGGGCGTTTTCGTCTATCGCATCGTGGATTCCCAGACCGGCGCCCTGCTGGCGGAAATCCCGAACGACCAGATCGCAAACCTGAAGAACGCCGGCGACTACGTCTCCGGTTCGGTCATATCCACCAGTGCGTGATCACGGCTGACCGCCTTCCGGCGCGCACTCGCCGTCGATCACGCCGCTTCAACGCGCCGTTAAGGTTAACGGCGCGGTCACCTTTGACCGCCTAGTGTCCGCGCCGTGGGGCGCGACAAGCGCGTCCCGCCCATCGCGGACGCGATGGGTTCGTCGGAAGGAGACGCCATGACCCTCACCGTTGGCAGCGCCCTCAGCACCTTGGCTGCATTCCAGACGCAGTCTTCCACGACTCAGGGGACGGGCCAGAGCCAGCAGACCGATCTCGCGGCCCTCCTGACCGAACTCTCTCCCGATGCGAACGCCGCCGTCCTGGCGAGCACCGCCTCGACCGGATCGGCCGCCTCGAACAGCTCCGACAGCCTTGGCCAGGCCACATCGATAGCCGATACCGCGCAGACGGCGGCGGGAAGCGTCGTCCAGCTCCTTCAGCAACTGCAGCAAACAGCCACCGCCGCCACTCAACCGGGCCTGTCCTCTACCGACAGGACGGGGTTGGAAGCTGATTTCCAGACGCTGGCGAATCAACTCAATCAGACGGTCGACGGTGCCTCCGCCGCCGGCGTGAACCTCCTCGACGGCTCTTCGGTCCCAAGCGTCCAGGTGACGGCTGGCGCCGACGGTGGAAAAACCAGCCTTTCCGCCTTCAACCTGTCCCTCGGCGGCCCAGTGATCACGGTGAACGCCGACAGCTCCCTGGCCACCGCCACTTCCGCCGCCACGGCTCTGAGCCAGGTGACGAGTTCGCTGCAATCAGCAGGCAACGCTCTCGACACCCTGTCCAGCCAAGCCAAGCAGATCACTGTCCACGCCGCCTTCGTGGCCCAGCTTGGAGCAACGTTGTCCCTTGGGACCAGCGCGCCTGACGGCGCCGACAGTGTCCGGCTGCAGGCGCTGCAGCTCCAGCAGGCCCTGACTTCTCAAAATGGCGCCATCGCGAATGCGGCGCCCCAGTCCGTGCTGTCGCTGTTCAGAGCGAGCTGAGGCCGGCGGCCAAGCGCCGCGGGATCAGACCGCTCCGCGCTCTGCGAGCCCGGCGGCGATCTCGGCGTTCAGGCGGCGCACCGCTTCGCGCGGCCCCTCCTCGGCGTTCCAGACCCCGGCCGACACCGCCAGAAAATCCGCGCCCGCGCGGGCGAGACCGCGCGCATTGGCGGCGGTGATCCCGCCGATGGCGACACAGGGCGTCTGCATGGTCTCCTGCCAGACGCCCAGGATCTCCGGGTCAGCACGAAACAGCGCCGTCTTGGTGGAGGTTTCGAAAAAGGCCCCGAACGCCACGTAATCGGCGCCGGCCTCCGCCGCCTCCATCGCGAGGTGCCGGCTGTCATGGCAGGTGACGCCGACGATCCGATCCGGCCCCATGAGCTGGCGCGCCTTCGCGTAGCTTCCGTCCTGCTGGCCTATGTGCACCCCATCGCAATCCAGTCGGGCGGCCAAGTCGGGACGATCGTTCAGGATCACCGCAGCCCCCGAGGCCTGGGCCTGGGACTTCAGCGCCTGGACCGCTCGAGTGATCTCCGCATCCGCCACATCTTTCAGGCGAATCTGCAGAGCGGCCACGTCGCCACCCTGCAGAGCCTGCGCCAGCGCCGACGAGAATGCATCGAGATCGGGCAAGGCCGACGGCGTGATCAGATAGAGACGGCAGGCGAGCGTGGTCATGAGGTTCGGCTTGGCCGGGCTCGCGCGACGGGTCAAGAGGCGGCGATAGCGGGGCGCGTCCATCCGCCTCGCTAAATCTCGATGCGAATGAGTTGCAACCTTGCTCTCACTTCACCTATATGGGCTGGCGTCGAACTGCGCAGGACCGCCCATGTACGTGTGCAATTGCAATGGCATCCGCGAACGCGAGGCGCATGCCGCTATCTCGGCGGGCGCTCGCCGCCCGGCCGACGTGTTCCGCCATTGCCAGTCCACCGCCAAGTGCGCCAAATGCGTCTGCGACCTCCGCAGAATGATCCAGGACGCCGAGGTCGCGCTCCGCCACGCTGCGGAGTAGGGAGTAGTCCCTCAACGCGGAAGGCGACGGCATGAAGGGCGATCCGGACATCATCCGGCATCTCAACGCGGTGCTCACCAACGAGCTGACTGCTGTAAACCAGTACTTCCTGCACGCGCGGATGTTCCAGCACTGGGGTTTCTACCGGCTCGGCAAGATCGTCTATGACGAGTCCATCGAGGAGATGCGTCACGCTGACTGGTTGATCCAGCGGGTGCTGTTCCTCGACGGCCTGCCTAACCTGCAGGACCTGCACAAGCTGGCGGTCGGCGAGACCGTACCGGAGGCGCTCGCAGCCGACCTGACTCTGGAGCAGAAGAGCCGCGCCACCCTGGTGGAGGGCATCCGGCTATGCGAGGCGCGCGAGGACTACGTCAGCCGCGATCTATTCAAGACCATCCTGAAGGATACCGAGGAGCACCTCGACTATCTGGAAACGCAGGTGGGGCTGGTCGACTCGCTCGGCGTCCAGAATTATCTGCAGAGTGCAGTGGGTTCGCTCGACGAGGCTAAATCGGGAAGCTGAGGGGCGGTGCGCCCTCAAGCGCGCCATCCCACGCTCACCCCAGCCGTGGCCTGAGCGCTGCGATCAATTCCGGCGGCGGCCGGCGTGCGCGGCCGGACAGGTCGATGCAGGCCGCCTGTACCTCAGCCGTGGCGAGCGTCTCCCCATGCCGGGCGATGCGTTGCGCGATCAGGATTCGCGGCCCCTTCACCGATGCGAAGGTGGTGTGGACAGTGAGCGCATCATCGATCCGCGCCGCCGCCTTGAACACCACGTTCAGGCTCAGCACCGCAAAGGCCGTCTGCACGGCGGCCATCGCAACATGATCAGCCCCCGCCAACCGTAGATAATCCGACCGACCGCGCTCGAAGAAGCGCACATAGCTGGCGTGATAGACGAGGCCCGTGAAGTCGGTGTCTTCATAATAGACCCGCACGGGCAACGCGTGCTCGCGACCGAGGAACGTACCGGCCGTGGGAAGCTCGGGCGTCATTGCGGACTCGGGACGGGCTCGGGCGCCGGTTTCCGCCCGAGACTTTCACGCTCGCCCACGCGTACGCTCCAGCTTGGCAAGGTGGCCAGGCGGATCATGGCGGCGGTCAGTACGAGAGGGGCCACAGGCGCATGGAGATGCTCGAGCCCCAGCATCACCACGGGCGTCGCCCAGACCAGCATCGCCAACCCGAGGCCCAGCCACGGGATCGGATCGCGCCGCCACAGCACAAGCGCCGCCGCGCAGGCCGGGATCAGGTCGTAGTTAAAAGCCTGGGGCGAGGCGACGAAGGTGGCGATCATGGCCACCGCTGCGCGCAGTTCGAGCGGCCGGTCCTTGCGTCGCCATTCGATCCACACGACCGCGATCGCCGCAAGACTGAATGGAACTTGCACCAGCGCCGCAACCGGCGCCGTCAGCTTCAACGCCCGGGCGGCCATGTAGGCCGAGGGCATCATCCACATGAACGGCCCCCTCCCCTGTTTCAGCATGATCCCCTGGGTAGTCAGGGTCGGCCCGAAGAAGCCCTCCCAGGCCTCCGTTCCGAACGCGAGCCAGGACAACAGCAGCACCGCCACGACGACAGCCGCCGCCGCCCACATCGTCCTCCATCGACGCCCCGCCAGCACCAGCACTGGCAGCATGACGGCGATCTGGGGTTTGAAGATCAGCAGCCCAAGCAAGGCGCCGGCCATGATGGGACGGGTATCGATGAGACACAGACCTGAGATCAGCAGGGCCGCGGTGAAAGCGCCATTCTGACCAAGTCCGATATTGGTGGGCACCGCCGGCGACAACACCAGCAGCACGCGAAGCCAGTTCTCCCGCGCCCACAGCCGCGCTGCCGGCAGCAGCGCCAGGACCCCCGCCACGCTCCATAGCGCCAAGCCTTCGAAATAACCGGTGAAGCCGAGCGGGGTGACGAGGAACAGGTTAGGCGGCGGATAGGACCAGAAATGGAAGGGCAGGCGACGGTCGAACAACGCTCGCTCGTGGCCCAGGAAGCGACGCGGATCAAAGATCTCGGAAATCTGGTCTGCCCGGACCATGTGCCCGGCGGCCCATGAGTTGATGAAATCACGGCCCAGCGCATGGTGGGTCCAGTCCAGATGGCCCTCTCGCCCAATCACGAAATAAGAGGCGAGCAACGCCCAGGAAACGAGGCTCAGCTCCCACAGCCATGCGCCAGGCCCGATGACGCGCCAGATCGTCCGCACCGCCGTCATCCCCGCGGCGCAAGGACAGGTGGCGGAAGCAGACGATAGACCTTGAGCGGCGCGTCTTCTGGCGAGAGAGGCTGCAGCCATGCGGGCGGCCGATCGGCATCGAGCTGCTTTTGCAAGGAAAGCGCGTTCATGCCGCTGCGATCGCCGTGGCTCGCGTGCCTCCGGCACTCCAGTACGTAGGTCACGCCGGCCGCACGGGCGAGGTCATAGGCGCTGTTCGGCGCCCCTGCCTCGGCCGGCGCCTTCAGGATCGCGTACGCCTTCAGGATGCCCCACCCCATCCGGTGATAGGGCCCACTCAGATCGGCGTGTCCGGTGTTAGCCAGCACGAAGGCGCCAAGGTCCACGTCCGAAAGCACCAGGCCGATGGGCCGGGCGGCGTCCAACACCTGGTAGGCCGAGGTGGAGAAGCAGGGATCCCCGCCCGTCGCCTTCTTCCTCGCCGGGCCCTTCGGCAGGAGGGTCTTCTTCCTTGCCTTGCCCTTGGCGGGGAGCAACGGCGCAATGTGGTTCGCCGCATTGACCGCGATCCCAGCCGCCGTCACCGGGCTCGCCACCGCAGCCGCAAGCAGCACGGCGAACAGATTGCGATACTTCAGCCTCGCCAGGATCTCCGCGGTCGCCGCCGCGATGATGGGGATGGAGAACCATTCCGGATAGCCGGAGGCGCGGATCAGATTCGCCCCCGCCGCCACGCCAAGCAGCAGGCACAGGCCGCAAACCCACCATGCCGGGTCTGTCCACCGCTCGCGGCGGACGCCAAGCACCAGCCACGCCACCACGCCCCAGACCCAGAACGCGATGGTCGCCACGCCCTGATCCATATCGCGCTTGGCCACGATCCAGATCGGCCGGACCTCCTGCACATAGTTGAGCCAGATCGGGCGGATGCGCGGGTCGACGTCGGCGAACGGGCCAGCCCGGCAACGCGGATAGACGCCAAAATAGACGCCCCCCGCCAGGATCGCGACCAGGGCGAGGGCCCCCAGGCGCCAACCCAGGCTCCGCCCCGCCGTGAACCTGACCGCCAGGAACAGACCAACGCCGGCGGTGGTCACCGCCGCGGCCAGATTCACGGCCAGGGCGTCGCAGGCCGGGACGCCCCAACGCCAGGGCGGCGTCTGGATAAGAAAGGCCAGAAGGGTGGATGCCGCCAGCGATAGACCGTAGGCCCGCGCTTCCCGGGCCTGGCGTGGGTCCGCCAGGAAGTGCAGCGCGACACCCGCTCCGATCACCGCGTCAAACACCAGTCCTTCCAGCCCCACGGCCAGCCCCAGCCCGGTCGCGACACCGGCCAGGATTGCGCCCTTTGCATTCGGACGGCGTTGGATCGCCCCGGCCAGGGCCAGGAAAGTCAGGGTCATCTGCACGTCGTGGTGATCGACGCGTCCGGGACGGAACTGAATGTAAAGCAGGATATCGCTTGCCAGGATCACGCCGGCGATCAGCACCGCGGCATTCCCCGCCAGACCCAGCCCCAGACGCCGCGCGATCAGCATCACCGACAGCGCCGCCGGGAATATCCACAGCAGCGGCCACAGGAACCGGGTCGCGATCTCGGCGTCGGCGGTGGAAAGACCCAGACGGAAAACCAAATCGAGAGCGGCGATTCCTCCGTCCAACAGACGCGACCAATGCATGTAGAGGCCCAGGGGAGGCTGGAACCGCATGAGGTGCTGGCCGGACCACCAGCCGCCGCCATCCAGAAGCTGGCGCACGAGTACAAGGCGGGTAGCGTCGTCCGTATCGCCAAGCGCGGCCTTAAGGTGAACGCCGCCGCTGATCATCACCACCGCGACGATCACCGTCACGGCAAGGGCGGCGAGCGCCATCCAGCGAAACGCCCCGAGATTCGGGGCTGGGATGCGGGTCAGGGCCTCGATCCACGATTTCAGCCGGCCAAGGCTGAACCCGCGCGGCGCTAGGCCGCTGGCTTTGGGCTTGGCGTACGTCAATGTTTCAGATTTACCGGGTAAAGCCTATGTGATCACCGTCCTACACCGGAGCGGCCGGAAGCGGGCGAGGAAAAATGCCGGGATCAGGCAGGGAAACTTGATGGGCAAATTCTCCAGGCCTGCCGGGCCGGTCAAGCGCATGCTGGACGCGATTCCCAGGGGAATGTTCCGCTTCTTGTCGGTCGGCGTCACCGGCCTGGCGGTCCATAGCCTGCTGTTCACTGTCCTGCTCCATGCCGCCGGGCTTGGCGAACGCATGTCCTGGTGGATCGCCCTTTGCGTGGCCACCACGGTCACCTGGACCCTGAACCGCAAGCTGACGTTCGCCCCCAGCGGTCGCGGCCGCTGGGCCGAGATCAGCCGTTATGTGCTGGTCACTGCGGTCGCGCAGGGAATCAGCTATGCTGTCTTCCTCTCGCTGGGTGGGGTGGCTCCGCACCTGCCACGCACGCTGGCCCTGATCGTCGGCGCCGGCGTGGCGACCTTGTTCTCCTACACCGGCCAACGTTTTTTCACCTTCGCCGCGCCCAAGACGGCCGACGGCGAAACCGTCATTTCGGATATTCCAGTCATATGAGCGCAGACGTTGACGTCCTGATCATCGGCGCGGGCCCCGCGGGCCTGACCGCCGGCTACCTGTTGGCCAAGGCCGGCAAGTCCGTCACCATCATCGAACGCGATCCCGTCTATGTCGGCGGCATCAGCCGCACGGTCCGCTACAAGGACTTCCACTTCGATATCGGCGGTCACCGCTTCTTCTCCAAGGCGAAGGAAGTGGTCGACCTCTGGAACGAGATCTTGCCGGATGACTTCATCGACCGGCCGCGCCTGTCGCGCATCTATTACCGCGGCAAATATTATTCCTACCCGCTGAAGGCGTTCGAGGCTCTGGGCAACCTGGGCCTGTTCACCAGCGCCCTGTGCATGGCCTCCTACGGCATGGCCAAGCTGACCCCGGTGAAGGCTCCCAAGACCTTCCATCAGTGGGTGCGCAACCAGTTCGGCGAGAAGCTGTTCTCGATCTTCTTCAAGACCTACACTGAAAAGGTGTGGGGCATGTCCTGCGACGAGATCTCGTCGGACTGGGCGGCCCAGCGGATCAAAGGGCTGAGCCTCAGCGCCGCGGTTATCGACGGCCTGATCCGCTCGCTCGGCCTGAAGAAGAAAGCCGCCGCCAAGCTTGGCGAACATGGCGGGGTGAAAACCCTGATCGAAAGCTTCCGCTACCCCCGCAAGGGCCCCGGCATGATGTGGGAAGTGGCGGCGCGCAAGATCGAGGCCATGGGCGGCCAAGTCTTCATGGACACCTCGCTGGAACGGTTGCGCTGGAACGAAGCGAAGAAGCATTGGGTGGTCGCCGCTCGCAACGGCGCCGAGGGCGAGGTGGAGGACATCACCGCGACCCACGTCATCTCCTCGGCCCCGATCACCGAGCTGGTCGCCTCTATCGACCCGCGCCCCGACTGCACCGAAAACGCCCAGGCGCTGCGCTACCGCGACTTCATCACCGTGGCGCTGATCACCAAGGTAGAGTCCACCAAGTCATTCCCGGACAACTGGATCTACATCCACGACCCGAGCGTGAAGGTCGGACGCATCCAGAACTTCCTGTCCTGGTCCCCCGAGATGGCCCCGCAGGGCTATGCCTGCCTTGGCCTGGAGTACTTCTGTTTCGAGGGCGACGGGGTCTGGACGTCTCCGGACAAGGACCTGGTGGAGCTCGCCAAGCAGGAGATCGGCAAGATCGGCCTGATCCGCCCCGAGGATGTGGTGGACGCCGCCGTGGTGCGTCAGGCCAAGGCCTATCCGGTCTACGACGACGCCTACCAGACCAACGTCGAAGCCGTGCGCGCGGAATTGGAAACCAAGTATCCCACCCTGCACATGGTCGGGCGCAACGGGATGCATAAGTACAACAACCAGGACCACGCGATGATGACCGCCATGCTCAGCGTGGAGAACATCCTGGCGGGCGAGCGCAAGTACGACACCTGGCAGGTCAACGAGGACGCCGAATATACCGAGGCGGGCCTGTCCGGCGCGGAATCCGCACTCAAGAGCGAGCGCCTCGTGCCCCGCCGGGTCGCGGCCTAACCCCCTCATCGCCAGCGTCGGGGAGACGGGGCGAGGCATGACGCCTCGCTTGTCCCCGACCTCCGCGCATGATCTGTTCCCGCACCTTTTGGACGGCGCAAGACCGTCGCCTGCGGAGGCAGCGCCCTAACTCATGAACATCGTGCTCCTGGCCGGGATCGTCATCAACATCCTGACGGCCATTCCCGTGGTCATGCAGCTGCGCAAGCATCCGCGCGGCCTGGTCGTGCTGTTCTTCACCGAAATGTGGGAGCGCTTTTCCTACTACGGTATGAGGGCGCTGCTGATCTACTATCTGACCCAGCACTTCCTGTTCGAGGACAAGGACGCCGCGGGCCAGTACGGGGCCTACGCCACCCTGATCTACCTGATGCCGCTAGTGGGCGGGATACTGGCCGACAAATACCTCGGCACCCGCAAGGCGATCATGTTCGGTGCGGTGCTGCTGACCATCGGCCAGCTCACCCTGGCCATCCAGGGGCCGGCGGCGAAACAGACCCTGACCTACCGGGGCCATACCTACGCCTTCCAGGTGACCGGCCGCGCCAGCGCCCGCCATGTGCAGCTGAAAGTCGGGGATGGAGCCTACGACTTCACCGCGGACAAGACGGGCGGCCTCGACATCAAGGGCCTGCCTGCGGCGAGCCCCCTGCCAAGCGCGATGCCCAAAGGCAGCTACACGCTGGCGGTTCAGCCCCGCAATCCCTTCTATCTCAACGTATTCTATCTGGCTCTGTCGCTGATCATCATCGGGGTGGGCTACCTGAAGGCCAATGTCGCTTCGATCGCGGGCCAGCTCTACCCCCAGGGCGATCCGCGGCGGGATAGCGGCTTCACCCTCTACTACTACGGCATGAACCTGGGCGCGTTCTGGTCCGCCATCATCTGCGGCGCGGTCGGACAGACGGTGGGTTGGTGGGCCGGCTTTGGCCTGGCCGGGATCGGCATGACGCTCGGCCTGATCGTCTTCGCGCTCGGCAAGCCTCTGCTCCAGGGCAAGGGCGAGCCGCCCGCCCCCGCCGTCCTGAAGCGTCCTATCGCCGGACCGGTGAAGCTGGAAGGCGGGCTTTACCTCCTGGGTCTGGTCGGGGTGGCGGCGGTCTATCTGCTGCTTCGCCACAACGCCATCGTGGGGGCTATGCTCGGCCTGGGGTCGATCATGGTGCTGGGCTACGTGGCCTGGTTCATGGTTCGCCATTGCAACAAGGTCGAGCGGGAGCGGTTGGGCCTGGCCCTGATCCTGCTGTTGGGATCGGCGGTGTTCTGGGCCCTCTTCGAGCTGCAGGGTTCGGCCATCAGCCTGTTCACGGATCGCAACGTCCAGCTGCCCGCCCATGGCTTCTGGACCGTCACCGCGCCTCAGACGCAATCGTTCAACCCGGCCTTCATCCTGATCTTCGCTCCGGTGTTCGCGGCGCTCTGGGCGAAGCTCGGCCGCATCGGCAAGGACCCGAGTCCGACCGCCAAGTTCGGCGTGGCGCTATTGCAGGTCGGCATCGCCTTCCTGGTGCTCGTGTGGGGGGCCCGTTTCGTCGACGCGCAATATCGCGAGCCGCTGGTGATCCTTGTGCTCTCCTACCTGTTGCAGACCACCGGCGAGTTCTGCCTGTCGCCAATCGGCCTTTCGGAGATCACCAAGCTGGCGCCGGCGGTGCTGGTCTCCACCCTGATGGCGGTCTGGTATCTCTCGATCTCGTGGGGGGAATGGGTCGGCGGCCGCATCACCCAGCTCGCCGGCACCGAGACGGTCGGCGGCCAGGTGCTGGACCCCAAACTTGCGCTCGACACCTCGACGCACATTTTCGGGATCATCGGCTGGGCGGCGGTCGCCTTCGGCGCCGTCTTCCTGCTCGCTACTCCTCTCCTGAGGCGCTGGGCTCACCGGGTAGATATCCGTATCCCGGAGGCGGCCCCGGAACCGTTCCCATCCGCGGCCATCCAGGCGGAACAGGGCTAGAGGCGCCCTCTCCTCGCCTGCGCGCGCGCAAGTCCTATTCCCGCGAGCGCCATGAACGCTTACATGGAGCGAGATTTTGCGCGTGTTCCGCCGCGCGCTTCTGTTGTCCCACGGTCTGGAAACTAAATGCTCGGTCTGGCCAGAAAGCTTTTCGGCTCCTCGAACGAACGCAAGGTGAAGCAGCTGCGCGGCCGCGTGGAGGCCATCAACGCGCTCGAACCGGCGATGGCTGCGCTCAGCGACGATCAGCTCAAAGCCAAGACGGTCGAGTTCCGTGAACGCGTCGCCAAGGGCGAAACCCTGGAGGACCTGCTGGTCGAGGCCTTCGCCGTGGTGCGCGAAGCGTCCAAGCGGGTGTTGGGGATGCGCCACTTCGACGTGCAGCTCGTCGGCGGGATGACCCTGCACAAGGGCGGCATCGCCGAGATGCGGACCGGCGAAGGCAAGACCCTCGTCGCTACCCTGCCCGTCTATCTGAACGCGCTCGCCGGCAAGGGCGTGCACCTGATCACGGTGAACGACTATCTGGCCACCCGCGATTCCGAGCACATGGGCCGGCTGTACGGCTGGCTCGGCCTCACGACCGGCCTGATCGTCAACGGTCTGTCCCAGGACGAACGCCAGCGCGCCTATGGCAGCGACGTGACCTACGGCACCAACAACGAGTTCGGCTTCGACTATCTGCGCGACAACCTGACCTACGACGTGCGCGACATGGTCCAGCGGGGGCACAACTTCGTCATCGTCGACGAGGTGGACTCGATCCTGATCGACGAAGCGCGCACGCCGCTGATCATCTCGGGCCCGACGGAAGACCGTTCGGACTTCTACCGTACCATTGACGCCCAGGTGAAAAGCCTGATCCAGGATCCCGAGGTCTACGAGCACGACGAGAAGCAGAAACAGGTCCACCTGACCGAGCACGGCAACGAGAAGATCGAAGAGATGCTGACCGTTTCCGGCGCGCTGGAAGCGGATTCGGCCGGCCTCTACGATCCGGCCAACATCACCGTGGTCCACCACGTCAACCAGGCTCTGCGGGCCAACATCATCTACATGCGCGACCGCGACTATATCGTGCGCGCCGGCGAGATCATGCTGATCGACGAGTTCACCGGCCGCATGATGCAGGGCCGGCGGCTGTCGGAAGGCCTCCACCAGGCCATCGAGGCCAAGGAGCACGTCGAGGTCCAGCCCGAGAACCAGACCCTGGCCTCGGTCACGATCCAGAACTACTTCCGCCTTTACGAGAAACTGTCCGGCATGACCGGCACCGCGGCTACCGAAGCACAGGAATTCGGCGACATCTACAAGATGGACGTGGCGGAAATCCCCACCAACCGCCCGATCACTCGTATCGACGACGACGACGAGGTCTATCGCACCGCCGAAGAGAAGAACGAGTCGATCTGCCACCAGATCGCCGACTGCTACATGCGTGGTCAGCCGATCCTGGTCGGCACCGTTTCGATCGAGAAGTCCGAACAGCTGTCCGAGCTGCTGAACGCCTATGAGTACGAGGTCGAGGGGAAGAAGCAGCGCGGCATCCCGCACAATGTGCTGAACGCCCGCTACCACGAGCAGGAAGCCTTCATCGTCGCGGACGCGGGTACGCCAAGCGCGGTGACGATCGCCACCAACATGGCCGGCCGCGGCACCGACATCCAGCTCGGCGGCAACCTCGAAATGCGCGTGCAGCGTTGGCGCGACAGCCTGGGCTTCGGCACGGAAGTGACTGAGGAGCAGCTCAGCGCGAAGGAGGCCGAGATCAAGGCCGAGATCGCCAAGGGCAAGGAAAAGGCCCTGGCCGCGGGCGGCCTCTATGTGCTCGGCACCGAGCGGCACGAAAGCCGGCGCATCGACAACCAGCTCCGTGGCCGTACCGGCCGCCAGGGCGACCCGGGACGGTCCAAGTTCTATCTTTCCTGCGAAGACGACCTGTTGCGCATCTTCGCGGGTGAGCGGCTCGACACCATCATGCGCACTTTCAAGGTGCAGCGGGGCGAGGCGATCACCCACCCCTGGCTGAACAAGGCCATCTCCACCGCCCAGCGCAAGGTGGAGGAACGCAACTACGAAATGCGCAAGAACCTGCTCAAGTACGACGACGTGGTCAACGACCAGCGCAAGGCCGTATTCGAGCAGCGCCAAGCGTTCATGGAAACCGAGGACCTCTCGGAAATCATCACCGAGATGCGCCACGACACCGTGGACGATCTGGTGCACCTCAGCCTGCCACCCAAGACCTACGCCGAACAGTGGGACGCGGAGGGCCTCTATACCCGCGTGTTCCAGATCTTCGGCCTGGACCTGCCGATCAAGGAATGGGTCGCCGAGGACGGCGTGACGCCCGAGGATATCCACGCCCGGATCCTAGAGGTCGTCAATGTTCGCGCGGCCGAGCGTGAGACCCAGATCGGCGCCGAACAGGCGCGCGGCCTGGAGAAGAACTTCATGCTCCAGATGATCGACATGCAGTGGCGCGAGCACCTGATGCACCTGGACCACCTGCGCCAGGTGATCGGGCTGCGCGGCTACGGCCAGCGCGATCCGTTGAACGAGTACAAGACCGAAGCCTACGGCCTGTTCGAGAAGCTGACGGTCGAGCTGCGCCAGAACGTCACCCGCTGGATGATGACGGTGGAGTTCCAGTTCCAGGCCCCTGAGGTCTTCGAACCCCAGCCCCAGCAGTTCTACGAGATGCATCTTGATCCGGTGACCGGCGAGAACGCCCGCCTGGGGGCCGCGCTGGGTTCGGAAGGCGGCTTCATTGATCCAGCCGCCGCCGAGCGGCTGCCACCGTCGGCGCTTCCCGCCGGCTGGGAGCGCACCGGCCGCAACGCCCAATGCCCCTGCGGTTCGGGCAAGAAGTTCAAACATTGCCACGGCGCGCTGGTCTGATCGACGGGCGGGGGTCTGGCCGCCCCGCCCTACACGTCTCCCGGCGGTAGGAATCAGGCCCTAGATTCGCCCACCTGAGCGCAGTACGAGGCGGTCATGATCCGGATGTATGGCTTCTGGCGCTCTGCCGCCTCGTTCCGCGTACGCATAGCGCTGAACCTCAAGGGCATCCCCTATGAGGAACAGATGGTCGATATCGACGCGGGCGAGCAGTATGCGCCCGGCTATCAGGCCATGAACCCGCAGTCGGCAGTGCCTTCGGTGTTCGTTGACGACGGTCCGCCGCTGACCCAGTCGCTGGCCATCCTGGAATATCTGGAAGAAACCCACCCCGAGCCGGCCCTGCTGCCCGCCGATGCGCGTGGACGTGCGCGGGTGCGCTCGCTGGCGCTGATCTTCGCCGCGGACCACCATCCGCTGATCGTGCCGCGCATCCGCCGCTACCTCAGCGAGGAACTGGGTGTGG
Organism: Caulobacteraceae bacterium; assembly: GCA_049791955.1. Classification (GTDB taxonomy): domain Bacteria; phylum Pseudomonadota; class Alphaproteobacteria; order Caulobacterales; family Caulobacteraceae; genus CAHJWH01. The sequence goes on from JBARAK010000659.1 coordinate 14,710, forward strand.
ACGAGGTCCAGCGGAAGACGTGGATCCGCCACTGGTTCCGTGAAGGCCTGGTCCAGGGCGAAGCCCGGATGGCGAACGATCCCGCCACCGGTCGCTTCTGCCATGGCGATACGCCCACGATCGCGGACCTCTGCCTGATCAGCCAAGTCATGGGCGCTCGGGGCTTCCAGGTCGAAATCTCCGACCTGCCTACGGTAAGCCGGATCACGGAGGCATGCCTCGCTATCGACGCCTTCGCCCGCGCCCAGCCGCTACGCCAGCCCGGCGCGCCCGCATCGCATTGAAATGGCGCGGCTCCCATACCGGGAGCGGGCGCGACCTATCCGATCGCGGTGCCGCCGACCGTGAGGCCGCTGAGCTTCATCGACGGCTGGCCGACGCCCACCGGCACGCCCTGGCCGGACTTGCCGCACACGCCGATCCCGGGATCGTAGCAGAAGTCGTCGCCGATCATGGTCACCTTGGTCAGCGCGGTCGGGCCGTCGCCGATCAGGGTCGCGCCCTTCACCGGGGCGGTCACCTTGCCATCCTCGATCAGGTAGGCCTCGGTGCACTGGAACACGAATTTGCCGTTGGTGATGTCGACCTGCCCACCGCCGAAGTTGGCGCAGTAGAGGCCGCGCTTGGTCGAGGCGATCATCTCGGCCTGGGTCGCGTCCCCGCCCAGCATGGCGGTATTGGTCATGCGGGGCATCGGCATGTGGGCGTATGACTGTCTGCGCCCGTTGCCGGTTGGGGCCATGCCCATCAGTCGCGCACTCATGCGGTCATGCATGTACCCGACCAGCACACCGTCTTCGATCAGGATCGTGCGTTCGGTGGGGGTGCCCTCGTCGTCGATGGTCAGCGACCCGCGCCGGCCCAGTTCGGTGCCGTCGTCGATCACCGTGACCCCCGCCGCCGCCACCCGTTCGCCGATGCGGCCCGAAAAGGCCGAGATGCCCTTGCGGTTGAAGTCGCCTTCCAGGCCATGGCCCACGGCCTCATGGAGCAGTACGCCGTTCCAGCCGGGTCCGAGCACCACATCCATCTCCCCAGCGGGGCAGGCCACGGCGTCCAGGTTGACCAGCGCCTGACGAAGGGCCTCGTCGACCTGGCCTTGCCAATGCTCCGGCGAAATCCAGGCATGGAAACTGGAGCGCCCCCCCGCGCCGGATGATCCGTTCTCACGACGGCCGTCGCGCTCGACGGTGAGTTGCACGTTCAACCGCACGAGCGGACGCACGTCCCTCAGCAACCTTCCGTCGGCGCGCAGGATTTCCACCACCCGCCGCTCGCCGGCGATGGAGGCCGAAACCTGCACCACCCGCGGATCGCGAGCACGGGCGAAGGCGTCGATCTCCTGCAGGAGCGCCGCCTTGTCGCCGAAAATGGGATGGGCCAGCGGATCGTCTTCGCCGTAGAGCTTGGCGTTGGTCTGGCGTGGGCCGTCCGCGGCGTGGCCCTCGTAGCCGCGTTTGGCCGCCGAAGCGGCGTCGGCGGCGCGGCGGATGGAGGCCTCGCTGATCTCGCTTGAGTGGGCGTAACCGGCCTTCTCCCCGGCCACCACGCGAAGGCCAAAGCCCTCGGTGGAATCATAGCTGGCCGATTTCAGCCGCCCGTCGTCGAAGACCAGCATCTCGCTTTCCGACCGTTCGAGGAACAGTTCCCCGTCGTCGGCGCCCTGCAGGGCGGACTGGAGGACCGACAGGGCCGCGTCCGTCGCGACGTCTGAGGCTTCGAGGACGGAGGGCTGGGGAGAAAGCGCGTTCATGGGCCTTACATTGCGACCCTGGCGACCGAGGGCAAGAGCCAACGCCCCCCCCCCAGCCTCGGAGCGCAATCGGCCGCGGCGCCCGTCCGGGCGGCAGAGGGCTATCCGGCCGTCGAGCCCTGGGCGTCGTAGAGCGCCCCCGACACCCCCTGCTCGATCAGCGCCAAGGTGCGATCCAGGCCGAAGATGGCGGTGAAGGAGCCGAAGCGCGGCCCCTGGCTTTGGCCCAACAGCACCTCGTAGAGAGCCTGGAACCAGCCCCGCAGTGGATCGAAGCCCGCCGCCTTGCCCGCCTCGTACACCTCGGTCTGGATCAGTTCAGCATCCTGGCAGCCGGCTGGGAGCGCCGAGAAGCGTCGCGCCAAATCCTGCATGGCGGCGCGCTCCCGCTCGTCCGGGAGCCGGAATCGTTTATTGGGCCGGACGAAGTCCTCGTAATAGTGGATGGCGTTATCGGCCATGCGGTCCAGCAGCGGCTGGGTCTCGGGCGTCGCGCCCTCGATATAGCGCCCGATGAACCCCCACAGGATCGCCTTGTCCGAGGCGTTGGCCGCCGACACCAGATTGAGCAGCAGCGAGAACGACACCGGCGAACCCGAAGCCGGCGGCGCGCCGAAGTGGACATGCCAGATCGGACTGTCGATCTGCTTGGCCGGCTCCTGGCCGGCATAGGCGTCGAGTTGCTGAAGATACTCGTCCGCCGCCTTGGGAATGACATCGAAGTGCAGCCGTTTGGCCGACTTTGGGGAGCCGAACAGGTAATAGGCGAGGCTCTCCGGCGCGCCATAGCGCAGCCATTCCTCCATGGTCAGGCCGTTGCCTTTCGACTTGGAGATCTTCGCCCCCTCCGCGTCCAGGAAAAGCTCGTAGTTGAAGCCTTCCGGAGGGGCGCCCCCAAGGATCTTGCAGATGCGGTTGGACACCTTGACCGAGTCGATCAGATCCTTGCCGCTCATCTCGTAGTCAATGCTCAGCGCCGCCCAGCGCATGGCCCAGTCCGGCTTCCACTGCAGCTTCACCGCACCGCCGGTAACGGGGGCCTCGGTCCGGGTCCCGTCCTCGTCTTCGAACACGATGGTCCCGCGCTCCAGGTTCCGCTCCAGGGTCGGGACCTGCAGCACCCGCCCCGTCTTGGGGCTAATCGGCAGGAAGGGCGAATAGGTGGCCCGCCGGTCGGGCCCCAGCGTCGGCAGCATCACCGCCTGGATTTCGTCGAACCGTTCCAGCGCCGCCAGCAGCTTGGTGTCGAATGCGCCAGACCGGTAGGCCTCGGTCGAGGAGCGGAAGCTGTACTCGAAGCCGAAGTGGTCGAGGAAGGCGCGCAGGCGGGCGTTGTTGTGGGCGCCAAAGCTCGAGTGCTCGCCGAAGGGATCGCGCACCACGGTCAGGGGCTTGCCCATGTCCTCCATCAACTGGGCCGGGTTCGGCACGTTGGGCGGCGCCTTGCGCAGGCCGTCCATGTCGTCGCTGAAGCAGATCAGTTCGGTGGGGATGCGGTCGTCAGTCAGGGCGCGGAACGCGGCGCGCACCATAGTGGTGCGTAGCACCTCCTGGAAGGTGCCCAGGTGCGGCAACCCCGACGGGCCGTACCCCGTCTCAAGCCTGACCGGCGTGGCGATCAGGGCGGGAAAGCGGGCGAGCGCCTCGTCCAGCCGGCCATCGGCGATCAGGATGGCGGCCTCGTGCTGAGCCTCCCCTTCGAGACGCACGCGCAGCACGCGCGCCAACAGGGCGCGGGCCTGTTCGAAAGGCCAGCTTCGCGCATCGCGCGCCAGGGGGATCAAACCAGTCAGCATGAAGAGCGGATAGGAGCGGGCGTGCCGGGGGTCAACCGAAGACGTCGCGTCCCGCGCCGCCCGGCCCGTTCAATCCTGGAACGTGAGGAGGAAAGCGCGCCGGCGAGAGCCCGCGCGAGCGCCTCTATCTAGGCCGCCGAGACCGCGGCCGTCTCGTTGGGATCGCGCAGCACATATCCGCGCCCCCACACCGTTTCGATGTGGTTCTGGCCCCCCGTGGCCGCCGACAGTTTCTTGCGCAGCTTGCAGATGAAGACATCGATGATCTTCAGCTCAGGCTCGTCCATGCCGCCGTAGAGATGGTTGAGGAACATCTCCTTGGTCAGGGTGGTGCCCTTACGCAGGGAGAGGAGCTCCAGCATCTGGTACTCCTTGCCGGTCAGGTGCACCCGCGAGCCGTTCACCTCGACCGTCTTGGCGTCCAGGTTGACCAGGATGTCGCCGGTGGCGATGACCGACTGGGCGTGCCCCTTGGAACGGCGCACCACCGCGTGGATGAGCGCGATCAGCTCGTCCTTGTGGAACGGCTTGGTCAGGTAATCGTCCGCGCCGCCGCCGAAGGTCTTCACCTTGGTGTCGATCTCGGTCGAGCCGGACAGAATCATGATCGGGGTATTGATCTTGGCGACCCGGAGTTGCCGCAGCACATCCAGCCCGCTCATGTCGGGCAGGTTCAGGTCGAGCAGGATCAGGTCGTAGTCATAGATCTTCCCGAGATCCACACCTTCTTCGCCCAGATCGGTAGTGTAGATGTTGAAGCCTTCCGACTTCAGCATCAACTCGATGCTCTGTGCGGTGGCGCTGTCGTCTTCGATCAGCAGAACGCGCATCGTATCCTCCAGCCCCCCGTCATCGGCCCCAGGGGAAGCGCCCGCGAGCACCACCCACTTCCCGCCACGGTACGCAGCGAGTCGCTTAAGAAAAGTTAATCCTCAACAGATCGTTGAGAATCATCCCTGATTTGGAGTCACCTCGCAAGGTTCCTCGTTAACGTTTTGAATCTTAAGGCGCGGCCAACTGACTCACGGAGGCGGCCTCAGCCACCCCGCCGCGCGCGCCTGGCATTCGCACGTGCGGGCGACCAGCGCTTCCAGCCCATTCCTTAATCTTGAACGGAGATTGCGACCTTCGACCACAGGCAGCGCGATGGACGCGCAGATCACCCCATCGAGATCGATCTACGCTTGCTCCCTCCAAGTCGCCCAGCTCCGTACTCGTCCCGCGCGGGGTCATAAGGATTAATTCGGAGCCGGCCAACGTGCGCACGCGAGCATAGCGATCCCTCCATTTGCAATCATGGGGCCCCAGGTCAAGCACACGCTGCGGCTGGGCTCGAGGCGTTGGCGGCTCCGGCTCGGACGTGCTCCCGGGGCGCGATTCCTTGCCGCCCCTGCCTCTATCGGTTAGGCACGCCCGACTTGGAGTCAGCCCAGACCATGTCCGATACCGCCGTCCCGTTCCGTCCCGAAGCCCGTTCGCCGCGAGGTTTCCAGGACCGGCGCGCCCGCGACCTTAGGGCGGAGCGCGCCATCCTGACGGCGGTGTCCGCCGTTTACGAGCGCTACGGCTTCGAGCAGCTCGACACCCCGGCTTTCGAATACGCTGATGCGCTCGGCAAGTTCCTGCCCGACAGCGACCGTCCGAATGAAGGGGTGTTCGCCCTTCAGGACGACGATGAGCAGTGGATGGCGCTGCGCTACGACCTGACCGCTCCACTGGCGCGCTTCGCCGCCCAGACCTGGGAAACCCTGCCCAAGCCGTTCCGCCGCTACGCTTTCGGCACGGTGTGGCGTAACGAGAAGCCCGGCCCCGGCCGCTTCCGCGAATTCATCCAGTGCGACGCCGACACCGTGGGGTCCGCCCGCCCGGAGGCTGACGCCGAGATCATCGCCATGGCGGTGGAGGGGCTGCAGGCGGCTGGCCTGCCGCGCGGCTCGGCGGCGATCAAGATCAACAATCGTAAGCTGCTCAACGGCCTGCTTTCGGCGGCGGGCGTCAGCGACAACGGCCAGAAGCTGGCGGTGCTGCGCGCGGTGGACAAGCTTGACCGGCTGGGTCCCGACGGCGTCCGCCTGCTGCTCGGCGAAGGCCGCAAGGACGAAAGCGGCGCCTTCACCAAGGGCGCCGGCCTCACCGCCAAAGGCATCGAGAGCGTGCTGGCCTACACCGCCGCGGGCGCCGGCTCCCGAGCCGACACCCTGGCGAAGATCGCCAACGTCATCGGCGGCTCGGCCGAAGGCGACGAAGGCCTGGCCGATCTGGCCCGCATCGACGCGGCCCTGAAAGGCCTTGGCGTGGCCGAGGACCAGGCGGCCTTCGATCCCTCGGTGGTGCGAGGGCTGGAGTACTACACCGGCGCGGTGTTCGAGGCCGAGTTGCTGCTGGAGACGGTCGACGAGAAGGGCGAACGGGTCCGGTTCGGCTCGGTCGGCGGCGGCGGACGCTACGACGACCTGGTGGCGCGCTTCACCGGCGAACGCACGCCTGCCACCGGCTTCTCGTTCGGGGTCAGCCGTCTGGCTTCGGCGCTGCGCGCGGCGGGACGCGAAGCCGCCGCGACCACACGCGGCCCGGTGGTGGTGATCGCCTTCAGCGAAGCGAACATGGCCGACTACTTCTCCATAGCCGGCGAACTGCGCGCGGGCGGGATCGCAGCTGAGGTCTACCTTGGCCAGTCGGGCATGAAGGCCCAGATGAAATACGCCGACCGTCGGCTGTCGCCCGCCGCCGTGATCGTCGGCGACGACGAGCTGGCCGCCGGTACGGCGACCGTTAAGGACCTCGACCTCGGCCGCGAGTTGGCCTCCAAGGTCAGCGACAACCAGGCTTGGCGCGCCGAACGTCCTGGCCAGGCGACCATCCCGCGCGCCGAGCTGGTCCCGCATATCCGCCGTATCCTGGAAGGATAAGCCGTGCCGGAGACCGCCGCCCTGCTGACCGAGACCGCCCCCCCGCTAGCCATCCTGGCGGCGATCCGCGCCCCCTTCCAGGCGTTCGGCGGCGACTGGGTGGACGCGCCGGTGCTCCAACCCCTGACCCTGCTGCTGGACCTCGCTGGCGAGGCCATGCGCGGGCGCCTGTTCGTGGTCCAAGGCGAGGGCGCGGCGGAAGCCTGCCTCCGGCCCGACTTCACCATCCCAATCGCCAGCGCCCACCTCGCCTCAGGCGCGGCTGAGGGCCGCTATCTCTATGAAGGCAAGGCGTTCCGCAGCCTCGCCCAGGCTCACGACCGTCCCGTGGAGTTCCTCCAGATCGGGGTAGAGGTCTATGGCGGAGCCGCTGACCCGATCCAGCAGGACGCCGAGGTGGCGGCGCTGGCCTGGAGAGCCGCGGCGGCGGGCGGGCGAAGCGACCTGGGCCTCGTGCTCGGCGACGTCGCCCTTTTCGGCGGCTTCCTGACGGCGCTCGACCTGCCCCAGGGCGTCCAGGCGCGCCTGAAGCGCGCCTTCGCTGCGGGTCGCAGCGTGAAGACCGAATTGGCCCGCTCCGAAACTCAACGCGCGCCCGTCACGGGCGGCCGCATGGCCCAGCTGCTCAGCGACCTGCCGGAAGGCGAGGCCGCTCAGGTGCTGGACGAACTATGGAAGCTGGCCGGCATCCGCCCGGTCGGAGGCCGTTCAGCGGCGGAGATCGCCCATCGCCTGTCAATCCGTGGCGAACAAACCAACGGCCCGCACCTTTCCCCCGCTGAAGCGGACCTGATCGGGCGCTATCTCGACATCGTCGCCCCTCCCCACCAGGCGCTGGAGCGGATCGAAGCGCTGGCCTACGAGGCGAAGGTCGAGTTCGACCTCCAGCTCCAGCCGTGGGTTCACCGCCTGAAGGCGCTGGTTGACGCCGGCGTGCCCGAGCACGCGGTGATTCTGTCGCCAGGCTTCGTGCGCCCCTTCGGCTACTACGACGGCGCGCTGTTCGAGATCCGCAGTCTCGCCCTCGGCTTCGAGCAGCCGGTCGCGGCCGGCGGCCGCTACGACGGCTTCCTGGGCCGCCTGGGCGCTATGCGCCCCGGAGGCGCGGTGGGCTGCATGGTCCGACCCGCGCGGGCCTGGGCGGAGGGCGCAGCATGAGTGGATCCCTGATCTTCGCCATTCCCTCCAAGGGACGTCTGAAGGAGCAGGTCGACGGCTGGCTGGGCGACTGCGGCTTCGCGGTCGAGACCGCCGGCGGAGAGCGCGGCTACCATGCGCGCCTGCGCGGCCTGCCGGGCGCCGAAGTGCGATTGATGTCGGCCTCCGACATCGCAACCGCGCTCGATGCGGGCGACATCCACCTGGGCGTCACCGGCGAGGACCTGCTGCGGGAATCCGGCTCCCTCACCGATGATCCGGGAACGGAGGATCGGGTAATGCTGCTCCGGGCCCTGGGCTTCGGCCGGGCGGACCTGGTGGTCGCAGCCCCGCAGAGCTGGATCGACGTGGACAGCATGGTCGACGTCGAGGAGGTGGCGCACCTCTATCTCGCCCGTACCGGCGGACGGCTGCGGGTGGCGACGAAGTATGCGGTGCAGACCCGGGCCTTCTTCGCCGCGCGTGGCGTGGCAGACTACCGCATCGTGGAAAGCGGCGGCGCCACCGAAGGCGCCCCCGCCGCGGGCCTGGCTGAACTCGTGGTGGACATCACCACCACGGGCGCGACGCTCGCCGCCAATAACCTGAAGATCATCTCGGACGGGGTGATCCTGAAAAGCCAGGCGCAGCTCGCCGCTTCCCTGCGCGCACCCTGGACAGCGGACCAACTCACTGCGCTCCGCCGCCTTGTGTCGGTTGCCGAAGCCAAGGCCCGCGCCCGCAAACTCGCCTCCCTGCGCTGGCCGCCCGAGATGGATGCAATGGCGGAAACGGCGGTCGCGCCCTGGCTGGCGCGCGGCGCCACTCGCCGCACCGATGGCCTGCTCGCGCCCGAGGAGGCGTTGTTCGACATCGCCGCGGCGCTCGCGGAAGCAGGCGTCGGCCCCGTCAGCGTCACCCGGCCGGACTATGTGTTCGAAGCCGATTGCAGCGTAGTGGATCAACTGGCGGACCGTACGCGGGGCTGAGCCCGCCCCCTGTCCTTCAGGGCGGTGCGAGCGTCACTTAATCCTCGAACAGACCGCCCGGCGGCGGCTTCTGCGCCGGCGCCTTCAGGCCCAGATGTTCATAGGCCTTGCCGCCCGCCACGCGGCCTCGCGGCGTACGGAGGACATAGCCCTGCTGCAGCAGATACGGCTCTATGACGTCCTCGACCGCGTCTCGAGCCTCGGCAAGAGCGGCGGCGAGGGTCTCCGCGCCGACGGGACCGCCGCCATAGGTCTCGATCAGGGCCCGCAGGTAGCGGCGGTCGAGGCCATCCAGCCCGACCTCATCCACCTCCAAACGCGCCAAGGCCTTGGCGGCCGCAAGACGGTCGATGATCTCGCTTCCATCGGCTTCCGCGAAATCCCGCACCCGGCGCAGCAATCGTCCCGCCACCCGTGGCGTACCCCGCGCCCTGGCGGCGATCTCGGCCGCGCCATCCGGCGCCAGGTTCGTGCCCATCTTGCGCGCGGCGTGAGCCAGCACCGACTGCAACTCGACCGGGGTGTAAAATTCTAGCCGAAGCGGAATGCCGAAGCGGTCGCGTAGCGGCGTAGCCAGCAGGCCGGCGCGGGTGGTGGCCGCGACCAGGGTGAAGGGGTTCAGCGGAATCTGCACCGACCGCGCGGAGGGCCCCTCCCCGATGATCAGGTCCAGCACATGGTCTTCCATGGCCGGATAGAGGATTTCCTCCACGGTGGCGGGCAGGCGGTGGACCTCGTCGATGAACAGGACATCGCGGGGCTCGAGGTTGGTCAGGATCGCCGCAAGATCGCCGGCCTTGGCCAGCACCGGACCCGAGGTGGCGCGGAAATTCACGCCGAGTTCGCGGGCGACAATCTGGGCCAGGGTGGTCTTGCCAAGTCCCGGCGGCCCGAACAACAACACATGGTCCAGCGCCTCGCCACGCGAGCGAGCGGCGTCGATGAACACCTTGAGGTTGGCCTTCACCGGCGCCTGGCCGGTGAACTCGGCGAGAGTCTGGGGACGCAGCGCCCGGTCGAAGCCTTCCGCCGCGGCTGGCTCCCCGGAGACCAGGCGGCTCATCGCACGCGCCTCACCGGCCAAGTTCCTGCAGGGCCGCCTTGATCAGCGCCGGAAGGGTGGCTTCGGGGCCAAGGCGGGCGCCGGCGGTCTCCACCGCGCGCCGGCCGAGCGGTTCCGCCACGCCCAGCCCGATCAGCGCCGCCACGGCCTCACCCGTGACCGAAGGGTGCTCGACGATCGGCGCCGCGACTGCGCCAAGGCCGCCATGGGCGGGCATGACCAGGCCCGCACCCAAGGGCTTGCCCTTCAGCTCGGTGACGATGCGCAGGGCGAGCTTGGGCCCCACGCCGTTGGCGCGCGCGACCGCGGCCTTGTCTTCGCGGGCGACAGCCTGGGCCAGCTCGGCCGGCGGCAGCACGTCCAGCACGGATAGCGCCGCCTTCGGCCCGACGCCCTGGATCGCCTGCAATGCAAGGAAGGCCGAACGCTCGTCCTTGCTCAGGAAGCCGTAGAGCCGCGTACCATCCTCACGCGTCTGGGAATCGATGTGCAGCACCACCTCGTCGCCAAGCGGCGGCAGGCGCTGGAGGGTACGTGCGCCGCAGCGCACCACATAGCCGACGCCCATGACGTCGATCAGGGCTTCTTCTTCCTCGACATCGGCGACCACGCCCCGCAGACGGCCGATCATGCCGCCCCTCGCAGCGCCGCAGTGCGCAGGTGGGCATGGGTGATGGCGACGGCGAGCGCATCGGCGGCGTCGGCGGTGGTTTCGCCCGCGGTGGGCAGCAGGCGGCGCACCATGAAGCTGACCTGGTCCTTGTCAGCGGCCCCAGTGCCCACGACGGCCTTCTTCACAAGCCGCGCCGCGTATTCCGCGACCGGCAGGCCCGCCTGGGCCGGGGCCAGCAGGGCGCAGGCCCGCGCATGGCCGAGCTTGAGGGTCGAGGATGGGTTCACGTTGACGAACACCTCCTCCACCGCCGCCTCGTGCGGGGCGTGTTCCTCGATCACGGCGTTCAGCCCCTGGAGCAACGCCAGCAGGCGCTCTGCAAGGCCGCCCTTCTCCGGTGCTGTGACCACACCGTGAGCGACGTGGGTCAGTCGCGCCCCGGCGCAGACGACAACGCCCCAGCCGGTGCGGCGAAGGCCCGGATCGAGGCCGAGGATGCGAATCGCGTTCGTCATGTGTTCTGCAGCATAAAGCACGGAACACGGGGCGGGATCGTTAACGCGCACCAGGGATCGCCACGATATCTACGGCCGCCGCCCAACATGGTCCAGGCGATGAAACCGAGAGGGCGAAGCCTCACGGTTCGCTGCCAGTTCCGCTCTGCCGGGTCGAGACCCTTTGGAAAATATGGCGCCGACAGAGGGACTCGAACCCCCGACCTTCTGATTACAAATCAGCTGCTCTACCAGCTGAGCTATGCCGGCTCGCGCTATGGCGATGCAGCGATCCCTACCCTCGCAGAGGCTGCTGCGTCCAGCCTTGCCGCCGCCGCAAAGGCCCGGCAGGGAGGCGACATGGTCCTCAGCCGCTCGTCTTTCTGGCTCGTCGCGGCGCGGTTGGCGCTGGCGATCTGCACTTTCCTCACGCTCTGGACCGCCTTCGCGCCACCCCACGGGCCGAAACTGCACCTGTTCCCCTGGGACAAGGCTGAGCATTTCAGCGCTTTCTTCGCCCTGACCGCCAGCGCCGTGCTGGCCTTCCCCCGCACCCGGCTGGTCTGGATCGGGGCGGCGTTGAGCCTCTCCGGGGCGCTGATCGAAGTGATCCAAGGTCTCCCATGGGTGAACCGCGACTGCGACGTCATGGATTGGGTGGCCGACACGGTCGCGATCGGAGCAGTCATGGGCGTGATCGTCGCCGCCCGCCTTCGTCGCGAGGTGAGCGCCGACGACCATCAGTCGAGCGCACCGTAGAACCGCGCGATGCAATTCGTTTGGTAAACAAGCGGAAAGCCGAGCCCGGCGAAGTCATGTCGAGCGTCACGCAATCCGCCGCGGACCGCCAGAAGGTCTCCCGCTTGCCTTGGCCGTCCCCCCGTGGGACTTCCGACGATCCTTTCCGGAGTCCGCCTTTGCGCATCCGTCCCGCCGCCCTGGTCCTGTTGCTGGCGATCACCGCCTGTTCGCCGGCCAAGAAGGCCCCGCCCGTCGCCGACGGACGCACTGCCATCCGCTTCGCCACCGACTGGCGGGCGGAAGCCGAACAGGGCGGCTTCTTCGAGGCTTTGGCCAATGGCGAATATGCCAAGCGTGGCCTGGACGTGCACATCATTCCGGGCGGCCCGGGGGCCAATGTTCCCGAGCTCATCGCCTCTGGCGCAGCCGACATGGGGGTCGGGTCCAATAGCTTCGGCGTGATGAACCTGGCCGCCGAGCACGTGCCGGTGAAGGCGGTGATGGCCTCGTTCCAGAAGGATCCGCAGGTGCTGATCGCCCACCCTGATGGCGACGTGCGGGCGCTTTCGGAACTCAAAGGCCACCCGATCCTGCTTGCGGATGCAGCGATCACTTCGTTCTGGCCCTGGCTGAAGGCCAAATACGGTTTGAGCGACGCCCAGGTGCGCAAATACAGCTTCAGTTCCGCGCCGTTCCTGGCGGACCCGCGCGCCGTGCAGGAGGGCTACGTCACCTCGGAGCCCTACACCATCGAACAGCAGACCGGTAAGGCGCCCAGGGTCTTCCTGCTGGCCGACAACGGCTACCCCGGCTACGCCGCCATGGTACTGGCGCCGGACCGGCTGATCACATCCAATCCCAAGGCGGTGCAAGCCTTTGTCGAGGCCACCGCGGTGGGCTGGAAGACCTATCTGGAGGGCGATCCGGCGCCGGCCGACGCCCTGATCCTGAAACTGAACAAGGAAATGCGGCCGGACATCCTGTCCCAGGCCCGCGCCAAGATGCGCCAATACGGTCTGGTGCGGTCCGGCGATGCGATGAACGGGGGGATCGGCGCCATGACCGACGCCCGCTGGAAGACCTTCTTCGATATGGCTTCGAGTTTAGGCGTCTATCCAAAGACCCTCGACTACCATCAGGCGTTCACCACCGCCTTCACCGCCACCCTGCCCTTCGTCGCGCCGTCCCAAGGGGTTCCGGCAGCGCCCCAGATAACGCCGGATCAGCCGAATGGCCGCTAACGCCACCGCGACCATCCCGTCCCTTATCCTTTCCGTCGTCGCCCCCTGTTACAACGAGGAAGGGTCGCTGCCGGCCTTCGTGGAACGGATGGCAGCCGCCGCCTACGCCGTGGCTGGGCCCGCGTTCGAACTCATCCTGGTCAACGACGGTTCGCGCGACGCCACCTGGCCCTGTATCCGCGCCCTGTCGACGAACCGGCCTGAGATCGTGGGCGTCAACCTGTCGCGCAATCACGGCCACCAGCTCGCCGTCACCGCCGGACTGAAGCTGGCGCGCGGCGCGCGGGTGCTGATCATAGACGCCGACCTGCAGGACCCGCCCGAGGTGGTCTCGGCGATGATGGAGAAGATGGACGATGGCTTCGACGTGGTGTTCGGCCGGCGCCACATCCGCGCCGGCGAGAGCGTCTTCAAGCTGACCACCGCCAAGCTGTTCTACCGCCTGCTGCACTCCGTCTCAGAAGTCGAGATTCCCCAGGACGTGGGCGACTTCCGTCTGATGTCGCGGCGCATCGTGGATCGGCTGAACGCCATGCCGGAACGCGACCGATTCCTGCGCGGCATGGTCGCCTGGCTCGGCGGGCGGCAGACCGAGGTGCTGTACGACCGTGATCGCCGCTACGCTGGCGAGACCGCCTACACCGTGGCCAAGATGGTGCGGCTGGCGGTGAACGGCCTCACCGGTTTTTCGACGGCGCCGCTCAAAGTGGCGGTGGTCCTGGCGTTCGCGGGCATGGGGTTGGCGGCGCTGATCGTCCTGTATGCCTTGGTCGGCTTCATGACCGGAACCGCCCAGCCGGGCTGGACCAGCCTGGCCCTGATCACCGTCTTCTTCGGAGTCGGGCAACTCGGCTGTATCGCCATCATCGGCGCCTATTTGGGGCGCATATACACCCAGGTGAAGGGACGTCCGCTGTTCATGATCGACGAAGTCGTCGGCCAGGCCAATTCCCTGACCTCAAGCGCCCGTGAGGACTGAGATGGACGCCGCCGAGTTCGACCAGTTCGCCGAAGAATATGCCGCCACCCACGCCGCCAACATCCGGATGAGCGGTGAGGATCCCGAATACTTCGCCCGCTACAAGATCGAGGAAGTGCGGCGCCGCTGGACCGCCGCCAGTCGCGCAGAACCGACCGCCGTCCTGGATTTCGGGACCGGCATCGGCAACTCGCTGCCGCACCTGGCGCGGCTGTTTCCTTCGGCCAGCGTGACCGGCCTGGACGTTTCCGAAAAGAGCCTGGGCGTCGCCGGTCGGCGCTTTCCGGGCGTGGCGTCCCTGGTCGCTTACGACGGCGTCGACATACCGCTGCCGCCTCAGAGCTTCGACCTAGTGTTCTCCGCCTGCGTTTTCCACCACATCGATGCAACCGAGCACGCCAGCATCTTCGGACAGCTTCGCCGCCTTCTGCGCCCCGGCGGCCTGATGGCCATCTTCGAACACAATCCGGTCAATCCGGCCACGCGCCATATCGTGGCGACCTGCCCTTTCGACGCCAACGCTGTGCTTCTGTCTTCGGCCGAGCTGAAACGTAGCCAGACGCAGGCAGGATTCCGCGAGATCAAGGTGGCCTATACCGGCTTCTTCCCCGGCGGATTACGGACGCTACGCCCGCTTGAACGCTTCCTCACAGGCCTGCCCATCGGGGCCCAGTACTACACGCTCGCCCATGCGTAAGTACCTGCCCGACCTCCTGCAGCTCTCACGCTTCGGCCTTGCAGGCGCGTTCAACACCCTGGTCAGCCTTTCGATCATCACCGCACTCGACTTGGGTCTCCACGCACCGCCGTCCCTGGCCAACGCCGCCGGCTACGCCGTGGGGATGCTCTGCGGTTTTGTGCTGAACCGGCGCTTTGTGTTCAGAAGCCAAGCCCGCGCGCGCTCCTCCGGACCGAAGTACGCCCTGACCGCCATCAGCGGTTTTGTGCTGAACCAGTTGGTGCTTCTGGGGGCCTTGCACCTACTCGGCGCCGGGGCGTTACAACACCTTACAGCCCAGGTCGCCGGCATGGGGGTCTATACCGTCAGCGTATTCCTGATCTGCCGTTTCTGGGTCTTCCGCGAGCCTGCGATCGCGATCGTCTAAAGGCCCGATCAGCTAGCGAATATCCTCGCCACGATCGCTTCCAGGCCTCGTGCGTCGACCTCATCGAAGGCTGCCCGGCTGGTGGCGTCCACATCGAGCACCGCAATAAGCTCGCCGGCCCGATCCAGCACAGGAACGACGACTTCGCTCTCAGAGCGGCTGTCGCACGCGATGTGGTCGGGGAAGGCGTGGACATCTTCCACGAGCTGGCTCGTCCGAGTGGCGGCCGCCGTCCCGCAGACGCCGCGGCCGAAACCGATGCGCAGACATCCCAGTGTGCCAAGGTATGGTCCGACCACCAGCTCGTCCGGTTTTTCCGGGTCGACCAGGTAGAACCCAGTCCAGAAGAAGTGCTCGAAAGCGTCGGCCAGCATGGCCGCCACGGTGGCGTACCGCGCGATCAGGTTGGTTTCCCCGTCCAGGACGGCGGCGATCTCGTCGGACAGCTCCGCGTAACGATCGGCCTTGGCGCCAGACGAAAGGATGGACGTGTGAGCGGCGAGTGGGGCGACTGACATGGCCCTGGTATGTAAGGCCAGACCGGTGCAAACTGAAGGCCCGGTTCCCATGCGCCTTCGGTGGCGAAATCTTGGCCTTCAGTTGGTCTCGCCGGCTTCAGACCGCTGACGGCCGGCGTTCTCGCACTGAGGGCGGCCAGCCGGGCGCCGCATCCAATCCGACTGCGCTATAGTCCTCGCGATGAGCGACATGCGACCCCGACATCTCAGCCTGCAGGACGCCGCGCGACCCGCCCGTCAGGTCGCCATGTTGTCGGTCACGGTCGCGCTTGGCCTGACGGCGATCAAGCTTGTCGGCTGGTGGCTGAGCGGTTCGATGGGGCTATTGGCCTCCCTGGCCGATTCCGGTCTCGACGTGCTGGCGGCCAGCAGCACCCTTGCGGCCATACGCTACGCCACCACCCCTCCCGACGCCGAGCATCGCTTCGGCCACGGCAAGGCCGAAGCGTTCGCCAGCCTGTTGCAGGCCGCCCTGATCTTTGTCTCCGCAACCCTGGTCGCGCGCGAGGCTATAGCGCGGCTGATCGCCCCGAAACCCATCCAGACCGAGACGCTGGGCATCGTGATCCTGGCGGTCTCGACCGTGCTCGCCCTGGCGGTGGCCTGGGCCCAGGGCCGGGTGCTGAAGCAGACCCGTTCCGTGGCGGTGAAGAGCGACCGGCTGCACTACCTGGCCGACGCCGGCTCCAACCTCGTAGCCCTTGCGGGTCTGGGGCTGGCGACCCTGTTGCATGCCGCACGCGCCGACGCGCTTGCGGGCCTGCTGGTCGCGATCGGCCTGGCATGGGGCGGGGTCCTCACCCTGCGCAACGCTGCGGACAGCCTGATGGACCGGGAACTGGAAGACGAGGAGCGCGAGATGATTGTCGCCCTGGCTTTGCAGGATCCGCAGATCCACCACGTCCACAACCTCCGCACCCGTGCGGCGGGACCTATCGTCCATATCCAGATGCACGTGGACATGAACCCCCGCCTTCCCCTGGAAGACGTCCACCAGGTGGTGATCCTGGCCGAACGGCGCATCCTGGACCGCTTCCCCTCGGCCGACATCCTGATCCATCCCGACCCGGACGGACGCGCAGAGCCGCATAGCGGGGCGTTCGCCGAGGCGTCGGCTGGCCTCGCCGCACAGGAGCGGATGACGGAAGCGACGGCTAGGGCTAGGGAAGGCGCATGAAGCTGCGCCTGCTCGCCCTGCCCATCCTGCTGGCCTCGTTGACGGCCTGCACCCTTTTCCACCAGCCTTCGACGGCGCGCTACTTCCAGCCGGCCGCAGACCAGATCGGGCCCAACTTCAATAGTTATGGCGAGGCCGTGCTGCCCGAACACGGGCTGATCGTGGTCCAGGGCGACGACCTAGCCTATGGCGTCGCCAGGCATCCAACCCGCAATCGGATCAATGATGCGGATGTCGGCCAGGCGTCGATCACAATCAGCCAGAGCCTGCGGAAGGTGCTGCGGTCCGGCGACGTACGGATCGAGAACCGTGGCTTTCCTGGCGACACCTTGGCGCAGAGCGCCGAACGATGGGCCGACGCCGGGCCAGGAAACCTGCTTATCCTGGCTTACGGCTTCGGAGACCTGAGGGCGCGGACGCCAGGGCTCGCCTTCGGAGATCAGCTACGCACCATGATCCGCAAGGCCCATGCCCACGGAGCGGCGGTATTCGTCATCACCCCTCCAGACGTGACCGACACCCTGGTGAACTCCAAGCTGGCGACCTATCGTTTCTTTGCGAATGCGGTCGCCGAGCAGGAAGGCGCCGAAGTCTTCCCCGCCTCAGCCGCGATGACCAAAGCCAAGGAGCCTTTCTCGAAAGGCGTCCCGCAGACGGCGCGCACGTACGAGATCATCGCCGCCTCGATGGTTTCCTACATCAAGTTCGTTCACCCGGAGGGGTGAGCGCAGCGCGCCTTCAAGGTCCGCCACATTCGGAACAGTGCGGGTCCGGCCCCAGGCGAACCGTGCGGGTCTCACCCGCCAAAGCGTCGTAGATCAGCACGCGGCCTGTGAGGGGTTCTCCGGCGCCAGCGATCAGTTTGACGGCTTCCAGCGCCATCATCGATCCGATCACGCCGGCCAGCGCCCCGATCACGCCCACCCGTGCGCAGGTCTCCGCATCCGGCGGAATCTCGGGCGTCAGGCAGCGGTAGCAGGGTTGGCGCTCCGAGGCAGGCTGGCCCCGGGTGACGCCCGCCGCGAACACCCCCACCTGCCCGGTCCAGCGCTCGATGGCTCCCGACACTAGCATACGGCCCTGAGCCACGCAGGCTGCATTGACGGCGAAACGCGTGGCGAAATCGTCAGTGCCATCAAGCACCAGATCGTAGCCATCAACCAGGGCCCCAGCGTTCTCCGTTGTCACCGCAAGGGCGTGGGTCTGGATCCGCACCTCGGGATTGATGGCGTTGAGGTGCTCGGCCGCCGCCTCGACCTTGGGCCGTCCCAGGTCGGCGACCGTGTAGAGGACCTGGCGCTGCAGGTTGGACAGGCTCACCACGTCCATGTCCGCAAGCCCCAGCACGCCTACCCCGGCCGCCGCCAGCATCGGAGCGGCTGCGCTGCCCAGGGCTCCGGCGCCGACCAACAGCACCCGCGCGGCCTTTAATTTCTGTTGTCCCGGGCCGCCGATCTCTCGCAGGACAAGGTGGCGGGCGTACCGTTCCACCTCTTCATCGGAAAACGCCACAGCCGCCCTCGAACCTGCCCGAACTTGACCAAAACCGTCCGCCCCGCCACATGCGCGGAATGAACGCTCCCGAAAGCCTTACACCCGGCTGGCGCGGCACCACCATCTTGGCGGTCCGCAAGGACGGTAAAACCGTGGTCGCCGGCGATGGTCAGGTGTCGATGGGCGCCACCATCGTCAAGGCCAACGCCCGCAAGGTCCGTCGCCTGGCCAATGGCCGGGTGATCGCCGGCTTCGCAGGCGCCACAGCCGACGCCTTCACCCTGATCGAGCGCCTCGAACAGAAGCTGGAGGCCCATCCGGAGCAGTTCGCCCGCGCCTGCGTCGAACTGGCCAAGGATTGGCGCACCGACCGTTACCTGCGCCGGTTGGACGCGATGATGATCGCCGCCGATGCGGATGCGGTCTACACCATCACCGGCGCTGGCGACGTGCTGGAACCTGAGGCCGGCATCGCCGCCATCGGCTCAGGCGGCCCCTACGCCCTCGCCGCCGCGCGGGCGTTGGTCGACTTCGATCTCAGCGCCGAGGAGATCGCCCGCCGCGCCATGGCCATCGCCGCCGAGATCTGCGTCTATTCCAACACCAACGTGGTGGTGGAAGCGATCTGAGCTTGTCGCATCCATCTGCGCGCTCGAAGCGCGCCTCGCCCCCGCGTCGGGCGCCAGGATCCTGCCAATGACCGAATTCTCTCCCCGCGAAATCGTCTCCGAGCTCGACCGCTTCATTGTCGGTCACGCGGAGGCCAAGCGCGCGGTGGCCATCGCGCTCCGCAACCGCTGGCGGCGGCGGCGACTGCCCATGGACCTTATCGATGAGGTCACGCCCAAGAATATCCTGATGATCGGACCTACGGGCGTGGGAAAGACCGAAATCGCGCGGCGGCTTGCCCGTCTTGCCCAAGCCCCGTTCCTCAAGGTGGAGGCGACCAAGTTCACTGAGGTTGGCTATGTCGGCCGCGACGTCGACCAGATCATGCGCGACCTGGTGGAAGTCGCCATCGGTCAGGTGCGCGAACGCCGTCAAGGCGCGGTGCGGGCCCGCGCCGAAGGCGCCGCCGAGGAACGCCTGCTCGACGCCCTCGTCGGCGCCACCGCCCAGGCCAGCACGCGCGAGAGCTTCCGCAAGAAGCTCCGGGCCGGCGAACTCGACGAAAAGGAAGTCGAGTTGACCCTTCCCGAATCCGGAAGTGGCGTGCCCACTTTCGACATCCCCGGACAGCCCGGCGCCTCGATCGGCGTGATGAACCTGTCGGACATGATGTCCAAGGCCTTTGGCGGCCGGACCCGAACCCAGCGCACCACCGTCAAGGAAGCCTGGCGCCCCCTGATCTCCGAGGAGAGCGACAAGCTGCTCGACCAGGAAGCGGTGGTTCGCGAGGCCGTCGAACTGGCTGAGAACGCCGGCATCGTCTTCATCGACGAGATCGACAAGGTTGCTGTGAGTAGCGAGCGCCGGGGCGGCGGGGCTGACGTCAGCCGCGAGGGCGTACAGCGGGACCTGCTGCCGCTGATCGAGGGCTCCACCGTCGCCACCAAGCACGGCCCAGTGAAAAGCGATCACGTGCTGTTCATTGCATCCGGCGCCTTCCACGTTTCAAAGCCCTCGGACCTGCTCCCCGAGTTGCAGGGACGGCTGCCGATCCGCGTAGAACTCAAGGCCCTCACGCGCGAGGACTTCCGCCGCATCCTCACCGAGCCCGAAGCCAACCTGATCCGCCAGCACCAGGCCCTGCTCGCCACCGAGGGCGTGACGCTGGAGTTCACGCAAGACGCCATAGATGCGCTGGCGGACTGCGCCGTCGCAGTGAACAGCAGCGTCGAGAACATCGGCGCTCGCCGGTTGCAGACCGTGCTTGAAAAGGTGGTCGAAGACCTGAGCTTCGCAGCCGCCGACAAGTTCGGAGAGACGATCCAAATCGACGGCGACTATGTCCGCGGGCGCGTAGGCGAACTGGCGCAGAACACCGACCTTTCGCGCTTCATCCTTTAGGGAAAATAGCTTCTCGCGAACTAACCGCGTGGTCGCTTGGGCCACACGGCGAACCGTGAGGCTCTCTCGCCAAAATCATTAAATCGTGTGACCCTCCTTCCAAAATAATAGTTGGGAGGCCGCTAATGACTCATCACGAACTTTTCGGCCCACGCAGACTTGGGTGGCGACCGGTGACTCGCCAGGGCTGGACGATACTCTGGGGAGCGGTCATCGTCGCCGCCTTGTGCTTACTGCGCATCCTGCAACGCTGAGGTTCGCCCGGCCGGGCGAAGCCCTGATACCGAACTGTCGCAATCCATTTCCGAACGCTGGGCCGCGCGCAGCCCTGCTTGACCTATACGTCAATCGCGCGACAGTAAGCGTCAATTAAAAAAGTACGGGAGGATTGGGGATGATTCGCGCTCTGGTAGCGACGACCGCGCTCGTGGGTTCCTTGGCCTTGGCGTCCGGCGCGGCCCAGGCGGCCACATCCAGCCCGTTCGGCGGGGTGACAGTGTTTGGCGACAGCCTCAGTGATGACGGCAATATCTCGATCGCGTCGGGATCGCCCACACTGATGCGATTCACCACCAATCCTGGTTTGACCACAATCGAGAATGTCGCGGCCTTCTACGGCCTGCCGCTCAGCCCTTCCCTGGCCGGCGGGACCGACTTCGCTTTCGGCGGCGCAGGCGTGAACACCAACGCTCCCGGTACGCCAGCCGGCGTACCGACCGAGACCCAGCAGATCACCGCCTATCTGTCCGCCAATCCCAAGGTGAACCCCAATGAATTGTTCAGCGTGTTCGGGGGCGCCAACGACATTTTCTACAATGCGACCTCGGCCGAAGCCTCGGGCATCGCCGCAACCCTGATTGCTGCAATCCCGGCGTCCACGCCGGCGGCGGCGCGAGCGGTCCAGGTGCAGCAGATCAACGCCCTGGTCGAGCAGGTCGCGGGCGTTAACACTCTCGAGAGCCAGACGGACGCGTTCAACAATGTCACCGCCGCCGCCGCCCAGGAACTGACCCTGATCGGCAACCTACAGAAGGCGGGCGCCCGTTACATCGTTGTCTTCAACCTGCCCGACATCGGCAAGACCCCCGAAGCTACAGCCGATAACGCCGTCGCCCCCGGCTCATCCACCGCTCTGACCACACTGTCCCAGGGCTTCAACAATGTACTGAACAGCGGGCTGTCGCAGACCAAGGTCGGCATCATTCCGGTGAATACCTTCGCCCTGTTGAACGAAGTGTTGGCCAGTCCCGCTCAATACGGCTTCGTCAACACCACCATCCCCGCCTGCACCACCTCCAGCTCGATCAACTGCACGCCCCAGACCCTGGTGAATCCAACTGCAGCGTCCAATTTCGTCTTTGCCGACGGCGTGCACCCCACCACAGCGGCCCATGCCCTGTTCGCTCAATACATCGAAGCCGAGGTGGCTGCGCCGCAGCAGATCTCCCTGCTGGCCGAGGCGCCCCTCGCGGTCCTCGATAGCGAGCGCAACGCAGTGGCGAACGAATTGCTCTACGATCAGGTCTCGGGGCAGACCGGCGTCCGGTTATTCGCCACCGGCGGCTATGCCCATGAGCATATCAAGGGCGAAAGTTTCACGCCGGATTCACGCGACAACGATGGTCTCATCACCGCCGGCGTGGATTGGCGCCCGAACGATGAAATCTCGTTTGGCGGCGAACTGACCGGCAGCGAATCCACCGACCGGCTGAATGGCGAACTCACACGCTTTCGACTGACCTCGGTGACCGGGTCGATCTTCGGCCAGTACATCTGGCGGCAGCACACCTATGTGGACGGCGCCGTGGGCTTTGGCAGCCTGGACTTCCACGACATCCAGCGGGTGTTCAAGCTCGGTACGGCCACCCGGGTCGAGAACGGCGACGTGGGCGGAAGCACCACGCGCGTCAACATCGACGCCGGCTATTGGCTCGGTGGTCCGGCTCTGCACACAGGTCCGTTCGTGGGCGGAATCTACGAACATGTGCGGGTCGACAACTACAACGAGGACGGCGACGACAGCACCGCCATGAGCTTTGGCGCCCAGACGCGGGAGTCGCTGGTCGGCGAAGCGGGCTGGCGTGTCCAGGGCGCGTTGCCGATGAGCTGGGGCATGCTCAGCCCCTACGCCGAGATCGCCTACGCCTACGACGGGGATGCACGCCAGCGCGACGTCGTAGGCGGCCTGAACAGCATGAACGGCACCTTCGCCGTTCCTGGATTCACCCCGGACCGGGAATGGGGCGAAGTACAGGTCGGGCTGAACGGGCGCATCGGCCCGCACTGGAGCGCTTACATCGCCTATGAAGGCCGCTTCGCCGGCCGGACCACCGACTACGACAGCGGCGATATCGGGCTCAAGTACGCGTTCTGAGAGCCTCCTTCCTAAGAGGAGGCACAAACCGCCGGCTAGACCGACAGCTCCTTCTCCCTCGGGGGAGAAGGAGAGTCAGGCGATCCCTACTCTGCCGCGACCAGCGCCGCCTCTTCGGCGGCCTTCTTGGCTTCGATCTCAGCGGCCTTCTTCTCGACCAGCTCGGCGATGTGATCGACCATCTGTTCGTTGTCGATCTTGTGATCGATCTTGCCGGCCAGGTAGACCATGCCCACCCCCTTGCCGGAGCCGCCGCCGGTGAAACCGACGTCCGTCATCAGCGCTTCGCCCGGACCGTTGACCACGCAGCCGATGATCGAGAGCGAGAGGGGCGTGGCCACGTGGGCAAGCCGCGCCTCAAGCTTGGTCACCGTATCGATGACATTGAAGCCCTGACGCGCGCAGGAGGGGCACGCGATGATGTTGACGCCGCGGTGGCGCAGGCCGAGCGACTTGAGGACATCGAAGCCGACCTTGATCTCCTCCACCGGATCGGCCGCCAGCGAGATGCGGATGGTGTCGCCGATACCGGCCCACAGGAGATTGCCGATGCCGATCGCCGACTTGATGGTGCCGGTGCGCAGCGGACCGGCTTCGGTCACGCCGAGGTGCAGGGGGCAGTCGATCGCCTCGGACAACTGCTGATAGGCCGCCACCGTCAAGAAGACGTCGGACGCCTTCACGCTGATCTTGAATTCGTGGAAGTCCAGTTCGCGAAGAATATCGGCGTGGAACAGGGCCGATTCCACCATCGCCTCAGGACACGGCTCGCCGTACTTCTCGAGCAGATGCGGCTCCAGCGAGCCGGCGTTCACGCCGATGCGCATGGAACAACCGTGATCGCGGGCGGCCTGCACCACCTCCTTCACCCGGTCCTTGGAGCCGATATTGCCGGGGTTGATGCGCAGGCACGCGGCTCCGGCCTGGGCCGCCTCGATGCCCCGCTTGTAGTGGAAGTGGATATCGGCCACGAGCGGCACCTTGGCCGCCTTGGCGATGGTCTTGAAGGCTGCGGTGGATTCAACGTCGGGGCAGGAGACGCGCACGATGTCGGCCCCAGCCTCCTCCAGCTGACGAATCTGGTTGATGGTGGCGTTGGCGTCGGAAGTGACCGTGTTGGTCATCGACTGGACGCTGATCGGCGCGTCGCCGCCCACCTCTACCTTGCCCACCCGGATTTTTCGGGACTTGCGGCGGTCAATCATGCGCCAGGGGCGGACGTGGCGGTGGTCTTCGGTGTTCATGGCTCGCCAAGATACAGCGCGGCGGCGCGGGAGGCCACCGCAGGGGCTAGATAGGGCGCTAACGCGAACCGCGCCATGGCGGAGATAGCACGTTCGAACTCAGTGCGCCGTTTGCGCCGCACTTCGCGCAGGCGCCGGAGCGCTTGGCGCCACGGCCAGTTTGTCCAGCGCGGTCTGGGGCTCGCTCAACAGGCCTTGGCGATGACCGCCGACATAGACGTCGAAGGCCGCCGGGTCCGAGACATCGGCGGTGAGGCCGCGCCCCGCCGGCGCGCGATAAGCTTCTCCAGCCTTGAGCTCGCGCGCGAAGACGATGGCGCCGCCCGCGCCGCGCACCAGCAGCGAGGCCGACTTGTGGGCCTGGATCACTGGCCCGCCCGATTTCGCGTCCACCCCGTAGACTTCGCCATGCGGCGTGAAGATCGGAGCGGCGGTCGCCTGCGAGGACGGCGGAGACGCTGGAGGCGGCGCGTTCAGATCCGCGTTGGCGTCGATTCCAGGTACGCCAAGGCCAGGCGTGACATAGGGCTGGGGCGTGGTCTGATCGGCCGGCGGCGGCGTGGCCGCGCCCAACGCGATCGGCCCCTTGGCGTCAGGCTCAGACCAGCTCTGCGCCAGCGCAGGCATGGCTGGGCCCGCCGGCGCATTGGTGATCAGAGACCGCTGGGCGACATTCCACAGCCCCACGGCCGCCACCAGCACCGCCGCGCCGGTGTAGATCACCCGACGCCACAGGCCCTTCTCCTGCTCCACACCTACCGGCGCGCGCAGCTGCTGCTCCGCCTCGGGATATTCCGCCTTGAAGCGGGCCACGGCGGCGTCGCCGTCCAGCCCGAGCGCCTTGGCGTAGGCCCGCACGTAGCCGACCGCGAAAGGACGCGACGGCAGCGGCGTCAGGTCTCCGGCTTCGATGGCGGCCAAATACAGTCGACGCACGCGCGTCACCTCGGCGACCTGAACAAGGCTCAGGTCCTTGTGCTCGCGGATCGCCCGCAGATACTCGCCGAGAGCGGAGAATTGAGTCGGGTCAGGGCCCGGCCCACGGCCGGGGGGCTCCGCGAAGCGGAGGATGTTCGTCATGGAGCCGGTGTCCAACGGAGCCATGGCTTCCGACGTCCCCAAACGATCGGCCGACCGATGCGCGCCCCGCCTCGCGCCGACCCGGAATGTTTGCTTTCGCTTTGTCACCTAACAAGAATTCATTTAGGCGCCAACGTATCAAACTGCGACATTTAATTTACGCGCAAGTGTTTCGATTTCGTTTCGCACCGAGCCGCCGCCGGATTTCAGTATCGAGGTGAAGCCTCGCCGCGCCGCGCCCCCGTCCAAGGACAGCACCATGGCCTTCACCGGCCCAACCCCGGCCGGGGGCATGGACAGGCGGGTAAAGCCCAGCGACACCAGCGCGAACGCTTCCAACGGGCGGCCGGCCACCTCTCCGCATACGGATACGGGCGTCCCGGTATCGGCGCAGGCGTCGCCAATCGTCTTCAAAGCCCGCAACGCCGGAGGCGACAGGAAGTCGTAACGATCTGAAACTCTTGGATTTCCTCGATCGGCGGCGAAAAGGTACTGCATCAGGTCGTTGGTGCCGACCGAGATGAAGTCGGTCATGGGCAGCAGCGCATCGAGGTGCCAGATCAGGGCTGGCGTCTCGATCATCACCCCGACCCGCACCGTCGCTGGGATCGGACGGCCCCGCCGCTGGGCCCAGTTGACCTCGTGGTCCACCAGCCCACGGGCGGCGCGGAATTCCTCCACCGTCGCCACCAGCGGGAACATGACCCGCAGTTCGCGACCCTTCGCCGCAGAGATCAAGGCTCGAAGCTGCATCCGCAGCAGAGCTGGCCGGTCCAGCCCCATGCGCACCGCGCGCCAGCCGAGCGCCGGGTTATCCTCCCGCTCGGCCTGGAGATAGGGAAGCACCTTGTCCCCGCCGAGATCCAGAGTGCGGAAGGTCACTGGCCGATCGCCCGCCGCATCCATCACCCGCTCGTAGAGCGCAGTCTGGGCGTCGAGCCGGGGCAGTTCCTCCGCGACCATGAACTGGAACTCGGTGCGGAACAGGCCAATGCCCTCTGCGCCGGTGACCTCGAGGTTTTCGAGATCCACCGCCAGACCGGCGTTCATCAGCAGGTTGACCTTGGTCCCATCGCGAGTGAAGGCCGGGGTGTCACGCAGGCGGTCGAACTCGGCCCGTCGCTGCTCGCGCACGGCGGCGCGGGCTTGCACCGCCTCGATCATATCGACGCGCGGCCGCAGGAGCGCCTCGCCGATCTCGCCGTCGACGATCACCGCGTCACCGTCGTTCACCCGGTCGCGCAGACCCTGGAGGCGGCCCACGCAGGGAATCCCGAGCGCCCGGGCGACGATGGAGGCGTGGCTGGCCGAGGAGCCTTCCTCCAGCAGCAGACCCCTGAGCTTGGTGCGGTCGTATTCCAGCAGGTCCGCCGGTCCGAGGTTACGGGCGATCAGCACCGCATCCTCGGGCAGTTCGCGGGCGCCGGGCGTCTCACCCGCCAGAATCCGCAGCAACCGGTCGGCCAGGTCTTCCAGATCGTGCAGCCGCTCGCGCAGGTACGGATCGCGCGCCTGGGCCATCCGGGCGCGCTGTTCGGAACGCACCCGTTCCACCGCCGCCTCCGCCGTCAGGCCCGAGCGCACCGCGTCCTCGAGGTTGCGGTTCCAGCCCCGATCATGGGCGAACATGCGGTAGGCTTCCAGCACCTCGAAGGTCTGTCCGACCAGGCCGTGGGAGCCGGCCAGCATCTCGTCGATCTGTTGACGCAGCATCTGCATGGCGCGGTTCAGCCGCTGGGCCTCTTCGCCAGCGTCGTCGGCGAGCAGCTTCTCCGGCGCCACAGGGGTTTCATGCAACACGGCCACCCCGATGGCCAGGCCATCGGCGAAGCGCATGCCCTTCAGCCGCTCGGGCCGGTGGGGCGCAAGTTCGACGTCCTTGAGTTCGGCGGAGCCCAGCACCTCGCCGGAGGCGACCATCTCGGCCAGCACCATGGCGATGGTCTGGACGTCCTCGACCTCGTCTTCCTCGTAGACGCGCGCGGTGCGGTTCTGGACCACCAGCACCCCGATCGTGCGCCCCCCCCGCAACAGGGGCACGCCCAGGAAGGCGTGGTAGGGGTCTTCACCGGTCTCCGGGTGGTAGGAGAAGCTCGGGTGCGCAGGCGCTTCGGACAGGTTGATCGGGCGACCCAGCCGCATGATCTCGCCCACCAGGCCTTCGCCCGGCTTCAGGCGCGTCACATGGACGGCTTCGCGCTTCAGGCCCTCGGTGGCGAACAGCTCCATGTCGCCCGAGGCGCGCCGCAGATACAGCGAGCACACTTCCGCCACCATGGAGATGGCGATGATCTGGACCACCCGGTCCAGCCGCGCCTGAGCCGGACCGCCCCCGGCCAGCGCTTCGCGGATCTGGCGCAGAAGACTGCGCGGGCCACGAACCGCCAACCCCCTTTCCATCATCCGACCTCCACAGAGCGCGAGCACGGTTCTTAGAGCGGAATGGTCACAATATGAACCGGCCTCGCTCTCAAGGCGGCGTTTAGAAAGACGGCTTAGCGTCCGGGCGCCTCCGCCTCCACCAGCTTGAGGGCGTCGGGACGGGCCGCGAAGCGACGGCGCGCCTCGGTCAAGGCGGCGAGCTGCGCGTCGCGTTTGCCCAGCACGCCATAGGAACGCACCAACCGGGCCCAGCCTTCGGGATCATCCGGATGGGCCTTCAGCTGGGCGGCCTGTCGCGCCACCATTTGCTGGATGAACACCATCCGTCCCTCGTCGGCCAAGGGCGTCCCCCCGGCGCCAACGGCGGCCGGCTGCACGGCCTGGGGCGAAGCGCCGCCCGCGGCGATCCCAGCC
>JBARAK010000660.1:0-4655 GCA_049791955.1 Caulobacteraceae bacterium
GGCGGACGCGGGCGCCGCCGCGCTCGGCCCCAATCCTGATCCGTACGAGCACTTCAACCGCAAGTCCTACGCGGTGTTCCGCTTCCTGGACCGGAAGGCGATCCGGCCCGCGTCGGTGTTCTACGCCCACGCGCTGCCGAGCCCGCTGCGCAAGGGGCTCCACAACGCCATCCAGAACGTCAATTCGCCGGTCGTGTTCTTCAACGACGTGGTCCAGCTGCACCCGAAGGCGGCGGCTGAGACGCTCGGGCGCTTCGCCATCAACTCCACGGTCGGGGTGGCGGGCCTGGCGGATCCGGCCACGACGGCGGGCCTCCCCTATCACCCCAACGGCTTCGGCAACACGCTGGGGCGCTATGGCGTGCCGGCGGGCCCGTTCGTGTTCATCCCGGTCATCGGGCCGTCGGACGTGCGCGACCTGTTCGGCTACGGCATCGACACCGTCAGCGATCCGCTCACCTGGATCCGCTACAGCGCCCGCTGGCCGGTCAGCGCCAGCCGCGCGGTGGTGGGCGGTCTCGACACCCGCGCCAACTTCGATCCGCAGCTGAAGCAGATCGACGCCATGGCCACCGATCCGTACGCCACCCTGCGTTCGCTCTACTTGCAGAACCGCGCGGCCGAGATCAACGGCGGCAAGGTGAACGTCCAGGACCTGCCGGACTTCGGCCCGGACACTGGCGCTGGCGCTGCGCCCGCCGCGCCCACGACGCCCCAGCCTCCGGCCGGTCCGCAACAGTAACCCTTTTCTCCCCGCAAGGGCCGCAAGGGCATGATGGTCGCCGGACCCGTTCCGGCCGCTGTCATGCCCTTGGCTTTTCGTAGCGGAACCTTTTTCCATTCCGTTTGAAACGAAGGGGCGACGCTCTAGAGCATCGCCCGGCCGAATGCGCTAGAGAGGCGCGGTTTGCGGGCGCAGCCCGCGTTTGGACGTGATTCATGGCGTTCGGCTCGGCCGGAGACATTGTGCTGGTGACCGGAGCCTCTGGCTTCGTCGGCTCGGCCGTGGCGCGGCGCCTGGCGGCGCGCGGTTTCTCCGTGCGCGCCCTGGTGCGCCCCTCCAGCCCACGCGGCAACTTCGCCGACTTCGACTGCGCCCTGGTCGAAGGCGACCTGCGCAACCCAGCCTCGCTGGTCCAGGCCGCGGCGGGCGCGCGCTACCTGTTCCACGTCGCCGCCGACTACCGGCTGTGGGCGCGCGATCCCGAGGAGATCGTCCGCAACAACCTGGTCGGCACGCGCGGGATCATGGAGGCGGCGCTGAGCGCCGGGGTGGAGCGGGTGGTCTACACCTCCAGCGTCGCCACCCTGAGCCTGAAGGACGGCCCGTCCGACGAAACCCGCCCGCTGACGCCGGAAGCCGCCATCGGCGCCTACAAGCGCAGCAAGGTGGTGGCCGAACGCGAGGTCGAGCGCCTGGTGGTCGAGCGCGGCCTGCCGGCGGTGATCGTCAATCCCTCCACCCCGATCGGCCCGCGCGACATCAAGCCGACGCCCACCGGCCGGATCATCGTCGAGGCCGCCACCGGCAAGATGCCCGCCTTCGTCGAGACCGGGCTCAATCTCGCCCACGTCGACGATGTCGCCGAGGGCCACCTGCTGGCCTTCGACAAGGGCCGGATCGGCGAGCGCTACGTGCTGGGCGGCCAGGACGCCAGCCTGCGCGAGATGCTGGCGGTGATCGCCGGGCTCTCGGGCCGCAAGCCGCCCACCGTCGCCCTGCCCCTGGGCCCGCTGTTCCCCCTGGCCCATGCAGCCGAGGCGGTCGCCAGGCTGACCGGCAAGGAACCCTTCCTCACCGCCGACGCGCTGCGCATGTCGCGCTACAAGATGTTCTTCAGCTCGGCCAAGGCCGAGCGCGAGCTGGGCTATCGCGCCCGCCCCTATCGCGAGGCGCTCTCAGACGCCATCGCCTGGTTCAAGCAGGCGGGCTACATCCGGTGATCGCCCTGCTCCTCGGCCTGATCGGGCTTGGCATCTGGCTCTACCTGATGCTGGGTCGCGGGATGTTCTGGCTCGCGCGCGAGCGGGACGACAGGGCTCAGCCGGGCTCGCCCCTGCAATGGCCGTCGGTGGCGGCGGTAGTGCCCGCCCGCAACGAGGCGGACGTGGTCACCCGTTCGATCGGCGGCCTGCTGGCGCAGGACTATCCCGGGCCGTTCCAGGTGGTGCTGGTGGACGACCAGAGCGAGGATGGCACCGCCGATGTCGCCCGCGCCCTGCACGGCGCGGAACGGCTGCAGGTGATCTCCGGCGCGCCCCTGCCGGCGGGCTGGGTCGGCAAGATGTGGGCGGTGAGCCAGGGCGTCGCGCACGCCTCCCGGGACAAGCCGGACTACCTGCTGCTGACCGACGCCGACATCGGCCACGATCCGTCCAACCTGCGCCTGCTGGTCGACCGGGCCGAGGCCGGAAAGCTGGCCCTGACCTCGCAGATGGTGCGGCTGCACTGCGCCACCTTCGCCGAACGGCTGCTGATCCCGGCCTTCGTCTATTTCTTCGACATGCTGTTCCCGTTCGGCTGGGTGAACGACCCGCGCAACAAGGTCGCGGCGGCGGCGGGCGGCTGCATGCTGGTGCGCCGCGAAGCCCTTGAAGCCGCCGGCGGGATCGCCGCGATCAAGGACGCCATCATCGACGACTGCGCGCTCGGCGCCCGGTTGAAGCAGCAGGGTCCGGTGTGGCTCGGCCTCGGGACCCGGGCCTGGAGCCTGCGGCCCTATCAGAGCTTCGGCGAGATCGGGCGAATGGTCTCGCGCTCAGCCTACGCCCAGCTGAACTATTCGCCGCTGCTGCTGGCGGGCACGGTGCTGGGCATGGTCCTGACCTATCTGGCGCCGCCGCTGGTGGCGGTGTTCGGCCACGGCTGGGCGCAGCTGGCGGGCGCGATCACCTGGGCCCTGATGGCCATCAGCTTCCAGCCGATGCTGCGGATGTACCGGGTCTCGCCGCTGTGGGGCGTGGCGCTGCCGCTGATCGGCGCGCTCTACACCCTGTTCACCCTGCAATCGGCCGTCCAGGTCTGGCAGGG
Source organism: Caulobacteraceae bacterium (assembly GCA_049791955.1). Taxonomy (GTDB): domain Bacteria; phylum Pseudomonadota; class Alphaproteobacteria; order Caulobacterales; family Caulobacteraceae; genus CAHJWH01. The sequence goes on from JBARAK010000660.1 coordinate 3,032, forward strand.
CAAGGGCGGCATGTGGAAGGGACGGGCCCAGGCGATGGCGGGGACAAAGGCATGAGCGCAGCGCTGGAACACGAAGCTCCCGCCGACCTGGCGTCGGGCAAGGGCCACAACGACGAGAACTTCCCCGTCGCCTCCTTCCTGATCGCGCCGCGATATCGCGCCCCGGTGCTGGCCTTCTACCGCTTCGCCCGCATCGCCGACGACGTAGCCGACAGCGCCACCGCCTCGCCGGGAGAGAAGCTCGCGCATCTGGAGAGCATGCGCGCCACCCTGGCCGGCGAGAGCGACGCCAATCCCGAAGCCCTGGCCCTGCGCCGGATCCAGGACGAGCGCGGTCTCACCGCCCAGCATGGCCTGGACGTGCTGGAAGCCTTCCGCCGCGACGTGACCAAGCTGCGCTACGACGACTGGGCGGACCTGCTGGACTACTGCCGCTATTCCGCCTCGCCGGTCGGCCGCTTCGTGCTGGACGTGCACGGCGAGGCGCGGTCGACCTGGCCCGCCAACGACGCCCTGTGCAGCGCGCTGCAGGTGATCAACCACCTGCAGGACTGCGCCAAGGACTATCGCAACCTGGACCGGGTCTACCTGCCAGAGGACCACCTGCGCGCCGCCGGCGTCACGGTGGAGGCGCTGGAGGCGCCCAAGGCCTCGCCGGCGTTGAAATCGGTCATCACCGACCTGGCCCGCCTGACCGATGTGCTGCTGAAGCAGTCCAAGCCCTTCGCGGGCATGATCAAGGACACCCGGCTGAAGCTCGAGGTCGCCGTGATCCAGCGCCTGGCCGAGGACCTGAACCGCCGCCTGATCGCCCGCGACCCGCTGAGCGAGCGCGTCCATCACACCAAGGCCGAGACCGCCGCCCTGGCGCTGGGCGCCATGGCCGTCCTGCCGTTCCGCCGTCGATAAGCATGACCGCAGCCCCAGTCGCACCATCCACCACGACCGCCACCGCCACCGCCACCGCCGAACAGACCGGCGCCTCGGGCAGTTCTTTCTATGCCGGCATGCGGGTCCTGCCGAAGGCCGAGCGCGAGGCGATGTACGCCATCTACGGCTTCTGCCGGATCGTGGACGACATCGCCGACGACCTGAGGGGCGACCGCGACTCGCGCCGGGCCGAGCTCGACGCCTGGCGCACGGACCTGGACAGTCTCTACGCCGGGGGCGATCCCGGCCGGGCCGCCTTCCTGGCCACCGCCGTGACGCGCTTCGCGCCTCGCAAAGCGGACTTCATGGCGGTGATCGACGGGATGCAGATGGATGTCGACGCCGACATCCGCGCGCCCCGCCTCCCGACCCTGAATCTCTACGTTGACCGGGTGGCGAGCGCGGTGGGCCGGCTGTCGGTCAAGGTGTTCGGCATGGACGAACAGCCGGGGCTGGAACTGGCGCACCACCTGGGCCGGGCGCTGCAGCTCACCAATATCCTGCGCGACTTCGACGAAGACGCCTCCATCGGGCGGCTGTACGTGCCGCGCGAGGCGCTGGACCGGGCCGGCATCGCCGGCGACGACCCCTACGCGGTGGTGAACCACCACAACATCGACCAGGCCGCCCGCGAGCTGCTGGTCCTGGCGCGCGACGCCTACGCCGCCGCCGACCGGGTCATGGCGGCCAAGCC
>JBARAK010000661.1:0-5446 GCA_049791955.1 Caulobacteraceae bacterium
GCCGCCGGCTTGGCGTTGATCAGGTCGTGCGGCATGACCGTGTCGATGTCGACCGAGGACATGCGTTCCTTGATCGCCCGCTCCATGCGCAGCAGGCCGACGCGGTACTGGTTCTCCAGCAGCTCGCCCACCGAACGGACCCGGCGGTTGCCGAGGTTGTCGATGTCGTCGATCTCGCCCTTGCCGTCGCGCAGGCCGACCAGCAGCCGCAGCACCGCCAACACGTCTTCCTTGCGCAGGACGCGGATCTCGTCGGAGACGTTGTCCTCCAGGCGCATGTTCATCTTCACCCGGCCCACGGCCGAGAGGTCGTAGCGCTCGGAGTCGAAGAACAGGCCGCGGAACATGTTCTCGGCGGCTTCCACCGTCGGCGGCTCGCCGGGACGCATCACGCGATAGATGTCGAACAGCGCGTCCTCGCGGTTGCTGTTCTTGTCGATGCGCACGGTGTTGCGCATGTAGGCGCCGACCGTGACGTGGTCGATGTCCAGCACGTCGATGGTGCTGAAGCCCTGGTCCTCAAGGGCCTGGATGCTCGCCACATCCAGCTCGTCACCGGCTTCGGCGTAAATCTCGCCAGTCGACATGTTCACCGCGTCGGTGGCCAGGAAGCGCCCAATCAGGGCGTCAGGGGCCACGAGCAGGGTCTTCACGCCCTGGTCGGCGAACTTCTTGGCGGCGCGGGCGCTCACCTTCTGGCCGGCAGGAGCGATCTCCTCGCCGGTGTCGGCGTCGATCAGCGGGAAGGCGGGCTTCACACCGCGCCAGCGCTCGGGGTTGTAGGGCGTAGCCCAGCCACCTTCGCGCTTCTCGAAGGGGATGACCTTGTAGAAGGTCTTGAGGATCTCCTCGCCGTCCATGCCCAGCGCCATCAGGAAGGTCGAGGCGGGCAGCTTACGGCGGCGGTCGATACGGACGTAGACGATGTCCTTGGCGTCGAACTCGAAGTCTAGCCAGGAGCCACGGTACGGGATCACGCGGGCGGCGAACAGCAGCTTGCCCGAGGCGTGGGTCTTGCCCTTGTCGTGGTCGAAGAACTCGCCGGGCGAACGGTGCATCTGGGAAACGATCACCCGCTCGGTGCCGTTGACGATGAAGGTGCCCTTCTCCGTCATCAGCGGGATGTCGCCCATGTAGACGTCCTGCGCCTTGATGTCCTTCACGGAGCGGGCGCCGGTGTCCTCGTCGTTCTCGAACACGATCAGGCGCAGCTTGACCTTCAGCGGCGCGGCGAAGGTCATGTCGCGCTGGATGCATTCCTCGACGTCGTACTTAGGGTCCTCGAATTCGTAGGACACGTACTCGAGCACGGCGCGCTCGTTGAAGTCCTTGATCGGGAAGACGGACTTGAAGACCGCCTCGATGCCCTCGATCCGCCGCTCGTGCGGCCGCACCTCGCGCTGCAGGAACTGTTCGTAGGAAGAACGCTGAACCTCGATCAGGTTCGGCATCTGCACCGCCTCGGGGATCCGGCCGAAGGACTTGCGGATGCGCTTCTTGCCGGTGAACGACTGAGCGTCGGTGTTGAGCTGAACCATGTTGCTCCCTTGCACGGGGGGTCAGTCCGCGCGGTCTCCGCCTGACGGCGCGTGACGGCGCGCCGAAAATCTGCTGCGTCCACCCTCGGATCGGCCCTGCGGACCGACGGACGCTAGCTTTTGCCTCCGCGTGCAAACACGAAGACACGCCTTCGCTCGATCAGAGGGCGGGGGATCGAGCCTCGGCGCTGGAGCGCGATTATGGAATCGTGCGAAGGGCGATATATAGCTCGATTTGCGCCGGATGGAAGTCCGTCCGGGAACCTTTTTGCGACTCGCCGCATGGCTGAGCCAGCCAAGGTTTCCACAGGGCTCGCCAAGGCCTCACTCAACGAAACGGACCCGAAGGTTTCCCTCCGGGTCCGTCCGAAAACGTCGAAGCTGACGAAAGTCGAATTACTTGATTTCGACCTTGGCGCCGGCGTCTTCCAGCTTCTTCTTGATTTCTTCCGCTTCCTGCTTGGAGATGTTCTCCTTGATCGGCTGCGGAGCGCCTTCCACGAGGTCCTTGGCTTCCTTCAGGCCGAGGTCGCCACGGATGCCGCGAACTTCCTTGATCACGTTGATCTTCTTGTCGCCGCCGCTGATGAGCATCACGGTGAACTCGGTTTGCTCTTCGACAGGCGCGGCGGCTTCAGCGCCACCACCGGCGCCCGGCATCGGGGCGAAGGCGACCGGAGCGGCGGCGGAAACGCCCCACTTCTCTTCGAGCAGCTTGGAAAGCTCAGCGGCTTCCAGCACGGTCAGGGAGGACAGGTCCTCAACAATCTTGGACAGATCGGCCATTGGATGTTCCTTGGGATGTCAGGGTTGGATTGAAGTCTGCGGAAATGAGCGGCCCCGGCTTTCGCCAGGTTAGGCCGCCTCGTCCTTCTTCGCGTAGGCGTTGAAGACACGGGCGAGCTGGCCCGCGGGCGCCTGCAGGACGCCAGCGATCTTGGTCGCCGGGGCCTGGATGAGCCCGATGAGCTGACCGCGGAGCTGGTCGAGGGACGGCAGGGTCGCAAGCGACTTGACGCCGGCTTCGTTCAGCACGCTGTCACCCAGGATCGCGCCGATGACCACGAACTTGTCGTTGTCCTTGGCGTACTGGGTGACGACCTTGGCGGCGGCCACGGGATCCTTGGCGAAAGCGATCGCCACGGGTCCCTTGAACAGACGGTCGCCCGCCTCCCCGGCCGAACCGTCCATGGCCTTCTGGGCCAGACGGTTCTTCACCACCTTGAGCTTCGCGCCTTCCTTGCGGAGGCGGTTACGCAGGTCGGTCATTTCCGCAACGGTGAGACCCAGGTAGTGGGTCACGACCACGGCGCCGGCCTCGGAGAAGACGCCTTTCAGCTCTTCGATCGAGTCCGCCTTTTGTGCGCGGTCCATGCGGTCTCCGTTGCACTAGAGCACACGACCGCCGGACCATCCGACGGCCGAAACGGCGCACACGCCCCTCCCTCGCGGGAAGAACGCGAACACCGGTAGACCTGTCCCAAGGATGCGTCCGTCCACGACGCCCGCCCCTTCCTGATGGAAGGCGCGCGAACGCCGCTGAAACCTTTGCTTCCCCGTCTCCCCACGGCCGTATGAATTAAGACCCCGAAGGGTCCCGCGGTTCTCGGACAGGACGACGCGGGGCAAGCCCCACGCCGGAAGTGGGCGCGTATACGCGCTTGCGGAGGAAATCTCAAGACCCCTCCCCGCGAGATGAAGGGCAAAGAAAAAGGGGCGCGGCCCGAAGGCTGCGCCCCTTGATCGTCTGCAAAGGCGCGCCGGCCGTTAGGCCTGGCCGCTGATCGACGACAGTTCGACCTTCACACCGGGCCCCATGGTGGAGCTCAGCGCGATCTTCTTGATGTACTGCCCCTTGGCGCCGCTCGGCTTGGAGCGGTTCAGCGCCTCGACCAGGGCCTTCACGTTGGCCACGATGGCTTCGTCGGTGAACGACACCTTGCCGATGCCGGCGTGGACGATGCCCGCCTTCTCGACCCGGAACTCCACCGCGCCGCCCTTGGCGTCCTTGACGGCTTGGCCGACGTTGGGGGTCACGGTGCCGACCTTGGGGTTAGGCATCAGGCCGCGCGGGCCCAGCACCTTACCGAGACGGCCGACCAGGGCCATCATGTCCGGGGTGGCGATGACGCGGTCGAAGTCCAGGAAACCGCCCTGAACGCGCTCGACCAGATCCTCGGCGCCCACGATGTCGGCGCCCGCCGCAGTGGCTTCGTCCGCCTTGCCGGCGCGGGCGAACACCGCCACGCGCACGTCACGGCCGGTGCCCGACGGCAGGTTGACCACGCCACGGACCTGCTGGTCGGCGTGACGCGGGTCGACGCCCAGGTTGACCGAGATCTCGACCGATTCGTCGAACTTGGCCTTGGCGTTGGCCTTAACGGTCGCCACGGCTTCTTCCAGACCGTGGAACTTCTCGCGGTCCACGGTCCAGGCCTTGATGCGCTTGGGCAGCTTCTGTTCGGTTTGCTTGGCCATGGTCTTAGTCCACCACTTCCAGGCCCATGGAACGCGCCGAACCCTCGATGATGCGGGCGGCGGCGTCCAGATCGGCGGCGTTGAGGTCCTTCATCTTCTTCTCGGCGATGTCGCGGCACTGGGCGCGGGTCACGCGGCCAGCCACTTCCTTGCCGGGGTTCTTCGAGCCGGACTTCAGGCTGATGGCCTGCTTCAGGAAGAAGGTGGCCGGCGGCGTCTTGGTGACGAAGGTGAACGACTTGTCCTGGTAGACGGTGATGACCGTGGGAAGGGGAGTGCCCTTCTCCATCTCGGACGTGCGGGCGTTGAACTCCTTGCAGAAGCCCATGATGTTCACGCCACGCTGGCCGAGGGCCGGCCCGATCGGCGGCGAAGGCGTGGCGGAGCCGGCCTTCACCTGCAGCTTGATGTAACCCAGAATCTTTTTTGCCATGGTCTCCTCCTGGCAGGCGCGGGAGAATTCCCGCCTTCAGTGAGCCGTGGTGCGGGGTGACGCCCCTCCCACGGATTTGCGGTCAACTGGTCCGGACGGGGCCTCAGCCCGCGCCCTTCTCCACCTGGCCGTATTCGAGCTCGACCGGCGTGGCGCGTCCGAAGATGGACACGGTCACGCGCAAGCGGGCGCGTTCTTCGTCGACCTGTTCGACCGTGCCAGAGAAGCTCTGGAACGGGCCGTCGGTGACGCGGACGGTTTCGCCGATCTCGAACTGGATGGTGGGCTTGGGACGCTCCACCCCCTCTTCGATGGCGCCGATGATGCGGGCGACTTCACGCTCGCTGACGGGCGCAGGCTTGGACGGGGAGCCCAGGAAGCCGGTCACCTTGGGGGTGTTCTTCACCAGCACGTAGGCTTCGTCGCTCAGTTCCATCTTCACCAGCACATAGCCGGGAAAGAACTTGCGCTCGGAGTTGAACTTGCGGCCGCGGCGGATCTCGACCACGTCTTCGGTCGGGACCAGGATCTCGGAGAACTGGTCTTCGATGCCCTGTTGGCGGGCCTGGTCGCGAATCGCTTCGGCCACCTTCTTCTCGAAGTTCGAGTAGGCGTGGACGATGTACCACTTGTGGCGCGGGTTGGACGCGGCGGCTTTTTCGGGAGCGGTCTGGGTTTCGGTCATGATCGTGCGCCTCAGCTCGCCAGCTTGAGGATCTGTTGCATCAGCAGGGTGAGCCCCATGTCGACCAGCCAGAAGAACAGCGCGGTCAACGTCACCATGATGAAGACCATCACCGAGGTGATCCAGGTCTCCTTCCACGACGTCCAGCTGATCTTGCGCGCCTCGATGCGCACTTCCTGGATGAACTGGCTCGGCGAGGTCCTCCGGCGCGCAGGCGCAGCCGCGGCGGCCACGGATGACGCAGCCGCGGGCTTGACCGCCGGAGTGCGCGCGGAACGGGTCTGACCGCCCGCCGCCGGCGCTTTTACGCCC
>JBARAK010000662.1:0-16525 GCA_049791955.1 Caulobacteraceae bacterium
CTGCGGCCGGGACGGCGGCGGCCAGGAACAGAGCGAGCGTCGCCGCTCCCCTCACAGGCCCGATCATTGGATGGCTCTCCTCATCTGCCGCGTAGAGTTTGTGGCGTCTTCGCAAGCGCAGGTTCAGATCGCCGCCGTGCGCCGCCAACGTCGCTCTGGTCAGGGCTTCTCGAAGCCTTGCTGGTCGGCTGGGAGCTTCGCCTTGTAGAGCGCCTGCCAGCCGTCCGGGCCAAGCGCCGCGCCGTGGCAGGCGAGGCTCGACAACGGCTTGCCGTCCTGCTCGACCGCCACGCCCTCCTGCTCCCAGCCGTCGCCAAGAGCGGAGTAGGCCACGTAGGCGAACTTGCCATTGCGGATGCGCACATAGTCCCCGCCGCCCTTGGAATAGGACAGGGTCCCCACGGTGATGCTCTGGCGGAAGGCCGGGGTCTTCTTCGGGATGGCGACCTCGACCGCGCCGGGCTTGCCGAACGCATAGTACAGGTAGCCCGCGGTCGGGCTCAGGTCCCTGGAGGCGCACAGCGACGCGACCTTCGCGCCGATCGCACAGGAAAACACCGGCGTCTCGTTCGCCGTGCAGAGCGCGGGCCGCCTGGTCTCGGCCGCGGACGCCAGTGTCATCGACATGGCGCCCGTTATCGCGGCAGTCGCCAAAAATAGCCTGGATTTCAGCGCCATGTCTCTGCTCGCTCTGCCGTCCCGCACGGAACGCGCCCGACCGTAGCAGAGCGGCCCGGCCGGATGGAACGCCGACACGCCCCTTGATCGGCGTCCAAGGTTGCGAATACCAGTCCCGCGCCTGTCCGCGGCGGCAGGCCCCGCTCCAACCCCCGGCTCAAGTTCCATGACCTCAGCAGTTCAGCCGGCGGGCGATGCGCGCACCAGCGTGGTGTTCCAGCTGATCCCCTTCAGCCTCGCCGCCTTCCTGGGCTTCCTGGCCATCGGCGTCCCCCTCCCGGTGCTCCCCGGCTACATCAACCACACCCTGGGCTTCGGACCGGTGGTGGTGGGGCTGGTGATCGGCCTGCAGTCGCTGGTCACCCTGCTGACCCGCCAGTACGCCGGCCAGCTCTGCGACCGGCGCGGACCCAAGCGGGCGTCACTGGCGGGACTGGGCCTGGCCTCGCTGAGCGGCCTGCTCTACCTCGCCTCCAGCGCCTGCGCGGCCCAGCCCCTGGTCGCCCTGGCCATACTGGTCTGCGGGCGGCTGGTGTTGGGTTTGGCGGAGAGCCTGTTCATCACCGCGCTGGCCGCCTGGAGCATCGCGCGGGTCGGCCACCAGCACGCCGGTCGGGCGATGGCCTGGTCGGGCATCGCCATGTACGGCGCCCTGGCCATAGGCGCGCCGCTCGGGACGGTGGCGGCGCACGCGGGAGGCTTTCCGGCGGCGGCGGCCTGCGCGGTCCTGTTGCCTGGGCTGGGCGCGCTGCTAGCCTGGCGGTGGACCGACGCGCCGCTCGGGACCGGCCACCGGGCGTCGTTCCTCAGCGTGCTGCGGTTGATCTGGGCGCCGGGCCTGGCCATGGCGCTGGCCTCGTCCGGGATCGGGGTGATCGTGACCTTCCTGGCCCTGCGCTACCAGACCCAGGGCTGGACCGGGGCCGGGTTCGCCCTCACCGGCTTCGGCGTCGCCTATATCGGCGTGCGGCTGGTGCTGGGCCACCTGCCCGACCGTGTCGGCGGCTATCGCACCGCCATCGTCTGCCTGCTGATCGAAGCGGCCGCGCTGCTGCTGATCTGGCAAGCGCGCTCCGGCGCCATGGCCCTGGCGGGCGCCACCCTGACCGGCCTGGGCTATTCCCTGGTGTTCCCGTCCCTGGGCGTAGAGGCGATCCGGCGGGTCGGGCCCGAGCGACGCGGCCTGGCCCTCGGCGCCTACCTCGCCTGTTTCGACCTGGGGCTGGCCATGGCGGGTCCAGTGGCCGGAGTGGTGGCGCAGGCGGCGGGCCTGGCGTCGACCTTCGTCGCTGGCGCTGTCGCGGCCGTGCTGGCCATGACCCTGCTCGCCGTCACCCTGTTCCGCCAGCGGCAGGTGGGCGGCGGCTGAGACCAGCCGCCGCCTCAATCTACCCCACGAACAGCGGAGAGCGCGCGCCGCCGGACGCCGCCTTTTGCGACGTGAGACGGAACGGCTGCCGCTTCCAGTAGGTCAGCGAACGCCACATCCACTCGAGCGGCCCGAAGGCGAACACCCGCAGCCACAGGGAGCTGACGGTCAGGTTGACCGCCCAGACCGCGGCGACGACGTAGAGATACTGGTAGTACTCCAGCGCGCCGTACAGTTTCCACGGCCCCCAGGCGAAGATGAACTGACAGGATAGACTGGTCAGGATGTAGTTGCTGAACGCCGTGCGCCCGACCGCCCCCAGACGGTTGAGCACCGGCCGCAGCCACCCCTTGCGGATCAGCAGGATCAGCACCGACGCGTTGGCGAGCATCGCCGCTATCTGCTCCAGGCAATAGGGCGCAAACATCCATAGCGTCGTGGCGGGCTTGCTGAACCCATCCAGGCTCGCGCGCCAGATCCCGAACATCACGATGGGCGCGGAGATGGCGTAGCCGACGATGGCCGTGGCCAGATAGGTCCGCGTCGACAGGCGCCCCGGAAGGAAGCCGGTCTTGTACAGGCCCATGCCCAGCAGCATGGCCCCCACGACCTCAAAGACAAAACCGGACCGGAAGATGACGGTGACGAAGTCGATATCACCCGCAGCCCTCTGCGACAGGCCCTGAATATACCCCTGGCGGCCTTCCTGGACGGCCTGGGCGATCTGGGCCGGCTCCTTCTTTTTCGCATCCAGCGCCGCATCCAGCGCCCCCTGCTGCGCCTTGGTCGGGGTGCGTCCCGCCTCGTGCGCCGCGGCGGCGGCCGCCGCAAGCTCGCCGTCCCGCAGCACCTGCGGAGCATGGAGAAAATTGCTGAGGCCGAAAGTGCCGACGACAAGCCACAGCGCAACCCCCAGGCCGATCAGCCGCGACGGCTTCACATGGCGGAACGGATAGAGGAACAGCAGGCCGGAGAGGCCGTAGATCAGCAGGATATCGCCGCCCCAGATCAGCGTGCCGTGGATCAGGCCGAACAGCGCCAGCCACATGCAGCGCCGCAGGTAGATATCGGCGGCGCGGACGGCCTGTCCCCGCCGCTCGATGCGCTCGGTCAGCAGCACGGCCCCGGCGCCGAACAGCATGGCGAACATCGCCCGCATCTTGCCTTCGACGAACAGCCACTTGATCGTGAGGATGAACAGATCGAGGTGCGCGTGCCAGCCGACGAACGCGGCCTTGGCCACGCCCATCGGGATGTCGTGCAACGACTCCGGCCCCGCGAAGTCCTCGATGTTGACCGCGAGAATGCCCAACAGGGCGAAGCCGCGCAGGACGTCCAGGGTCGCCAGCCGTTCCCCTCGCGCCACCGGCGCCTCAGGAGGCCCTGCGAGCTCCTCCTCAACGATACTTCCAACCTGCGTCATGCATCCGTTCCCTGCCAAGCTTGGCTGGGTGGGAACCTAGGCGCCCGCTGGCGGCGGTCACGAGTTTTGAGGTTACGTTTGAAATTGTCGGAATTGGCGTCCCGGACGCGCGCCTCCGCGCCTCAATTCTAGGCGCAAAAAGACCCGGCCCGCCCCCAGGGAAGCGGACCGGGCGGTCGGCAAGATCAGGCGTGCACGCCGAGTTCGCCGGCTATGTCTTCCGCCGCGTCGAAGCTGTCCATGATCCGCTTGTGCCACTCGCCGACCCGGGTGCGGAATTCGGGGTGGGTCAGGATGAAGAATTCGCCGTGCTCGATGGCGTGGACCACGAACAGGCCGACCTGGTCGCCCGTCAGGCCCTTCTTCAGGGCGGCGGCGATCACCTCGCCCTCGGGCATGACGGCGGCGCCGCCGAAGCGCTCGGGGCGCACCCGGTGGGACCGGTAGATCTCGGTGTCCACCGCCTGGGGGCACAGCACCGACACCCCGACGTTGCTGCCCTCGACCGCCTCGGCAAGTCCCTGGGAAAGCGCCACCACCGCCATCTTGGTGGCGGAGTACAGGCCATGGTGCATGCCCGGACGGCTCTGCAGCCCGGCGGTGGAGGCGGGGTTGACCATGTGGGCCTCTTCGCCGTGGGCCCGCAGCTTGGGCGTGAAGGCCTTGATGCCGTTCATCACCCCGAACACGTTGACCCCGAACACCCAGTCGATGTCGTTGTCCGGCGTGATGTCCAGCGGCCGGCCGGGATAGCCGACGCCGGCGTTGTTGCAGACGATGTGCAGCTTGCCGAAGTCCTGCTCGATCTGGTCGGCGGCGGCGTAGACGGCGGCGCGGTCGGACACGTCCAGGCCGTAGGTGCGCGCGGTCACGCCCTGGGCCTCCACCTCGGCCTTCACCGGATCGAGCTTGCCGGCGTCGATGTCGACCAGCGCCAGGTTGACGCCCCGCTCGGCCAGGCGGTGGGCGATGCCCCGGCCGATGCCGCTGGCCGCGCCGGTGACCACCGCGGTCTTGCCCTTCAGGTCCTTGATCATCCGTCGTTTCCTCGTGGTTTGTCTTGGAGCGTGATGGTCGCCGAAACCGGCATCCACTTTCGGCTATCACGCTCTCAGGGGAGCACCTGGTGCTCGAGCCGCAGGCCGGGCTCGCGCCACTGGGTCTCCACCAGCCGCCCCTCGTGGGAGAGCGTGACGTAGGCGGTGCGCAGGTCCGCGCCGCCGAAGCAGATGTTGGTGGGCAGCATGTCGGCGAACGGCTCGCGCCGGACCTCGCCGCTGCGGGGATCGATGTCGGAGATGGCGCAGCGGTAGAGCGTGGCCACACAGACCCGCCCCGACGCCGAAACCGCCAGGCTGTCGAACATGCCCCGCCCGCCGTCCGCGCCCACCACCTCGCCGCCGTTCAGCGCCGGCCAGGGCCGCTTGCGCAGCTCGCCCGACCCGATCACGTCCCAGGCCAGCAGCCGCCCGGTGATGGTCTCGGAGACGTAGAGGGTCTTATGGTCCGGCGACAGGCCGATACCGTTTGGGGTCAGCAGGCCGCCGACCGCCTCGCGGATCTCCGAACCGTCGGCGCGCGCCCAGTAGACGTAGCCGAAGTCCAGGTCCCGCTCGCGCCGCTTGCCGTGGTCGGTGAACCAGAAGCCGCCGTGCCGGTCGAACACCAGGTCGTTGGGGCCACCCAGCCGCTGCTCGCCACAGCGGTCGTACAGCCGCTCGACCTTGCCGCTGGACAGGTCCACCACCTCGATGGAACCGCCGTTGTAGGTGGCGCTGGTCAGGCGGGGCCGCAGGGCGCCGTTCTCGCGCACCCAGCCGAACCCGCCGTTGTTGCAAAGATAGATCCGCCCGTCCGGCCCGACCGCCGCCCCGTTGGGGCCGCCCGGGACCTGCGCCGCCACCTCGACCCGGCCGTCGGGCGTGACGCGGGACAGGGTCTCGCGCGCCATCTCCACCAGCAACACGGACCCGTCGGGCATGGCGACGGGCCCCTCCGGAAACTGCAGGCCCGAGGCGAGTACGCGCATCGATGCGCTCCCTTCCCTTGCGGCCCGTCGCGCTTGCCGCGCGCGGACCGGCGTCTTTTCTATGGGAGCGACCTTAGGCCCGTGGCCGAAACCGGCGCTGTCCTCCTCGCACGGGGACTGTCCCTGCCTGTGGAGGACAGCGGGGGCGCCCCCATGCGCATACGGTTTCGATCAAAGGTCGCCCCGTGTCGGTCCCGGCCCGTGAGGCGCCCGCCAACGTCAAGGATCGGTCAAGGCTTAGCCCTGGCCGCCAAGATCCGGAATATTGCGGGAGGTGGCGTGAGCACCATTCAAGTCGATGTCAAGGAAGAGGTCCGTAAGGACTATTCATTGACCACCTGGGAACTGGGAGCGGGCCCACCGCTGCTATTCCTTCATGGCGCCGGCGGCGCGGCCAACATGTTCGCGGGCCCACAGCCCGCAGCGTTCCTGGTCGAGCTGGCCAAGTCCTTCCGCGTGATCGTGCCCGAGCATCCCGGTTTCGGGATCAAGGAGCGGCCGGAGTGGCTCGATAACATCCACGACATGGCCTACTTCTACCTCGACTACCTGGACAGCCTGGGCTCCGAGCCGGTCCATGTGGTCGGCCAGTCGCTGGGCGGCTGGATCGCGCTGGAAATGGCGATCCGCAACACCGCGCGCATGGGCTCGCTGACGGTGGCGGGCGCCGCCGGGCTGCGGCTGAAGGGCGTGAAGAAGGAGGACCTGTTCCTCTGGACCCGCGACGACTTCGTGCGCCACATGTTCCGCAACCCCGAGGCCGCCAAGGCCTTCGCCGCCCACGAGCCCTCGCCCGAGCAGCTCAAGGCCATCCTGCGCAACAACGAGACCCTCGCCCTGCTGGCCTGGGAGCCGCGCATGTACGATCCCGACCTGCACAAATGGCTGCACCGCATCGACGTTCCCACCCACGTGGTCTGGGCCGAGGACGATGTGGTCATGCCCCAGGTCTACGGCGAGACCATCACCAAGCTGGTCACCGGCGCCAAGTTCTCCGTCGTGCCCGGAACCGGGCACTTGCTGCACCTCGACCGCCCCCAGGCGTTCAGCGAAACCGTGCAATCGTTCATCATGGAGCAGGCCGCATGATGAAGTTCTACTTCATGACCCTGATGCCCTACGCCGCCATCGATCAGGCGGAGCGGCTCAAGTACAACTCGGCTTGGGTGACCCTGCCCAACAGCCTCTACGATCCCGAACAGGGCGCGAAGCTCTACCAGGAATACATCGACGACCTGGTGCGCGCCGACCGGCTCGGCTTCGACGGCGTGTGCGTGAACGAGCACCATCAGACCGCCTACGGCATGATGCCCTCGCCGATCGTGATCGCCTCGATCCTCGCCCGCGAGACCAAGAACTGCAAGATCGCCATCCTGGGCAGCGCCATCCCGCTGCGCGACCATCCGCTGACGCTCGCCGAAGAGCACGCGATGATCGACACCATCTCCCGGGGGCGGCTGATCACCGGCTTCGTGCGCGGCATCGGGGCAGAGTACCACGCCTTCGGGGTCAACCCGGCCAAGTCGCACGAGCGCTTCCACGAGGCGCATGACCTGATCATCAAGGCCTGGACCGAACCGGGCCCCTTCGCCTTCGAGGGCAAGCACCACCACTTCAACTACGTGAACCCCTGGCCGACGCCGTACCAGAAGCCGCACCCGCCGATCTGGATTCCGTCGCAGGGCTCGACCGAGACCATCGAGTTCGCCGCCCATCCGGACCGCAAGTACACCTACCTGCAGACCTTCAGTCCCGCGGTCCAGGTGAAGAAGTTCCTCGACGCCTATCGGCAGCAGGCCGAGACCTATGGCTATGTCGCCGACGACAGCCAGATCGGCTGGGCGGTGCCGGTCTATGTCGGCGAGACCGACGCCCAGGCCATCGAGGAAGCGCGCCCGCACTACGACGCCTTCCGCAACATCTTCGCCAAGATGCCGCTGCCGATGCTGATCCCGCCCGGCTACACCTCGGTGAATTCGCTGCTGAGGCTGATGTCGCGCGGCAACGTCAGCCAGACGGTGACGCTCGAAGAAGCTATCCGCGACGGCATGATCATCTGCGGCAGCGCCGACACCGTGCGCGAGAAGCTGGCCGAATACCACGACGACATCGGCTTCGGTCACCTGCTGGCCAACCTCCACTTCGGCACCATGCCGGCGGAGATGACGGCGGCGAACCAGCAGCGCTTCGCCGAACAGGTCATGGCCCCGCTGCGGGCCCGTAAGGATAGCCGGCAAGCCGCTCTCGCGACGGTCGCCTGATGAGCGGGCGGGTGGACGCACCCCGGATCGTGGGCCTCGGCGGCAGTACGCGGCCGGGGTCTTCGACGGAGCGGGCCGTACGGCTGGCCCTGGCCGCCGCCCAGGAGATGGGCGCGGTCACGGAGATGTTCGACGGCCCGTTCCTCGCCACCCTGCCCCACTATGCGGCGGGCACGACGGTGCATACGCCCGAACAGCGCGAGCTGATCGACGCCATCGCCCGCTGCGACGGCGTCATCGTCGGCTCGCCGGGCTATCACGGCAGCATCTCCGGCCTGATCAAGAACGCCCTGGATACGCTGGAAGCGCTGTCCCAGAGCACGCCGATCTACCTGGACAACCGGGCCTTCGGTTGCATCGTCACCGCCTATGGCTGGCAGGCCTGCGGCACCACCCTGGTGACGCTGCGCACCATCGCCCACGCCCTGCGCGCCTGGCCGACGCCGCTGGGGGTGGCCATCAACGCCGCCCTGCCGCTGTTCGACGAGCACGGCCACTGCGTGGACGAGGCCATCGCCGCCCAGCTGAGGATGGTCGCCGCCCAGACGGTGGAGTTCGCCCGCAAGTCCACCGCCCTGCGACAAGCGGCCTGACGCAATGCGCCCGATCGTACTGGTCCATGGCGCGTGGGGCGGCGCCTGGATCTGGAAGGACGTCGCCGCCCGCCTGCGCAGCGAGGGCTTCGAAGTCTATGCCCCCACCCTGTCCGGGGTCGGCGCGCGCAGCCACATCCCGGCCGAGGTGGTCGAGCTGGACACCCACATCGAGGACGTCGCCGCCCTGATGCGGTTCGAGCGGCTGGAGGGCGTGCTGCTGGTCGGCCACTCCTACGGCGGCTTGGTGATCACCGGCGCCGCCGACCGCGAGATCGCGCGCATCGGCGCGATGGTTTACCTCGACGCCTTCCTGCCCGCCAACGGCCAGTCGCTGTGGGACGTGCTGGGTCCGGAGGGGGCGGAGCGCCAGCGCCAGGCGGCCGAGGCGAACGACGGCGGCCGCACCCTGCCCTACCATCTCGCCCGCCCCGGAGAGGTCCCGCCCCCCGACCGGCCCTACACCTCCCAGCCGATCGCGACCTTCAACCGGCCCTGGGTCTCGGTACGGCCCGAACAGACCTGGCCGCATCGCCGCTACATCCGCTGCCTGCAGACCACCGGGCCGGTCTTCCGTCGCATCGCGGCGGAGCTGCAGGGCGCGCCGGGCTGGAGCCTGGAAACCTTCGAGGCCGCCCACGACGTCCCCCTCACTCACCCCCGCCTGGTCGCCGCCACGCTCGCGGATCTGGCCCGGCGGCTCGACGAATAGCCCGCGTCCCCCCTCATGGGGGACGGTCGCGCTCGGGAAAGATCATATTCTGTAGGTCAAGAGACGCTCAGCAGAGTGCATGCACCGTGGCGAACACTCCAAAGATCAACTGCCTCTACCACTTCGCTTACCCCTGCCGGGACGCGGAGGAAACGCGGGCCTTCTATGAGGACATACTCGGCCTGCCGCTGGTCCATTGCATGATGCCGGACGCGGTGCCGAGCTCGGGGGAATCCATCCCCTACGCCCACATCTTCTTCGAGATGGGCGACGGCTCCTATGTCGCCTTCTTCGACCTGGGCACAGGTGAGAAGCCGAAGCCCTCGCCCAACACGCCGGACTGGGTGCAACACCTGGCCCTGGAGGTCGATAGTGTCGAGGTGGTGAAGGTCTTCAAGGACAAGCTGGAAGCGGCGGGCGTGGACGTCCGCGGCGTGGTGGACCACGACTTCATCAAGTCGATCTACTTCTTCGATCCGAACGGCCTGCGGCTGGAGATCACCACCCGCACCGAGGAGCCCGGCTTCGTCGAGCACGCCGCGCGGGTCGCCCACGCCGAACTGGCCGACTGGACCCGCAGCAAGGCCGAACGGGCCCTCGCCCCGACGAGCTGAGGCGAGATCCCGCCCCTTTTCCCGGCTCCCATGTTCTAATCTTCCCGGAACGCTGCTCCAGACGGCGGACAGGGATACGGGAGGATGACCATGGTTGCTTCGATCGCCCTGCCGAGGGTGCTCCGCATCGGCGCGGGCGCCTCGGGCCGGCTGGCCGAAACCCTGGAAAGCCTGGGCCTCAGCCGGCCCTTCCTGGTCACCGACCGCTTCCTGCTGGACAGCGGCCGCGTGTCCACCCTGACTGATGCGCTGAAGGCGAAGGGTATGGCGCACCGCCTGTTCGCCGACACGGTGCCCGAGCCGACCGTGGCCTGCGTGGAAGCGGCGCTGGCCGACCTGCTGGCGGGCGAACATGACTGCGTGGTCGGCTTCGGCGGCGGCAGTCCGATGGACACGGCCAAGGCCGTGGCGGTGCTGGCCGTCCACGGCGGCCGCATCAGCGACTACAAGGCCCCGCACCTGCAGGATGCGCCGGGCCTGCCGATCATCGCCATCCCCACCACCGCCGGCACGGGATCGGAAGCGACACGCTTCACTGTCATCACCGACGAGGCCAGCGACGAGAAGATGCTGTGCGCCGGCCTGGCCTATCTGCCGTTCGCCGCCCTGGTCGACTACGAGCTGACCCTGACCAAACCGCGCCGGCTGACGGCCGACACCGGCATCGACGCCCTCACCCACGCCATCGAGGCCTATGTCTCGCGCCGCGCCAACCCGTTCTCCGACGGCTTCGCGCTGCAGGCGATGAGGGCGCTGGCCCCCAACCTGCGCCGGGTGTGGGCCGACGGCCAGGACCGCGCCGCGCGTGAGGCGATGATGTTCGGCGCCACCCTGGCCGGCGTCGCCTTTTCCAACAGCTCAGTGGCGCTGGTGCACGGCATGAGCCGGCCGATAGGGGCGCATTTCCATGTGCCGCATGGGCTGTCCAACGCCATGCTGCTGCCGGTGGTGACCGCCTGGTCCGCGCCCGCCGCCCTGGCCCGCTACGCCGGCTGCGCCCGCGCCATCGGCGTCGCCCGCGAGACGGAAGGCGACCAGTCCGCCGTCGCCCGGCTGGTGGAGGAACTGGACCGGCTCAACCGCGACCTGGAGGTCCCCAGCCCCAAGGCCTATGGCCTGGACCCGAACCGCTGGGAGGCCCTGCTGCCGCTGATGGCCGAGCAGGCCCTGGCGTCCGGCTCCCCGGGCAATAATCCGGCGGTTCCGTCCGAAGCGGAGATGATCGCGCTGTATCGAAGGGCGTGGGCCTAGTTCTCCTCCCCTGCAAACGCGGGGGAGGATGAGATATTTCACGCCGCCAGCGAGCGCTCGTAGAGCCGTACCAAGTCCTGGCGGGTGGCGATCTTCAGCTTCAGGAAGGCGCGCTTGCGGAAGGTGACGATGCTGGACGGCATCACCCCGATGGTGCGGGCGATCTCCTTGGTCGAGCGGCCCAGCAGCAGCCCGGTGCAGACCTCGACCTCGCGCGAGCTGAGCTGGCTGTTGGCGGCGACAAGCTGGCGGGCGACGGAGTCGTCGCCGGGCAGCAGCCCACGGCTGTCGGTGTTGGCCACCACCTGGCGGTGCTTCCAGGCCATGCTGGTCAGCATCTCGGCCACGCCCTGCAGACGGTCGAAACAGTCCTGCTGGAACGGGCCCTCAAGACTGGTGCGGTAGAGCCCGAGCATGACGATCTCGGCCCCGAAGCGGCGGCAGATCAGCAGCCGCTCGCGCACCTGCACGCGCTCGTAGCAGAAGGTGCGGTATTCCGAGGGCGGGATGGCGTCCCAGGCCTGGGCGCGCACCGTAGTGCTCCAGTCCCCGTCGTCGAGCACCGCGTTCAGCGCCGGATCCAGCTTCCAGTAGCTGTCCGCGTAGCGCGATGACGCCGTGCGCGCGAAGGCCTCGTCGTTGTCGTCCTGGTCCAGGTGGCCGCCGGCGAACATGTAGCGGATGCGCTGCTGCTCATCGAGGCGGAACACCGAGAACAGCTTGGCCGGCACGAAGGCCGACACCGCCCGGCCGAACACCTCGGGAAAGTCGTTCTCGCCAAGCGCCTCGATCGCGAGCGCCATATCGATGGAAGCGGAACTCCAGTAGGCGAACTGGAGCGCGGGCGACGTTTCCGGCATTCTCAAGTTTCCTCTGCCGCACCCGCCCTGTTCTGTTGCAGGGTCAAGCGCTAGCAGCCCCGAGTGAACGCCCATTTCGCCGTCATGGCAAGAACTGATAAGCGACATCGGGTCGCAACTGGGAGCTTCGCCAGTATCCGCCTATTCCGTCGCGCAATGCAGGCCATCGGTCCGCTTCAGGCGACCATAAGTTTGCTTTAGATTTTCTACTTTGAAACAAGAAAAGCACGATTCCGTGTTGAAAAATACACGGATAAGGTGATCTCCAAAAATTCAATGCTCAACACACCGCACCAATTTATCTGCAACAGGACTATGTTTGAAAATCACAAACGCCATTCAAAAATAGGCCGCGACAGGGACATATACTCAATTCGAATCGACGGATAATTTGAACATCAGCGGATGTACTTTCCGCCCCCAGGTCGCCGGAACCCCTGTCCCTCTTTTTCAGGGACATCCGGTCTGGGCCCTCCTGGCTACACGTGATTTTCAACTGGAGAAGCGGTGTCGAACGCCGCCGAAAAGTGACCGGACCGGGCGCCAGCTTCCGGATCACGGTCCGCCGTCAGGGAGATCGCGATCAATGGATGGCCTTGCGCGCATTCTGGAGCGCGCCACCCTGTATCACCGCAACACGCCGGCGATCCGCGACAGCGTCGCCGTCATGGACTACGGCGAACTGGCGGCCCGCGTCGCGCGCCTGGCTGGCGGCCTGCGCGCGAAAGGCATCGGTCCGGGCGACCGGGTGGCGATCCTGGCCCGCAACAGCTTCCGCTATATCGAGATCGCACTCGCCTGCGCCCAGACCGGGATCATCCTGGTCCCGCTGAACATCCGTCTCGCCGCCGCCGAGATCGACCGCATCCTGGCCCGGGTCGAGGCCCGCCTGCTGTTCCAGGCGCTGCCCTATGCGCCACAAGGGGTCGAGGCGACCACCTGGGACGACGCCATGCCGCCCGGCGCCGACTGCCCCTATGAGCGGATGATCGGCGGCGACGCCGTGCTGGAGCAGGCCGTTCCGGGCCGGCTCGACGACATCGCGCAGATCTTCTTCACCTCGGGCACCACTGGCGAGCCCAAGGGCGTCTGCCTGACCCAGCGCAACCTGATCGCCAGTTCGCTGGACTCGATCATCGCGCTCAACCTGAACGCCGACGACGTCTGGTTCCACTCCGCGCCCATGTTCCACCTGGTGGACGCCTTCGCGATCTGGGCGGTGTCCATGATCGGCGGCCGGCACGTGACCGCCCACTTCGAGCCGGCCAGCTTCGCCGAGACAGTGGAGCGCGAAGGGATCACCAAGGCCAGCCTGCCGCCGACGCTGCTGGACATGATCGCCAAGCATCCCAACACGGCGCGCCACGACGTGGGCTCGCTGGAACGGATCAGCTATGGCGGCTCGCCCATGCCGCGGGCGGTGTACGACCGGACCAAGGCGGCGCTGCGCTGCCACCTGGTGCAGGCCTACGGCATCACCGAGGCGGCGGGCATGGTCTGCCACCAGTATCCGCGTGACGTGGACCCTGATCGTCCCACCCGCCAGAACTCGGTCGGCCAGCCGGTGCTGCACGTCGAGCTGAAGGTGATCGATGACGAAGGCATGGCGCAGCCGGCCGGCGTGATCGGCGAACTGGCTGTCGCGGGCGACCACATCATGGCCGGCTACTGGCGCGACGAGAAGGCCACCGCCGCCGCCATCCACGACGGCTGGTATCGGACCGGCGACCTGGGCGTCTACGACGACGAAGGCCACTTCACCATCGTCGGGCGCAAGAAGGACATGATCATCAGCGGCGGCGAGAACGTCTATCCCGCCGAGGTCGAGAACGCCCTGCTGCTGCACCCCGCCGTGGCCGAGGCCGCCGTGTTCGGCGTGCCGAGCGAGCGCTGGGGCGAGGAGGTGCGCGCGGTGGTGCTGCCGGTGAACGGCGCGACCGGGCTCGACGGCCTGCTGCTGATCGAGCACTGCCGCAACCTCATCGCCGGCTACAAGATCCCCAAGGCCATCAGCCTGGCCGCCGAGCCCCTGCCCAAGAGCGGCCCGGGCAAGATCGCCAAGGCGCTGGTGCGCGCGGCCTACCTCAAGGAAGCCCAGTCATGACCGTCGACGTCGAGAAGCATCGCCTGCGAACCTTCGTCGAGCGCCTGGTGCAGCACGGCGAGTGCGTGGTCCATGACGCGCCCATCGACCTGGCCGACGTGGCCGGCGTGCTCGACACCACCGAACAGGCGGTGTGGTTCACCCAGGTCGGGCCCGAGCGCTCGGAGCTGGTGGGCAACGTGATGGGCTCGCGCAACCGCCTCGCCCTGTCGCTGGACGCCACCCCCGCGACCTTCCCCAAGGTGCTGCGCGAGCGCCTCGCCCGCCCGATCGCCCCGGTGGAGGTCTCCCGCCAGCAGGCGCCGGTGCAGCAGGTGGTGCTGACCGGGGCGGACGCGGACCTGACCAGCCTGCCGGTCAACCTGCAGCACGAACTGGACGGCGCGCCCTACATCTCGTCCAGCATCGACTATGCGGTGGACCCGGACAGCGGCTGGACCAACCTGGGCTGCCGCCGGATGATGCTGACCGGGACCGCCACGGCCGGCATCGACATCAACGCCCCCAGCGACCTGCGGGCGATCTATCAGAAGGCCATGGCCAAGGGCGAGAACATGCCCGTCGCCTTCACCGTGGCCAGCCATCCCAGCGACTTCCTGGCCGCGGTCGCCGTCACCGTGCCGATGAACGAGTTCGACGTGATCGGCGCCATCCGCGGCGAGGCCGTCCCCATCGTCAAGTGCGTGACCCAGGACGTCTGGGTCCCGGCCGACGCGGAGATGGTGCTGGAAGGCTACCTCGACCCCCGCGGCCTGGTTGAGCCCGAAGGGCCCTACGGCGAGTTCATCGGCTACTACGGCGCGGTGAAGCGCAATCCGCTGTTCCACCTGACCGCGATCACCAGGCGGCGCGACGCCCTGTTCCAGACCCTGACCATCGGCGGCAAGAACCTCGGCCGCACCGACACCTCCAACCTGGGCTCGGCCAAGACCGAGGCGGCGATCTGGGACGTACTGCGGCTGGCGGTGCGCGAGCCGGTGGCGGTCTACTGCACCTCTTCTTCCGGCGGCATGTACAACGTCCGCGTCTCGATCAAGCAGCGCTATCCGGGCGAGGCCCGCAACGCGATCGCGGCGGTGTTCTGCTCCATCGGCGACGTCAAGCACGTGTTCGTGGTCGACGAGGACATCGACGTCCACTCCGACGGCCAGGTCGACTGGGCGCTCGCCACCCGCTTCCAGGCCGACAAGGACATCGTCGCCGGCTCGGGCTTCCGCGCCGTGCCGCTCGACCCGTCGCTGGCGGGCAGCCGGACCGGGGCCAAGGCCGGCTTCGACTGCACCATCCCGTTCGCCCAACGCGGCAGCTTCGAGTTCACCATTCCCACCACGCCGGTGATGCACCCCGCCCCGGCCGAACCCAAGACGCTGGAAGCCGCCCTGGCCAAGGGCCCGCTGCGCTTCGTGGAGCTGATGAACCAGATGGGCTCGCGCGACGGGCGCGAGATCGTGCGCCAGTTCGACGGCCTGCTGTCTTCGGGCCGCATGCGGCGCACCACCGACGGGCGCTACGAACTGATCGACGGCAGAGCCAACGGAGTCTGAGCACATGGCCGACAAGGGTTCACAGACCGTCGCCATCGACGATCAGGGCAAGCCCCAGGGGTTCCTCGACCTGGTGGATGAGCTGCGCACCATCACCTTCGGGATCGTCGAGGAGGGCATCGGGCTCATCACCCTGAACCGGCCGGACAAGCTGAACGCCTTTGACGAGCGCATGATCCGCGAGATGCGCACCGTGGTCTGGCGCGCCAACTTCGACGAGCGCATCCGGGTGCTGATGGTGACCGGCGCGGGCCGCGCCTTCTGCGCCGGCCGCGACATCTCGGGTTTGGACTATGAGAACAACCTGACCACGCCGCAGTACCGGGCCTATGTGCGGGCCAATCACGAGATGTTCGACGACATGGAGAACCTCGAGAAGCCGATCGTGGCGGTGGTGAACGGCATCGCCGCCGGGGGCGGGGTGGAGATGGCGGTGGCGGCCGACTTCCGCATCGCCGGCTCCAACGCCAGCTTCCTGTTGCCGGAGAACCAGCTGGGCGTGCTGCCGGCCTCGGGCGCCTGTTCGCGCATGATCCAGCTGATCGGCATCGGCCGGCTGAAGGAGATGGTCATGGCCGCCCTGCCGGTGGACGCGGCGGAAGCCCACCGCATCGGCCTGGTCAACCGGGTCTATCCGCCCGAGCAGCTGATGGACGAGGCCATGGCCTTCGCCCGCAAGCTGCTGACCCGCGCGCCCCAGGCGATGGGCGTGGCCAAGCAGATCATCAACAGCTGCCAGAACGTCGACACCGAGACCGGCCGCATCCTCGAACGCCTGGGACAGTCGATCCTGATCCAGACCCAGGACAACAAGGAGGGCATGAACGCCTTCCTGGAAAAGCGCAAACCCGCCTTCAAGGGGCTCTGAGCGGTGCTCTACTTCGAGGCGGACGGGGACCCCGGCGCGGAGCCCAACGCCGAGCCAACCGTCCTGCTGCTGCACGGGCTGGGCGTCAACGGCGCGGCCTGGGACGCGGTGCGCGCCGCCCTGCCTTCGGGCCTGCACGCAGTGGTCCCGGACTTCGCCGGCCACGGACGCTCTCCGCGGGAAACAAGCTACAGCCTCGGCCGGCACGCCGCCGACGTC
>JBARAK010000663.1:0-6525 GCA_049791955.1 Caulobacteraceae bacterium
CTGGGCGGCGGCGCGCAGGGCCTTGTCCTCGAGCTGGCTCCCACCCTCGGCGATGTCGAAACGCAGCCCCCGCAGACGGCCGACGTAATGGCCCTCGACCGTCACCGTCCCGTCCGCGGCGACCCCGGCCAGGACCTCCTCGCGCAGGTTGAGGCCCCGCAGCAGCGCCGAGGTGCGACGGTCGATGAACCGCTGCATCAGCTTCTCGTGCAGGGTGTCCGACAGCCGGTCCTCCAGCGCGCGGGTCTTCTCCTGCCAGTGGCCGGGATCGCGCAGCCAGTCGGGCCGGTTCGCCGCATAGGCCAGGGTGCGCACCCCCGCCAGCCGCTGGGCCAGCACATCCATCTCGCCCTCGGTGTGGTCCAGGCTGGCGAACTGTCCGGCGATCCAGTCCTCCGGCAGGCGGCCGGCGCGCGAGGTCAGATGCTCGAACACCGTGCGGCACAGGCGGACGTGCTCATCCAGGGTGGTCTTGCGGAAGTCGGGCGTCTGGCAGACCTCCCACAGCCGGCGCAGGCGCTCACGGTTGCGGCCGATCCGCGGCTCCAGCTCCGGGTCCAGCGCCAGCTGGCGCAGGGTGGTCTCATCCAGGCTTTCCTCGGCCAGCTTCAGCCCGTCCCGCGTCGGCGGCGCGGCGAGGGAGCGGGTCAAGGCCTTCAGGGAGTTGAAATCCAGCTCCGCGCTGCGCCACTCCGCCGCCGTCACCGGCTCGTAGTGGTGTTCCTCGACCGCGGCGACGAGGTCCTCGTCCATCTCCGCGGCCTCGCCGGTGACCCCGAACGTGCCGTCGCGGCGATAGCGGCCGGCGCGGCCGGCGATCTGGCCGACCTCCTGGGGGAACAGCCAGCGGGTGCGCTTGCCGTCGAACTTGCGCAGCCCCGCGAAGGCGACATGGTCGACGTCCATGTTCAGGCCCATGCCGATGGCGTCGGTAGCCACCAGGAAATCGACCTCGCCGGACTGGTAGAGCGCCACCTGGGCGTTGCGGGTGCGCGGGCTGAGGCTCCCCATAACCACCGCGGCCCCGCCCCGCTGGCGGCGGATCAGTTCGGCGATGGCGTAGACGTTCTCGGTGGAGAAGGCGACGACGGCCGAGCGTCGCGGCAGGCGGGTGAGCTTCTTGGACCCCGCATAGGTCAGGCTGGAGAACCGCTCGCGGGTTACGAATTCCGCGTCCGGCAGCAGGCGGCGGATCAGGGGCGCGATGGTGGAGGCGCCCAGCAACATGGTCTCGTACCTGCCGCGCGCGTGCAGCAGGCGGTGCGTGAAGACGTGCCCCCGCGCCGGATCGGCGCAGAGCTGGATCTCGTCGACCGCCAGGAACTCTACCTCGCGGGTCAGCGGCATGGCTTCGACGGTGCAGACGAAATAGGTCGCGCGCGGCGGGACGATCTTCTCTTCGCCGGTGATCAGGGCCACCGCACGGGCGCCGCGCAGCTTGACGATGCGGTCGTAGATCTCCCGCGCCAGCAGGCGCAACGGCAGGCCGATCATGCCCGACGCATGGCCGAGCATCCGCTCCACCGCCAGGTGGGTCTTACCGGTGTTGGTCGGCCCCAGCACCGCCACCAGGCGGGAGGGCGCGGCTCCGGATGGGCGATCGGCCATGCTGTCTTCTAGATCGGATATGCGACACCGGCGTGCAAGATTTCCTCCGGTTCCGCGGCATTAACAGTCGTGGTTAACAGCGGAGAACAGGAGCGAAACGAATCATGTCCGAATCACTGACTCGGGCCGACTCCCGATTCGTTCACCACGACTAATGGTGTGCTTAGCCAGCAGGAGCCACTATCGCCCTCCCCTCGCGGCGAAGGCCGAAACGACTCAAATCAGCGAAACTTGACGTGATGGGGCCGTCCAACCTATAAGCGCCCCTCCCGCGCGGTCCGGAGCAATCCGACGCGTCGATCACCTATTGTCCAAGCTGGATATCAGTCCCATGTCGCGCCGTTGCGAACTCACGGGCGTCGGCCCGATGGTCGGCCACAATGTGAGCCATTCCAACATCAAGACCAAGCGCCGGTTCCTGCCGTCGCTGGCTTCCACGGCGCTGTTCTCGGAAGCGCTGAGCCAGAACTTCCGCCTGAAGGTGTCGAAGGCGGCGCTCCGCACGCTCGACTCCAAGGGCGGCCTGGACGCCTTCCTGCTGAAGGCCAGCGATGACGTGCTTTCGCCCCGCGCGCTGAAGATCAAGCGTCAGGTCAAGGCCCGCGCCAAGGCTGAAGCAGCTCCGGCTCCGGCCGCCGTCTGAGCCTGCCGGAAGACCTGCAGGTCTTCCGCTGCACGGACGCATGAATGATCGGGGGGCGCCGTCGTGCGCCCCTTTTTTCATGCTCAGCTCTCGCCTCCCCCCGCGCGGGAGAAGGCGAGGCGTCACGTTAGGCTGACTCCATCACCCCTTCAGGCGTCCGATCAGGTCGGCGGTGGAGGGGTCGTGTTGCAAACGCTGGCCGCCCTGGAGCTCGCCCAGGATGCGGACCGCCAGGGTCTTGCCCAGCTCGACCCCCCACTGGTCGAAGCTGTTGATCCCCCACAGCACGCCTTCCACGAACACCTTGTGCTCATAAAGAGCGATCAGTGCGCCGAGCGACTGGGGCTCCAGGGCCTCCATCACGATCATGGTGCTCGGTCGGTCGCCCGGGAACGTCCTCTGAGGCGCCAGGGCGTCGATCTCGGCGCTGTCCATGTCCCTGGCCTCCAGTTCGGCGCGCACGTCCGCCTCGCTGCGCCCCACCATCAGCGCCTCGGCCTGGGCGATGCCATTGGCGAGCAGCTTGGCGTTCATCTCCGGCGAACCTTCGCCTTTCGCGGCCAGCACGATGTCGACCGGGATGATGTCGGTTCCCTGGTGCAGCATCTGGAAGAAGGCGTGCTGGCCGTTGGTGCCGGCGTCTCCGAACACGGTGACGGCGGTGGCGTGCGCGACGGGACGGCCCTCGCGGGTGACCCGCTTGCCGTTGGACTCCATCTCCAGCTGCTGCAGGAAGTCGGGCAGCAGCCGCAGGCGCTGAGCGTAGGGGACCACCGCGCGCACCGAGCGGCCGAGGCCGTTGCGGTTCCACGCCTCGGCCAGGGCCATCAGCACCGGCGCGTTGCGCGCGAGCGGCGCCTCGACGAAGTGCTGGTCCATCAGCGCGCCGCCGGCCAGGAACGCCGCGAAGCGTTCGTAGCCAAGCCCGATGGCGCACGACAGGCCGACCGCCGACCAGATCGAGAAGCGGCCGCCGACCCAATCCGCGAAGCCGAACACCCGCTCCTCGGCCACGCCGAACGCCACCGCCTTGTCCGGCGCGGCGGAGACCGCGGCCAGGTGCTTGCCGGCCTCGGCCTCGCCGAGCGTATCGGCAAGCCACGCCCGCGCGACCGCGGCGTTGGCCAGGGTCTCAAGCGTGGTGAAGGTCTTGGACACCAGCACCACCAGGGTCGAGCGGGGATCGAGCCCGTGCAGGGCGGCCTTGATCTCGCCGCCGTCAACGTTGGCGGCGAAGCGGAGTTCGATCGGGCTGCCGAGGGGGCGCAAAGCCTCCCAGACCAGCCGCGGGCCCAGGTCTGAGCCGCCGATGCCGATGTGGACCACGGCGCGGAACCGCTCCCCCGTCGCTCCCTGCACGGCTCCGGAACGGATGGCGTCGCTGAGCGCCTTCATGCGTCCCCGGACCGCCTCGACCTCACCGGAGACCCCCTCGCCGAGGGCGGCGAAGGCCGAGCCGTCAGCCGCGCGCAGCGCCGGGTGCATAACCGCACGCCCTTCGGAGGTGTTGATCGCGAAGCCGCCGAACAGACGACCACGCGCAGCTTCGACCTCCGCCGCCCGCGCAAGGCCCAGGCCGGCTTCCAGGCCCTTTTCCGTCAGGGCCTGCTTGCTCAGGTCCAGGTGCAGGCCCGCCGCGTCCAGGGACAGGCGTGCGATACGGTCCGGCTCTGAGCCGAACAAATCCACGATGCGGGCGGGCGCAGCCCCGGCGGCGGCCTCGAAGGCGATCCAGGCGTCGTTCAAGGTCATTTCCTGTTTACCCTTTGCTGGCCCACTGCGGGGCGCTTCTCATTGGTGATTCCCAAGGCCGCCGCCCATGGTCATCGTACTTTCCGCCGCCCTGCTGCTGACGGTTTCGAACCCCCCAGCGTCCTCGCCCCGGCCGCAGCCGATTGCGGTCGAAGTCGCCCCCAAGGCGCAGAACCCGCTCGCGCGCGAGCCCCTGTACGCCGACATCGTGCAGCGGGCGAACACCCTTCGCACCGAGGTCGAAGCCTATCGCGCCGCTAAGTCCCCGGCGACTGAGGCCCTGCCTGGGTTCGACCGCTTCAAGACGGACATCGCCGCCCTGTCGGAGCTGGACATGAAAGGTCACGTCGACCTGGCCAAACGCGGCACGGATGGCGATCTGAAGTGCATCCTGAAGGGCATATCCGAGGATCTGGCCAAGAAGCTGGCGGAAGTGGAGCAGGCCAAGGCTCCCGACACCCGCGCCACCGCGCTGGAGGACATGTTCTACCTGCTGCGCGATAACATCGAGGTGATCACCACCCTGCCCACCGTCCAGAGCTGAGGCGCGCCTCAGGGCAGCTTCTTCTTCGGAATGGCGGCCACCTCGGCCGGGGTGAGCTTGCGCAGCGACTTGGTGATGCAGGCCATCGGGAATGAGCCCGGGCTCTGTTCGCCGACCTTCACGTCCAGGTCGATGGCGTGGCACACCAGCCCGATACCGCCAAACGGCGTGATGATCAGCTTGGGATTGGGATAGCTCAGCGCCGGACACGTCTGCGCGAAATCCAGGCGATAGACGTCCTTCACATTCACCCGGAACAGGACGGTCCGCTGGTCCAAGGCGCTATTGCCCCGGATCTGGTTGACGTAGAAGCACTGGTTCGCGCCTGGCGGGTCGGAGGCCGATGCGGCGGGAGCCGCCATGCACGCGGCCGCGGCGAGGCCCATCAGCAGGGACGGGACCGGCAGCCCGGTCGGAATGCATCGCATCGAAGGCCGCTCCTGGGTGCGCGTCGGCGATGAAACGACCGAGGCGTCTCCCGGTTCGTTATACGCCCCGGCGATCACGTCAGATAGGCATGGACGATCTCGCCGCACTCGGATGGGCGGTGTTCAAGGCGCTGCGGCTGACGCTGGACTACCCGTTCATCGAACGTCCCGCCTACAACACCGATCACTAACCCGCGTCCGGGCTTGGGATTCGTGCGCACGCGGCGATGTGAATACGGACGATCTTGACGGCGCGCCCTACGAGGCGTTCGCTCCTTTCCGGGGAAGAGGAGCTAGCGAATGGCCTACAACATTTTCGCGCAAAACCTCCTGGGCGCCATCGCCCTCGAACGCGACAGCGTTCCAGGCGCGTTGAAAAAGGCGCGAGAGCTACGGCAGGACGGCATGTGGAATGTCCGGATCGCGGACGAGCAAGGCCATTGGCTGGACGAGAGCCAAATCGTGGTCCCGCCCGCAGAGCCGCAAAGCCTGCATTAGGGCTTGCCCGGCGCTTCAGCCAGCGAAGCGATCCGGCGCAATCAGCCGGGCTAGATCGTTCGGCAATGGTGTGGGTGCGCCTGTGATTTCCGACGCGAGGTGCTCGGCCAGCAACGGCGCGAGCGCGTATCCCCGGCCGCCAAGGCCAGCCAACACATAGACACCCGGCTTGTCGGGGAGAGGTCCAGCCAGGGGCATGTGGTCCGGTGTGGCTGCACGTGTCGCGGCCCGGCTACGCAGGGCGTCCGCTGGCAAACCGGCCAGGCGGCCGGCCAGGGCGGGACGACCCTTGGCGAGGTCTACGATATTGCGCGCCCGCTCTTCGGGGCGGAGGTCCACCGCGGCGTCGTCACGGCCATGCGTCGCGCCGAACAGCACCCCGCCGCCCGGCGTAGGGATGGCGTAGCCGCCCCAGGCCGCGGGCGCTCCGCTGAACGCGAGGCCGTCAGTGTACTCCAATTGCCCGCGCACGGGGCGCAGGCGCACCCCCGGCATTGCGGCGGCCGTCGCGGCGCCCATCGCCAGGCAGACGACCTCCCCGCTCGCAAGGATGGCTCCATCGCCGTCGAGCACCTGCCATTGCGACCCCTCCCGGGCCAGGGCGGCGAACCGCCCGCACCTGACCTCGACGCCCTCTGTCCAGGCGGTCAGCAGGCGGCGGGGCTCGAGCACCAGGGCGTCGCGCACCGACAGCGCGCCAAGAGCGGCGTCCTCTTCAAGGCGGCCCGCGGCTTCCTCGGCGGAGAGGAGGCTCAAACCCCCTGGCGCAAAACCATCCCAGGCTGCGATACGCGAGAACCGATCACGGCTGCGGCTTGGCGTTTCAAGTTGGAGCGCCCCTTCGGCGATCACCGCCCCGCTTCGCCGATGCAGCTGCACGGCGCGCGCAAAGGCCTGGGCGTGCAGCCGCGCCACGGGACCGAGGCCGGCGTCGAACCGCGGCGTCACCAGGGCGGAGGGATTGCCGGAGGCGCCGGCTCCCACGCCCTCGACGTCGACAAGGGTGCAGGCCAGCCCCTCGGCCCGCAGCGCGCGCGCCAGGGACGCTCCGG
>JBARAK010000664.1:0-13233 GCA_049791955.1 Caulobacteraceae bacterium
AGCCGAAACCGAAGACGAGGAGCCGCACGCGCCCGGTCTATTCCGCCGCGTGGCTGGCCGGAGGATGGATGGCGGCGGCGCGTTCGGCGTTCCAGGCCGAGACGCAGGGGATCTTGGAGACGTCGACCCGGTCGCTGTAGGCGCGGGCGTTCTCGGCGATCTCGTGCAGCAGCCCGTCCTCCAGCGTGACCGGCGACAGGCCCAGCGCCAGGAAACGGTCGTTGCAGACCTTCAGCTCGTTCTCCTCCGCCTCCTGGCGGGGGTTGGGCAGGTAGGCGATCTTGGCCCCGGTCAGGCGCGAGACCATCTGGGCCAGCTCGCGCACGCGGCGGGTCTCGGTCATCTGGTTCAGGATCGCCACCCGGTCGCCCCGTTCCGGCGGGTTCAGCAGCGCCAGCTCGATGCAGCGCACGGTGTCCTGGATATTGATGAAGGCGCGGGTCTGGCCGCCGGTCCCGTGCACGGTCAGGGGATGGCCCAGCGCCGCCTGGATCAGGAAGCGGTTCAGCACCGTGCCGTAGTCGCCGTCGTAGTCGAAGCGGTTGATCAGGCGCGAGTCCAGCCGCGTCTCCGCCGTCTGGGCGCCCCAGACGATGCCCTGGTGCAGGTCGGTGATCCGCAGCTTGTCGTTCTTGACGTAGAACTGGAACAGCAGCTGATCCTGGGTCTTGGTCATGTGGTAGATCGACCCGGGATCGGACGGGTAGAGGATTTCCTTGCGGGCCGCCCCGTTGGGGGTGTCCAGGGTGACCTGCAGATAGCCTTCCGGGATCGGCGCGCCGGCGGTGCCGTAGCCATAGACCCCCATGGTGCCCAGGTGCGCCAGGTGGATGTCGCGCCCGCTCTCCACGATCGCCGCCAGCACGTCGTGGGTAGCGTTGATGTTGTTGTTCACCGTGTAGCGCTTGTGGCGCGCCGACTTCATCGAGTAGGGCGCGGCGCGCTGCTCGGCGAAGTGGATCACCGCGTCCGGCGTCCAGGTCACGAACAGGTCCACCAGGGCCTCGAAATCGCGCCCCAGGGTCAGGTCGAAATGCTGGATGCGCTGGCCGGACACCTCGGTCCAGGCGGCGAGGCGCTGGGGCAGGGATGGGATCGGGGTCAGCGACTGGACGCCCAGCTCCTGGTCGATGGCGCGCCGGGACAGGTTGTCGACGACGCCGACCTCATGTCCGCGCGCGGATAGATGCAAGGCGGTGGGCCAGCCGCAGAACCCGTCGCCGCCTAACACCAGCACCCGCATCAGCTTTTCCTGGAGCCGCCCTTAGTTTCGCTATCTGTGCGGATGGACCGGGGCTGCGTCAACCAGTCCCACGCGGGGAGCCGCCCAGGGATTATCCCCTCTCCCGCAAGGAAGAGGGGATAAAGGCCGCTAAGCCAGCAGCGGCTTCAGCGCCCGGCGGGCGGCGTCGGCAAGGTCGGGGCGCTTCAGGGCCAGGGCGACGTTGGCGCGGAGCCAGCCGATCTTGTCGCCGCAGTCGTAGGTCACGCCGTCGTATTCCAGGGCGTAGAACGGCTGTTGAGCCATCAGCTTGACCATCGCGTCGGTGAGCTGGATCTCGCCGCCGGCGCCGCGTTCCACCGTCTCCAGCACCTTGAAGATCTCGGGGCTCAGCACATAGCGGCCGGAGATGAACAGGTTGGAGGGCTCGGTCCCCGGGGCGGGTTTCTCGACCATGCCGATCATGCGGTTCAGCCGGCCGTCCCCCCGATCTACTGGTGGGCCGTCCAGCGCCACGATGCCGTACTTGTGCGCCTCGCCCGGCGGGCAGGGCTCGACCAGCACCACGTTGCCGCCGTTGGTCTGCTCGTAGGCCGAGATGGCCTGGGCGGTGGCGCCGGGCTCGGCGTCCATGATCATGTCGGGCAGCAGCACCGCGAAGGGTTCGTCGCCGATCACGTCGCGGGCGCACCAGACCGCGTGGCCGAGGCCGTGCGGGGCCATCTGGCGCACGTAGGAGATCTCGCCCGCCTTGGGCAGGTCGTTGACCAGTTCGTCCAGCAGCGCGGTCTTGTTCTTGGCGCGCAGGGTGTCTTCCAGCTCGACGTGATGGTCGAAGTAGTCCTCCATCGCGCCCTTGCCGCGCCCGGTCACCAGCACGAAGTGCTCGATCCCCGCGGCCCTCGCCTCGGCCATCACGTGGTGGATCAGGGGACGGTCCACCACCGTCAGCATCTCCTTGGCGACGGTCTTGGCGGCGGGCAGCATACGTGTGCCCAGTCCCGCCACGGGCAGGACGGCTTTACGAACGCGTTTCATCAAGTCTCCGGAATGAGGCGGCTTGGGGGAGCAAACCGCTACTCAACGGTCACCGACTTGGCGAGGTTGCGTGGCTGATCCACATCCGCACCCTTGTACACGCCGACGTGATAGGCGAGCAGTTGTATCGCCGGGGCGAACACCAGGGGCGCGATCAGGGGGTCGCAGGCGGGCGCCAGCAGCACCCGCGCGCCGGCCTGGGCGTGGCGGGCGCCTTCCGCATCGGTGATGAACACGATGGGGGCGCCGCGGGCGGAGACCTCCTGCATGTTGGAGACGGTCTTCTCCAGCAGCGCGTCGGAGGGGGCGATCACGATCACCGGTGTGGCTTCGTCGACCAGGGCGATGGGGCCGTGCTTGAGCTCGCCGGCGGCGTAGCCCTCGGCGTGGATGTAGCTGATCTCCTTCAGCTTCAGCGCCGCCTCCATGGCCAGGGGGAAGGCGGGGCCGCGGCCGAGGTAGAGCACGTCGCTGGCCTTGGACAGTTCCTGCGCCAGCTCGCGGGCCTGGGTCTCCACCTGCAGCGCTTCGGTGATCAGGCGCGGCGCCTCCAGCAGGATGCTGACCAGCCGGGCTTCTTCGGCCGCATCGATCCGGCCGCGGCGCACGGCGGCGGCCACGGCCAGGGCGCTGAGGGCGGCCACCTGGGAGGTGAAGGCCTTGGTGGAAGCGACGCCGATCTCGGTCCCGGCGTGGGTCGGCCACATCCGGTCGGCCTCGCGCGCCATCGAGGAGTGGTGGGCGTTGACCAGGGCGGCGGTCTGCAGCCCCTCGGCCTTGCACCACTTCAGCGCCGCCAGGGTGTCGGCGGTCTCGCCGGACTGGGACACCGCCAGGGCCAGGGTCCCGGGGGCCAGGGCCGGCTCGCGGTAGCGGAACTCCGAGGCGATCTCCACGTCCACCGGCAACTTCGCCAGCCGCTCGAACAGGTACTTGGCGGTCAGGCCGGCGTAGAAGGCGGTGCCGCAGGCCACGATCTGGATGCGTTCCACGCCCTCGAAGCCGAAGCCTTCCGGCGCATGGGCCTTCAGCGCCACCGGGTCGAGATAGGCCGACAGGGTGTGCTGGCAGGCGTCCGGCTGCTCGTGGATCTCCTTTTCCATGAAGTGGC
Source organism: Caulobacteraceae bacterium (assembly GCA_049791955.1). GTDB lineage: Bacteria > Pseudomonadota > Alphaproteobacteria > Caulobacterales > Caulobacteraceae > CAHJWH01. The sequence continues at coordinate 3,372 of JBARAK010000664.1, forward strand.
GGTACGCGCCCTTCTCGACCAGGGCGGTGGAGGCGGGGGTCACGCGCACGGGACGGTTCGCCGGGCGGCCCATCTCGTCGAAGATGCGGATGTCGTCGCGGGTGACGGCCACGTAGTCGCCGTCCTCCAGGTAGGCGACCCGGTCGGTGAACGGGCCCACAGCCACCGCGTCGCTGCCTATGAACATCTCGCCCTGGCCGTACCCGACCACCAGCGGCGGGCCGCGCCGCGCGCCCAGGATCAGGTCGGGCGCCCCATCGATCATCACCGCCAGGGCGTAGGCCCCCCGCAGGCGGTCGAGCACGGTCTTGAAGGCGTCGACCGGCGGCGCGCTGGCCAGTTCGCGGTCGAGCAGGTGGGCGACCACCTCGCTGTCGGTGTCGCTGGCGAAGGTGCGGCCCTCGGCCTGCAGTTCGGCCTTCAGCTCGGCGAAGTTCTCGATGATGCCGTTGTGGACCACCACCACGCGGCCGGCGCGGTGGGGGTGGGCGTTGCGCTCGGTCGGGGCGCCGTGGGTGGCCCAGCGGGTATGGCCGATGCCGGTGACGCCCTCGGCCGGATGTTCGGCCAGCACGGCTTCCAGGTTCTTCAGCTTGCCAGGCGCGCGGCGGATCGCGACGCCCTCGCCCGACGTCGCCGCCACGCCCGCGGAGTCGTAGCCGCGATACTCCAGCCGCCGCAGGCTATCGATCAGCCGGCTGGCGACAGGGGTGGTCCCGACGATGCCGATAATGCCGCACATGGATCAATCTCAGTCCCTGATGGTCCGCACGCCTCCTAGCACTACAGGGCGTACGGATACGTAAATCTCGGTTTCGCCGCGTTGCGCGACGGCATGGGCGGTTAGCCCTCTTAACCTGTCTTCTGCTATGAACGCGCCCGAACTACGGGACTTAGCATATGAGCAAGCGCAGCTTTTTCGGCACGGATGGTATCCGGGGCCAGGCCAATAAACACCCCATGACCGCCGAAGTGGCGCTACGCGTGGGTCTGGCGGCCGGCAAGCTGTTCCTGCGCGATCCCGAGCGACGCCACCTGGTGGTGATCGGCAAGGACACCCGCCTGTCCGGCTACATGATCGAGCCGGCCCTGGTGGCGGGCTTCGCCAGCGTCGGCATGGACGTGCGCCTGTTCGGCCCGCTGCCCACGCCGGCGGTGGCGATGATGACCCGCTCCATGCGCGCGGACCTGGGGGTGATGATCTCCGCCTCGCACAACAGCTTCGCCGACAACGGGATCAAGCTGTTCGGGCCGGATGGCTACAAGCTGTCCGACGCCCGCGAGGCCGAGATCGAAGCGCTGATGGACGAAGGCCTGCAGGAGGGCCTCGCCGCCCCGACCGGGCTCGGCCGGGTGCAGCGCATCGACGACGCCCAGGCCCGCTATGTGGAGATCGTCAAGGCTACCTTCCCCCGCAGCCTGACCCTGAACGGCCTGCGTGTGGTGATCGATAGCGCCAACGGCGCCGCCTACAAGGTCGCCCCCACCGCGCTTTACGAACTGGGCGCCGAGGTCATCCCGGTGGGCGTGTCGCCCAACGGGGTCAACATCAACGACGAGTGCGGCTCCACCCACCCTTCGGCCATGGCCAAGGCGGTGCGGGAATACCGCGCCGACATCGGGATCGCGCTGGACGGGGACGCCGACCGGCTGGTGATCTGCGACGAGCGCGGCCAGATCGTCGACGGCGACCAGATCATGGCCATCATCGCCGCCTCCTGGGCCGAGGCCGGGCGGCTGTCCGGCGGCGGCGTGGTCGCCACCGTGATGTCCAACCTGGGCCTCGAACGCTTCCTGGGCGAGCGCAACCTGACCCTGGAGCGCACCAAGGTCGGCGACCGCTACGTGATGGAGCGGATGCGGGAGGGCGGCTTCAACCTCGGCGGCGAGGCCTCCGGCCACCTGATCCTGTCCGACGTCTCCACCACCGGCGACGGCCTGATCGCGGCGCTGCAGGTGCTGACCGTGCTGGTCACCAGCGGCAAGCCGATGAGCGCGCTCGCCCGCCAGTTCGAGCCGGTGCCGCAGAAGCTGGAGAACGTACGCTTCAACGGCGGCGAGCCGTTGAAGACCGACCGCGTCCAGCAGGCCATCAGCGCCGGCGAGCGCCGGCTGAACGGCTCAGGCCGCGTCCTGGTCCGCGCCTCGGGCACCGAACCGCTGATTCGCGTCATGGCCGAGGGCGACGACGAGCGCCTGGTGGCCGAGGTGGTGCGCGACATCGTCGGCGCGGTGAAACAGGCGGCGGTGTAGAGGAGCGCCCCCTTTCGGTGGGGCGACGTCCTCAGGTTTATCGCCCTTTGTCCCATTCCAGTGAAGCGGCGACTTCTTAACCGCCACCGTCTTGACGGTTTGGAATGGGCCGATGCGCCCTCAGATGAGCGACCCCGAGGCGCCGGCAAGATGCCGCGGCCAGATACGTGCGCGCGAAATCAGGCGATTGTTAATTCTGGACTCCTAAAACGACTCCCACAACCAAGAGCTGACTGGCCGAGGGGGGGACGATGTCGACGTTTTTGGTAACCGGGGGAGCGGGTTTTCTCGGGTCGTTGCTGATCCAGCGGCTCCTTCGCGACGGCCATCAGGTCACCAATATTGATCGTGTCGCTTCCGCCATCCAGCATCACCGCATGCGATCGGTGGTCGGCGACATTCGTGATCGTGGATTGCTCGATAATCTGCTGAGCGACACGGACCATCAGGCGGTCTTTCACTGCGCCGCCCTTCTCGCGCATGGTTCCTACGACAAGGAGGACCTCTGGTCTTCCAACGTTGAAGGCACGCGCACGCTGGCAGAAGCGGTAGCCGCAGCTGGGGTGCGCAATGTCGTCTATCTATCGAGCAACTGCCTATGGGGAACCAGCTTCTCGCGGCCGGTTCGCGAGACTGACGCGCCGGCCCCGGTTGAACTCTACGGTGTCAGCAAATGGGAAGGAGAAAAGATCCTCTCTTCCTACGCCGATCGCTTTACGACGGCCACAATCCGTTGTCCGACCATCATAGATGAGGGACGGCTTGGCTTACTCAGCATCCTGTTCGAATTCATTTCAGAAGGCCGGCGGGTATGGGTGGTGGGCGACGGCTCGAACCACTATCAGTTTATCTATGCGGGAGACCTGATCGAAGCCATGATTGCTGCGGTCGGTCTCGAGCGCCCGCAAATTTTCGGTATTGGCTCTGATCAAGTCCTTTCCATGAGGAAAACGTACGAATACGTGATCGCAAACAGCGGGAGCCGATCCAAAGTCGGTTCCTTGCCGCAAGGGCCCACGATCGCCGCGATGAAGGCGGCCCACCTGCTTCGTCTCTCGCCCCTTGGGCCCTATCACTACCGGATGATCGCGTCGGACTTCATGTTTGATACGAGCAAGATCAAGGCAGTGCTCGGATGGCGCCCGACTTTGTCGAACCACGAGATGCTGTTGCGGGCGTTCCGCTATTACAAGGCTAACCGGGCGGAAATTTATTCGCGCAGCTCGGCGTCTGCTCACCATACGCCAGCATCGCCCGGCGTCATCCGTCTGTTGAAGTGGGTGTCCTGAACGTCGGCTAGCACCTCGCGCAGGTGAAGCTTTCGGTGAACCGGGCGACTCCAGCATTACGGCCTTGGGCTGCTGCATTTACGTTCGCTCAACCATAAGAAAGCCATCCTCCGCCGCGGGGGGAATGGCTTGATCGCCAGCCTGGGGGAAACCGCGTGACGACAGTGATCGACCGGTTCGACGCCCCTGCGGAGCAGGAAGAGGGCAGGCTCGGCGCTAGGAGCATACTCTGGAGCGGCCGATATGGCGCTGCCGCGGTGGCGACGCTGCAGGCTTTGCTCGTGCTCGCGATTTGGCTGTTGAGCCGGAGTTATGACGGCATTGTCCACGACTCGCGAATCTACATAGGCCGGATAGCGGCCGATCTCGATCCGATGGGCCTTGGCCGGGAGGCGCTGTTCTCCCTCGACGGTCAGACCAAGTTCACCGTCTATTCTTGGCTTGCGGAACCGCTGGTTCGCCTCCTGCGTCCCGCGCTCGCCGCCATGGTGCTCACCCTGGCGACGCTCATGACCTGGTTGGCGGCTGCAACCTGGATGGCGGATCGCCTGATGACGCGTCGCCTCGTCATGGCGGGGCTGATCTGCGCGTCCATGCTCCCGGCCGTGTATGGGCCTTTCGACATATTCAGCTTCGGGGAAGCCTTCACAACTCCACGCGGAATGGCCGAAGTCGCCGTGCTTGCTGCACTGGCCGCCATGCTCGATAAGCGTCGGTCCCTCTCTGCCGGACTACTTCTATTCGCGTCCTTGATGCATGTGCCCACCGCCCTGGCGGGTCTGGGTGTGGCCTTCCTCATTGGGGCGTTCGAAATGCCTGGTCTGTGGTTGCTGGCGCCCGTTGGCTGTGGGGCGGTGATCGTCGGAGGTTGCCTTCATCTCGGGCCGCTTAAGACGCTGTTCCAAGCCTATGACCCTGCATGGCTCGCGGTCATGCACCTGCGCAATCCGTTCTTGTTTGTCAGCCAATGGCCGCAGCAGGCCTGGAGCCAAGCCGTTGTCCCCCTGACCACCTTGGTCATCGCCACCCATCTGACGCAGGGACACGTCAGGCTTGTTCTGGCGGGGACAGCGGTCTTGGGGGTCCTGGGCGTCGCTGCAGCCTATCTTCTCGGGGACCTGACCTCCAGCATCCTGATCCTGCAGTTGCAGCTTTGGCGAAGCCTATGGCTCGTCAAGGTGCTCGCAACCTTGGTCGTTCCGCTCTGTGCGGTGCGACTCTGGGACCGCGAGCGGACCGATGCGCGCTTCGTACTCGCGCTTCTCACCTGCGCCTGGTGCGGTATCGACAGCCTGCCGCTGACACTCCCGTTGTGCATCGCAGCATTGGTCGTGCTTGTTCTCGATCGCCAGAACGGGCCGGATCGGACCTCGTCGCTTTTGGTGCTCGCCGCCAGCGCGTTCGCCGTATTGCTGGTGGTCGGGAGCGCCGTCGTGGGCGTGCTCGCGACGGCCAAGGTGTTGAGTGGGTCCGTTGTCAGCCTGTCGGTTTGCATCAGGCTGTTCTTGGCCTTGGGTCTCTATCGCATTCCATTGGCCGTGGCGGCCGTGGCGTTCTCGATCAGGCCGTTGCCGGTTCGGCCAGGAATTCGCCTGCCGGCCTTGGCTGCGGCGCTGGGGGTTGTCCTGCCGTTAGCGTTCCTGGGCTGGAGCCAGAACCTTCTCAAAGCGCATGGCAAGGATGTCTCCGATGCGACGGTCGCTCTAAAACGCTTAATCGGCCCTGCGCAGAAGGGGGTTATCTGGATTGGTGACGATATTGCCCCATGGTTTCTGGCTGGAAGTCCGACCTGGGTGAACAGCCTGCAGGGAACGGCCGGAGCGTTCTCCCGGCCGCTGGCGATGCAGTGGGACGCTCGTTCCAAGCAGCTCGTGGCCGCCGGTCTGGGGACGCACCTCGACCGAGATCCCAATGTGGAAGACGTAAACGTCGCCAAGCCCACGCCTCGCATGATCAGCCGTGGGGCTTTGCGCCTTTGCCCCTCGAACGACGGTCCTGCAGCCATAGTGGCGCCGGGCGACCTTACGAGGTTGTTCGCGCCCGGACAGACGACGCTTTGGCGCTCGCCTTACGCCAGCCAAAGCCACCAGAAGGTGTCGGCCGGTCAAATGGGCTCGGTTCATTCAGGGCAGTATACCGTGATCCGCTGTATCCGGGACCTGAGGCTGGCTTCGGCCAGATAGCACGCGTTGTCTCGCGCATCCTCAGCGGCAGCGCCTGCTCCACGCTTGCGACAACCCGGCGTGAATTTCGCGCCTAACGCGAACGGCATGCTAACCTTCGCGTGGCAGGAGTCTTGCTCCACGAGCGATAAGAGCCGGTCCGGGAGCCCGCAATGTCGTCCAAAGCCGCTGCGCCGTTCCAAATCGAGCCGGGTCGCCCGCTGCCGTTGATGCGCGGTGGGACGCTGGATGCGCTGCGCTTCCTCGCGGCCTTCTTCATGGTGGTCTACCACTATTCCTTCGCCAGCCCGGTTCCGCTGGAGAAGGTGCATCCGCTGTTCACCCGCGGATACCTGGCCACCGACTTCTTCCTGATCGTATCGGGCTATGTGCTGGGCCGCATCTACGGCGAGCGGGTCGGGTCCAACGGGATCAGCGGCGGGACCTTCTTCCTGCGCCGGGCCCAGCGGCTGGTTCCGGCCCACCTGATCATGATCGGGGCCTTCATCGCGCTGCTGACGGTGTCGGGCCTGGTGGGGATCGCGCCCCAGCATCCGGAATACCTGAGCTGGAAGGACCTGCCGGGCGAGCTGTTCCTGGTCCAGGCGCTGGGCGTGCCGGGTGGGGAGGGCTGGAACTCGCCGACCTGGTCGCTGTCGGCGCTGCTGGCCTGCTACGCCTTCTTCCCGCTGATCTGGCGCGCCCAGGCCAAGATCAGGCGCCCGGCCGTGGTGCTGGCCATCGCGGTCGCGATCATGATCGCCGCCGACGTCGCGTCCAGCCATCTGATCGGCAAGCGCATCTACGAGTTCCCGACCCGGGTGGGCGTGATCCGCGCCATCCCGCTGTTCCTGCTGGGCGTCGCGCTGGCCCGCATCTCCGAGACCGTCTACATCCGCCCGCTGCTGGCGAAGATCGCCGCGGTGGTCTCGGCGCTCGGCGTGGTGGCGCTGCAGTTCGCCGGCGCCTTCGACTTCCTGAGCATCGCGCTGATCGCCGCCCTGGTGATGGCCGCCGGCGCCATCCCGGTGACCCGGCCGTCCTACCTGCTGGAGAAGGGCGCGCTGGTCTCGTTCGCCATCTTCATCACCAACGAGTTCGTGCGGAACGTCTACTTCGGGGTGGAGCACGTGGTCGCCCGCAGGCTGCCCGTGGGCGCAACCACCGGGTGGGTCGCCTGGTGGGTGGCGCTCGGCGTGGCGGTGGCCTTCGCGGTGGCCTTCCATTACCTGGTCGACATGCCCACCCAGGGCTGGATCAAGGCCCGCCGCAAGCGCGGCCGTCCGTCCGGCGCGCGCCAGGGGAGCCCGGCGCCGGCGGTGTGATTTTCGGCGCGCTTCTCCCGCAGGAAGGAGAGGGAATAGAGGCGAATGCGGCCTATCTACCTTCCGGCTGTTCGGCCCGAAGGAGACCTCCCCCATGACCAAGCCCATGCCGAGAACCGGCCTGATGTCCGCGCTCGCCGTCCTGCTGGCGGGCGCCGCCGTATCGGCGACCCAGGCCCAGGTCACCGCGACCGCCCAGCGCGACACCCTGCTCCAGGCCGACCATTCCTGGAACGGGACGGCCTACACCCATTATCCCGCCGGGCGGCCGCAGTTGACCACGCTCAAGCTGACCATCCCGCCCCACACCGCGCTACCCTGGCACAAGCATCCGGTCCCCAACGCCGGCTATGTCCTGTCTGGCGAGCTGACGATCCAGGATCGCGAGAGCGGCAAGAGCCAGACCTTCCACGCGGGCCAGGCTTTCGCGGAGACGGTGAACGACGTGCACCGTGGCGTTTCGGGCGACACCGAGACCGTGCTGCTGATCACCTACGCCGGCACGCCGGGCACGCCGACCTCGATCCCGGTCAAGGGCGAGAAGCCGGAATACTAGGACCAGGACTCTCCTCCTCCCCTGCGCACGAAGCGGGGGAGGAGGAGCTTGGCTCAGACTTCCTGGTTGTAGGCGCCGACTTCGGCGTGTTTCGCCAGGCGGGGCTTCACCTCGTCGCGGAACAGGGCGCGCATGTCGTCGGCGGAGCGGGAGCTTTCCACCACCACCACCAGCTCGGGCTTGTTGGAGGAGGCGCGCACCAGGACCCAGGAGCCGTCCTCCAGCGCCACCCGCACGCCGTTGACGGTGATCACGTCGATGATCTTGCGGTCCAGGATCGAGCCGCCGGCCGCGCCGAGCTGCTGGTATTCCTTCACCACCTGCTCGACCACGCCGTACTTGGTCTCGTCGTCGCAGTGGGGGCTCATCGTCAGGGAGGTGAAGGCGATCGGCAGGGCCTTCTTCAGGTCCGACAGCTTCTTGTCCCGGTTGCGCTCCAGCATGTTCAGCACCGCCGAAGCCGCCACCAGGCCGTCGTCGTAGCCGCGGCCGAGCGGCGCGTTGAAGAAGAAGTGGCCGGACTTCTCGAAGCCCGCCAGGGCGCCGATCTCGGAGGTCTTGCGCTTGATGTAGCTGTGGCCGGTCTTCCAGTAGACCGTCTCGGCCCCGTTGGCCTTCAGCACCGGGTCGGTGGCGTAGAGGCCGGTCGACTTCACATCGACCACGAACTTGGCGTCCTTGTGCAGGGCCGACAGGTCGCGGGCCAGCATCAGGCCGATCTTGTCGGCGTAGATCTCCTCGCCCTCGTCGTCGACCACGCCGCAGCGGTCGCCGTCGCCGTCGAAGCCGAACGCCAGGTCCGCGCCCTCGCGCCGGACCACCTCGGCCATGGCGTGCAGCATCTCCTGGTCTTCGGGGTTGGGGTTGTACTTGGGGAAGGTAAAGTCGAGGTCGCAGTCCATCGGGATCACCTCGGCGCCCATGCGCCGCAGCGTCTCGGGGGCGAAGGCGCCGGCGGTGCCGTTGCCGCAGGCCGCGACCACCCGCAGCGGCCGGGTGAGGTTACAGCGCGAGGCGTTCTCGGCGATGTAGCGTTCCATCACGCCCTCGACCTGGGTCAGCTTGCCGCCCGGCCGTTCGACGCCGAGCCCGCCCAGCACCAGCTCCTTGATCCGGCCGATCTCGACCGGCCCGAAGGTGAGGGGACGCTGGGCGCCCATCTTCACGCCGGTCCAGCCGTTCTCGTTGTGGCTGGCGGTGACCATGGCCACGCAGGGGGCGTCCAGGTCGAACTGGGCGAAGTAGGCCATGGGCGACAGGGCCAGGCCGATGTCCAGCACCTCGCAGCCCGCCGCGATCAGCCCCAGGCACAGCGCCTGCTTCACGTTGACCGAATAGGACCGGTAGTCGTGGCCGACCACCACGCGCGGCTTCACGCCGATCTCGTGGATATAGGTCCCAAGCCCGACGCCCAGCGCGGTTATGCCCAGGTAGTTGATCTCCTTGCCCAGGATCCAGCGCGCGTCGTACTCACGGAAGCCCGTGGCTTTCACGAAGGGCGTGATCTCATACTCAAGCGTGTTGGGGACGAGGTCGGCGCGGGGCTTCGACAAGGGCATCAAGGTCTCCAGCAGGATCGGATCGGGCTCGGTATTCGGTAGACGCGGTTCGTGACAGGGACGCGGCGCCATTCGGCTGGCTCGCGCTACACGACCCCTGAGCGCAGCAGGTCGTGGACATGCAGTATGCCGATGGGACGGTGGTCCTCGACTACGAACAACACCGTGATGCGGCTATCGTTCATCAGCTTCAACGCTTCGGCCGCCAACATGGACGGTGAAACGGTGCGCGGCGCCTGATTCATCACCTCGCCTGCCCGGTGATCCATCAGCCCGCCCATGTGGCGGCGCAGATCGCCGTCGGTGATCACGCCCTGCAGGCGACCGTCCGCGTCCACCACGCCGGCGCAGCCGAAGCGCTTCTCGGTCATCACCAACAGGGTGTCGGCCATGCTCGCGGCCAGCGGGGCCAGGGGTAATTCCGCGCCCCGGTGCCTCAACTCGCCCACGGTGCGCAGCGCCGCCCCCAGCTTGCCGCCGGGATGGAAGGTGCTGAAGTCGGTGCGGGTGAAACCGCGTCCTTCCAGCAGCGCCACCGCCAGGGCGTCGCCCAGCGCCATCTGCAGGGTGGTGGAGGTGGTCGGCGCGTCGACCGCGTCGGCGGCCTCGGCGACGTCGGGGAGCTGGATCAGGATGTCGGCGGCGCGGCCCAGCGCGCTGTGCGGGTTGGCGGTCATGGCCAGCAACGGGATGCCGAAGCGCTTGGCGTAGGCGACCA
>JBARAK010000665.1:0-7236 GCA_049791955.1 Caulobacteraceae bacterium
GTCCTGGCCGACGATGCGGAGGCCCGCTCCACCCTCGCCCGCCGGTTCGAGCTGCCGGCCGGCCGGCGCCTCGTCACCGCGTTCCGGGTCGGACGGGCGCCCAGGGATCGCCTCGACGCCAAGCCCCGGCTTTCCGTGGATGAACTGCTGGTCTGAGACTTAACCTCTAAGCCGCGTGTTCCTGCTTCTTGCCCGTGATGGCGTGGAGGGCGCCCATGGCCTCGGGGCGGCCGAACAGGAAGCCCTGGGCCTGGGGACAGCCTTCCTCCAGCACCATGCGGTGCTGGGCCTCGGTCTCGACCCCCTCGGCCACCACCGGCAGCTCCAGGCTGCGGCCGATGCTGACGATGGCGCGGATGATCGAGCGGGCGGCGGCGTCGTCCTGCAGGGCGGCCACGAAGCTGCGGTCGATCTTGATCTTGTCGATCGGGAAGATCTGCAGGTTGCTGAGCGAGGAATAGCCGGTGCCGAAGTCGTCCATGACGATGCGCACGCCCAGCGCCTTGATCCGGTTCAGGGTGCTCAGGGCGGCGGCGCGGTCCTTCATCAGCACGCTCTCGGTGATCTCCAGCTCCAGCCGTTGCGCCGGGAGCCCGGTTTCGCGCAGCACCTGTTCGACGGTGGCGGGGAAGTTCTGCACCTGGAACTGGATGGCCGAGACGTTGACGGCCAGGGTGATGTGGTCGGGCCAGGACGCGGCGGTGGTGCAAGCCTCCCACAGCACCCATTCGCCGATCGGCACGATGGAGCCGGACTCCTCGGCGATCGGGATGAAGATGTCCGGCGGGATGGCCCCGCGTTCGGGGTGGGTCCAGCGTAGCAGCGCCTCGTAGCCCGAGATGCAGGCGTCGGCGGTGGTGACCAGCGGCTGGTAGGCGACGTGGAACTGCCGGCGCAGCACGGCGTGGCGCAGGTCGTGTTCCAGCGCCCGGCGCTCGCGCACGGCGGTGTCCATCCCCTGGTCGAAGAACGAGGCGCCGCCGCGTCCCAGCTCCTTGGCGCGGTACAGCGCGATGTCGGCGGCGTGGCGCAGGCCGTCGGCGTCCGGCGCGTCTTCGGGATACAGGGCCACCCCGATGCTGGCGCCCACCGCCATGGGGTCCTTGCCGGTATCCATCTGCCGGGCGAAGTCGGCCAGGATGCGGGCTGCCAGGGCGCGCGCGCCGGCCGGCTGCTCGGCCCCCACCTGCAGGATCATGAACTCGTCGCCGCCGATCCGGGCGACCGTGTCGGTGGAGCGGACCGTATCGCGCAGCAGCTGGGCCACGCGGCAGAGCACGGCGTCGCCGGCCGAGTGGCCGAAGATGTCGTTGACCGCCTTGAAGCGGTCCAGGTCCAGCGCCAGCAGCGCCACCGACTGGCCCTCGCGCCGCGCCCGCGCCAGCCCGTGCACCAGCCGCTCGTCCAGCAGGACGCGGTTGGGCAGGTCGGTCAGGGCGTCGTGGCGCGCCATGTGCTCGATCCGCCGCTGGGCGGCTTTCTTCTCGGTCAGGTCGCGCACCGCCAGCACGATGCACTCGCGGCCCCGGTATTCGATCGGATGGGTCGCGACCTCCAGCACCCGGTCCTGCCGGTCGACGGAGACGGGGCTGGCCTCGACCGGGTCCTCGCGGGGGGTGGCGATGGCGCGGGCGTCCGCCGCCAGCAGCCACAGGTCCGGCGAGGCGCCGATCAGGCGCGAGGACTCGCTCCCGAGCATCTGGCCGAAGCGCTGGTTCGCCTCGACGATGCGATCGCCCTGGATGATCGCCAGGCCCTCCAGGGTGGCGTCGGCCAGCCCGTGCAGGTCGGTCAGGTAGCGCTCGATCGCCAACCCTGCGCCGGTGAGCACCAGCAGGGCCGTCGCGGCCAGCACCACCGCCGAGATCAGCCAGATGCGCTCGCCGCTGGCCAGGGGCGCGGCGTGGGAGGCGTCGCAGATCATGATGGTCGCCGCCATGGCGGTGAAGTGCAGCGCGCAGACCGCCGCCACCGCCATCGCCGCCGGGACCAGGACCTGTTTTGCGCCCTGCAGCCTGGAGAAGGCGACGAAGGCGCCGATCAGCAGAACGGCCGTGACGGCGAAGGCCCACAGGATCGGGACCAGGTCGTAGTGCAGGCGCACCGGGGCCAGGATCGCGGCCATGCCGGTGAAGTGCATGGCGCCCACGCCCGCGGTCGCCAGCAGGCCCGCGGCCACGCAGCGCCTGAGGCTGAGCCCAGGCAGCAGGACCAGCAGCGCCAGCCAGAAGAAGGCGATCGCCTCGATCACCGAGGCCACGGTCAGCGGGGCGCTGAAGCGGACCGGCATCTCGTCGCGATGGCCGAGCATGGCGACGAAGTGGGTCGCCCAGACCGCGATCCCGCCGACGAAGGCGCCGATGGCCGTCCACTGCCGCCGCCGTTTCGGCCCGCACTCGCGCGACCGTTTGAGCAGGGTGAAGAAGGAAAGGCTGCCGAATATGCAGATCGCGGCCGCGAGCAGCAGCAACGGCGGGCTGTGATGCAGCCAAGTCCAGACGACAACCGAGGCCATTCCATCCTCCGTTTCCGGACGGACATTAAACCTCAGTCTCCTAAAGGGAGTGTATATTTTTCTGCAACCAGTTGTGGCGGGGCGCCGCGGGGACGTCCGTTCAGGCCGGCGATGGGGCCTAGCGGGCCCCGAACGGGGGGCGTACGCCGATTGCGGGCGCGCTCGCGATGATCATCGCGATGAAAACGAAGAGGACGAAGCAGAGCGGAAGTTCCGGGGCCGCATGAGCCATCCCATAGGTCGAGCCGGCCGCCGCCAGTATGGAAGATATCCAATAGATGAGTGGGAGTAGTGTTCCGAAGGTGCCGAGCCTGCGCGCCTTCTTGTCGGTTTCCTCGAAGGTCCTCCAGATTGGGTCTCCGCCGAGCTTATTGGAGAGCATTTCCTGTAACTTATTTATGGGCTTTTCATTGATCTCGACGATTTGTTCATTTCGCCTGTCGAGCCTGCCGAATAGAATCACGAGTACATAGGCCGCGAGGGCCAGGGATGCTGACATCCAATATAATTTTGATGATCCGTCGCTTTTGGTGATTAGAGTGGCGTAAGCGTTGGAAAGAAAGGATATCGTAACCATGAAAAAATTGAACGTCGTCAGTCGTTGAGTTGCGTGATATGAGAATAGATCATAATATTGCTTATATATTGCCTCAAATCCCTTCGATTCTTCGAAGAGTTTGTTTAATGCCCTGGAAAATTCCTCATTGATGTCGTCGGGCATCCATCGGTCTTTCGCGGCTGTGGTCGGGCAGTCGGCTGTTTTAAGCTATCGCCCGCCGCTGCGAGCCGTTGGCTGGACGGCGTACGGACGCCAAGAATTCATCCAGGAGGCTGGAAGCGTGAAAGCTGTCCTGATCGGTCCAGTTGATGAACACCGTGTCGATGTCCGCGCTTTGCGCATGACTGTTCCGGCTGTGTCTGAGGCTGTCTTCGAAATAGACGATCGGGAGCGAGGCGTGAACGGTCTCACGGACGAGCGCAACCTGGCGGCCTTTCGACACCCGGCCGACGAAGAAAATTTCCTGCGGGGCGAGGCGATGGGCGTCCACAAAGTTAAGCGCACGTCGGATTGCTGAAACGCCCGAGCGCGCAGTCAGGATAAAGAAAGGGCGGTGAGCGTTGCTCATTTCGATCGCAAGTCGAAGCAGCGGACCTCGATCTGGAATCGAACCTTGACTCTCCAAATGGATTTGAAGGCAGAGGTGGCGGAGATAGGGCGTATCGTACAGGTCAACCGAAATTCCATGCCGCTGGCCCCAGGCGACCAGGGTTTCGCGCTCTCCCGCCGGGGAGGGAAGCTTGTAGACAAGATCTTCCCTTGGTGAACACAGCACCCCGTCGAAGTCGAAGATGGCGATCGGCTGGCCGCCTTCGCTGCAGTACTCGCCGTCGAACCAGGAAAGAGTGGGGGCAAACGCTTCGAGCTGAGGTTTGACGATGCGCATGAGCACTTTCTCCGAAAGCCTCCCTAGAACCTTTCTAATTCAAACGAACTTATTCGAACCGGACAAAAGGCTCCAAATCAAAGGGCCAGAACACAACGAGCACCGCAACTGGCGTCCACTTGCGGCCGTCATGCTCCGGCTCATTATTGTAGGTGACTCGGCCTGCCTTCGCCACCTCGCTGGTTGATGGGCCGCCCTCTCCGACGCGTCGGAATTTCGCCTTCGATCACCGTTTGCCCGTCAGCCCTCCCCGTAGACGATCGACACCTTGGCGGCCGCTTCCATGGCCAGGCGGCGGGCGTCGTCGGCGCTGTCCGCCAGGGCCAGGGCCACGCCCATGCGGCGGTTGGGCCGGGTGGTCGGCTTGCTGAACAGGCGGATGTCGATCTCGCCGCCGGCCGTGGCCAGCCCCTGGGCGAGGCCTTCGAAATGGAAGCTCTCCGCCTCGCGGTCGGCCAGGATGACGGCGGAGGCGGAGGGGCCGTACAGGCGCACCTCCGGGACCGGCAGGCCCAGGATGGCGCGGGCGTGCAGGTCGAACTCGCTGAAGTTCTGCGAGATCAGTGTCACCATGCCGGTGTCGTGCGGGCGCGGCGACAGCTCCGAGAAGATCACGTCCTCGCCCTTGACGAAGAACTCCACCCCGAACAGGCCGTAGCCGCCCAGGTCGTCGACCACCTTGCGCGCCATGTCCTGGGCCGCGGCCAGGGCGGTGTCCGACATGGCGGTCGGCTGCCAGGACTCGCGGTAGTCGCCGTGTTCCTGCCGGTGGCCGATCGGCGGGCAGAAGCGGACGCCCTCGCGGGTGCGCACGGTCAGCAGGGTGATCTCGTAATCGAAGGCGATGAATTCCTCGACGATCACCCGGCGGCGATCGCCGCGCATGTTGGCCACCGCATATTCCCAGGCGCGCTCAAGCTCATCGGCCGCGCGCACGGTGCTCTGGCCCTTGCCGGACGAGGACATCACCGGCTTGATCACGCAGGGCAGGCCGGTGTGCTCGGCCCCCGCGCGCACCTCTTCCAGGCTCTCGGCGTAGCGGTAGCGCGAGGTGCGCAGGCCCAGCTCGGCCGCCGCCACCTCGCGGATGCGGTCGCGGTTCATGGTCATGACCGTGGCGCGGGCCGAGGGGACCACCGTCACGCCCTGGGCCTCGACCTCGGCCAGCACCTCGGTGCGGATGGCCTCGATCTCGGGCACCACGAAGTCCGGCTTATGCCGCTCGATCGCCGCGCGCAGCAGCTCGGCGTCCAGCATCGAGAACACCTCGAAGCCGTCGGCCACCTGCATGGCCGGCGCGCCCGGGTAGCTGTCGCAGGCGATGACCTGGCAGCCCAGCCGCTTGGCCGAGATCACGAACTCCCGCCCAAGCTCGCCCGACCCCAGCAGGAGGATCTTCGCCGTGAACGCCATGCCGTCTCGCCCTTCGAACCGATATGGCCGCGTTTTGGCGGGGTAGGGCGAGGCTGTCGAGGGCGCAAAAAGGTCAGGCGACGCGTCGGCCAGGGCTTCGACCTAGTCGCCGCATCCGCTGGGCGCCTTCCCGCCGGCGTAGTTGGCCGGCAGTGGCAGGTGCAGGACAGTGGTCAGCGCCATGTCGGCGTTGCAGAACAGGCCGCTTGGGCGCGTGCGGCTCACCAGCCGGAACACGTCGGGCGTGGTCCCGGCGTCCACGCCCGGGCTCTCCAGCCTGTAGACGCTGATGTCGACCGGCGCATGGTCGGCGAGGACGCCGCTGGCCGTCTCGCCGAGGTCGGCCCGGATCATCACGGTAGCCGGCGCGCCGTCCACCTTCGCCCGCGCGAACCGCACCGCGCCGAGCGCCCGCTCGCCATCAAAGGGCGAGGCCGTTGCGGTATCCTTCAGCGGGTCCTGGCCATTGTCGAAGGCGACAACGCCTGTGGTGTTCTCCACCCCGTCGTCATTCTTCAGCGGCAGGAGGACGAGATAGACGTCGTGGCCATGGGCGTTGCCGTTGTCCCGCCACCCCCGCACGATCGTCGCCGCGCGCCCGTCCGTGGCGAACCCCGCGACCGTGTTGACGCCGTCGTGGACCGCGATCACGGCCACCTCGCCCAGCACCGGCTCCCTGGCCTGTACCGGCGCGCCGAGAAGACCCAGCATGACGAGGGGCGGCAGCAAGCGCATCGGATCGGCCTGTGGTTGTCTTGAGCAGGATTTCTCCTGCGCAGCTGTTTCGTCAAGGGGGAGCGCAGCGGCGGGAAGGGAAAGGACGGGCGAAGTGCGATCGCCTCCGCCGCTGTCGCCTCCCGCGCCCCCTCGCGCTAAACCCCACGGGTGACGCAATCGCCGCCGGAGTGGATGGGTTTGGCGCGGCGGGCGACCCTGGGCCTGCGCGCGACCACCCATCGCGCCCGCGGGGCCAAGCACTTCGTCTACGTCGCCCTGCTGGAGGATCGCCGCCGCGCCTGCCGCTGGGGGTTGTACGTCGGCGAGACCTCGCGCGATCCCGACACCCGCTTCGACCAGCACAAGACCGGCTACAAGGCCAGCCGCTGGGTCAACCGCTTCGGCGTGCGGCTGCTGCCCGAGCTGGTCGAGCACCTGAACCCGCTGCGGCGCTGGGAGGCGGTGGAGCTGGAAGCGGCCCTGGCGGAAGAACTCAGGCGCGCAGGCGTGCCCTGGGTGGAGGGCGGGCACTAACCGCCTGCGCACCGTTCAGTTCAGTCGAGATAGGTCACCGCGCCGGTGTCCAGGTCGTAGATCGCCGGCAGGATCTTCAGCTTGCCCGACTTGGCCAGGCCGGCGATCAGCGTGCTCGCCGCGGTCAGCCGTCCCGCGGTCCGCTTGGCGCTGGCCTTGGCCGCGTTGTCGACGAAGTCGCCGGCCTGGCCGCGCACGGACAGCGCCGCCGGCAGGATCGGCTCGATCATGTGGCCGATGGCGCCGGGGTAGGTGGCGTTCTTGACCACCACCTCGCACGCCGCCTTCACCGCCCCGCAGCGGGTGTGGGCCAGCACCACGATCAGGGGCGAGCCCAGCACCGCGGCCCCGTACTCGACCGTGCCCAGTGTGGCGGTGTCGACCAGGTTGCCGGCGTTCCTGGCCACGAACAGCTCTCCGACCCCATGGCCGCCGAAGATCAGTTCGGGCGGCACGCGGCTGTCGGCGCAGCTGATGATGGTCGCCCAGGGCGCCTGGTGGGTCGCGACCGCGCTGCGCTGGGCCGCCAGCTCGATGGAGCAGAGCTCCGGGTGGCTGGCGTAGCGCGCATTACCGGCCTTCAGTTCGGCGAGCGCCTGGTCAGGGGTGCGC
>JBARAK010000666.1:0-4032 GCA_049791955.1 Caulobacteraceae bacterium
GGGCCAGGCCGGAGCCGATCCCGCCGCGCAGGAGCGCCGCGTCGCGCCCGACCGCCAGGCCGATGGCGGTCATGCCGATGATCATCGCCGCCAGGGCGGGAACCAGCCAGGGGAGCGCCGCCTTGGCCAGAGGGGGCGGGGCCGCGGCCTCGATCGAGGCGCGGTGGCGGAGCAGTTCGGCGGTGTCCCAATGCCCCAGCAGGCGCTCGTAGGCGTCGCCGTGGCGGGGATCGCGCGTGACCCAGGCCCTGAAGGCGAAGCGATAGCGATCGGCGTCGGGCGCGTGCATCCGCGCAAACCAGGCGGCGGCTTGCCGGCGGAGCCGTTCTTCGGAAGACCAGAAGGCCATGGGCTTTGTTAGCCGCGGCCGAGGCGGCGGTCGAGGTGCGCGATCGCCTTCATCATGTGCTTCTCGACCGCGCTGATGCTGACGCCCATGCGGGTGGCGATCTCCGCATAGGACAGCCCTTCGACCCGGTGGAGCAGGAAGGCCTGCCGGGTCCTGGGGCGCAGGCGCGCCAGGCAGGCGTCGAGGCGGGCGAGCATCTGCCGGGCCTCCAGCTGCCGTTCCGCGGTGGGGTAGGGGTCCGCCAGATCAAGGCTGTCGACGTCGATGTGCTGGGCGCGGTTGTGGGGCAGGCGGCGGGTGTCGGTGAGGAGATTGACCGCGATCCGCTGCAGATAGGCCTCGGGGTTATCCAGGCGCAGGGGGGCGGAGAGACGTGCGAAGCGGGCGAAGGCCTCCTGCAGCAGGTCGGCGGCGTCCTCCGATTTCGGGGTGCGCCGGGTGAAGAAGCGCAGAAGCGCCGGGCCCTGGGCGCGGAACAGCCCGTCCAGGTCCGGGGACGCAATCGGCCGGCTCCGGTCCTCCGACGCATCGAGCCCGGAACGCGACGCGAGCGGATCCAGCCCGCCCGGCCTGAGGGGCGCGTCCTCCATGGCACGCTCGCGGCCTTCGGCCCGCGCGTCCTCGAGACATTGGGCCGATGCCCGCTCCACACCCATAGGCCGTCTCCCATTCGGAGGCGGCCCGGGGCAATCCGGGTGTTGAGAACATGCATAGGAAGCACGCGCCGACGCCTTTAGCCTCGCGGCCTGGACATACGCGCCGGCCACGCCGGATCGGCGCGGCTGATATCACGATCCTACGCGAGGTTCTCACGCCTCGGCGCCGCCGTCGGCGACGCGCTGGAATCTTGAGTCATTCGCCGCTGGATTGCAAGCCGCCCGCCAAAGCCGTCATGCCCGGCCGCCGCCAGCTGGTCAGGCGCCTTCCGCAGCCTCGGCGCGCAGGATCGCCAACCGCTCCAGGCTCACCTCCCGGACGATGTCCCGCAAGCGCCTGGCCGAGACCATCAGGGCCTGGAGATCCTCGGCGCTGATCTCGAACTGGTCGGAGTAGCGGGCGTCGACGTAGGCGCGCTTCAGCAGCTCGAAGCGTCGGCGGTCGATCTTGCTGTCGCGCGGCCACGCCTCGATCAGCCGCTTGTCCTTATCCTCAGCCAGGGAGCGGAGGAATTTGATGTTGTGAGATCGAGGAAAATAAAGAGTCCGAACAAGAAGAAAGCAAGCGTAAGCGCGCTCTACAGCTTGATGTAATGTGAAGGCCCCATCTTTCAGCCATTCCGGATCCTTTTGGATTACCGCTTGGCCGATTTCCATCTCGAATGCAGTTAATCGGCGCTCTATGCCGGGTGACCATTTTTCAAAATAATCGCTCGCTAGCTTGATAGCATCCGCGGGGGTCGATGGCTCTGGTGTTGAAAATGAATGCCCCGGCAGTTCGTGCAACGAGATACCTTCGCGGATTATATCAATCCAAAAATATTCACCGTTGGATAGGGCGCGATTTACATCGCTCAATGAATGGACAATAATATTGACGGTGCGATTGACACTGATGTCGCGCAGGATTTTATCCTCGGCGACGTACCAGTAGTCGGCGATGTCGGTGAGGTGGTCGTTATTCACGACGATCAGGAGGTCGAAATCCGATTGGTAGCCGTTTTCCGGCTCGTCGACCCAGTCATTACGAGCGTAGCTACCGAACAGAACGATCTTGAGGACCTTGGCCTTCTGGCGCCATGGCTGCGTGCCGCCCGCGACCGCTCGCTCGAATTCATTCAGGAGCAAATCGGTGACGTGTTGCAGCTCGCGCTGCTGTTTCTCCGGAAGGTGGTCGAGATCGGTCTTCATCTCCCTAGATTCTCGGATAACGCGTCGGGAGAAGC
The DNA here is from genome assembly GCA_049791955.1 of Caulobacteraceae bacterium. Lineage (GTDB taxonomy): Bacteria > Pseudomonadota > Alphaproteobacteria > Caulobacterales > Caulobacteraceae > CAHJWH01. The sequence continues at coordinate 2,232 of JBARAK010000666.1, forward strand.
AAGGTCCGACGCGCCACTCGAGTGCATTGGACGCGTTGGCTCGGTAGGCCGAATTTCCGAGTTCGGCTCTTGTACTAACCCGCTCGCGCGGGAGGAGTATTGGTTGGGCGGTAGTGAGTAACGGGATTCTCCTGCCTGAGGAGGTGCGTGAGTGGGTCACGTCCTCCCCAGGACAGGAGACAGGTCATGGCGGAAGAGGCCATCAACCCGTTACGCCGCAGGATGATCGAAGACATGACCATCCGCAACTTCGATCAGCGGACCCAGCAGTCTTACCTTCGAGCGGTGCGGTCGTGCTGTCGGCATTGTGAACGGCGACCCGATCAGCTCACCTTCGAGGATGTCCGGCGCTATCAGTTGCACCTTGGTCAGTGCGGACTGGCGCCCAGCAGCATCAACGTCGCGATGACGGCGCTCCGGTTCTTTTTCCGCGTGACGCTGAGGCGGCCCGAGGCGGTGGACTACATCCCGATCGCACGCCAGCCCCAGCGGCTACCGGTCGTGCTCACGCGGAGCGAGATCTCGCGGCTGTTGGCGGCGACCCCGAGCCTGAAGTGGCGCACGGCGCTCAGCGTCGCCTATGGCGCCGGGTTGCGGGCGTCGGAGGTGATCGGGCTCAAGGTCAGCGACATCGATAGCGAGCGGATGCGGATCCGGGTGCAGCAGGGTAAGGGGCGCCGCGACCGCGACGCGCTGCTCTCGCCTCAGCTCCTGACCATCTTGCGCGAGTGGTGGATGATGGCGCGCCCGCCGGCGTGGTTGTTCCCAAGCCCCCTGAACGCCTTCGAGCCGGTGACCCCGCGGTCGTTGAACCGCGCCTTCCACGAAGCCCAGGGACGCGCCGGGATCAGGAAGCCGGTCACCCTGCACACGCTGCGCCATTGCTTCGCCACCCACCTCCTGGAGCAGAACGTCGACGTTCGCACCATCCAGGTCCTTTTGGGACACAGCAAGCTGGAGACGACCGCGGTCTATACCCACGTCGCGGGCAAGGCCTTGAGCGGGATCGTCAGCCCTTTGGATCGGCTGGAGCTGCATCCGCCGCCGGCCTGACGTCGGGGCCGGGCCGTGCGCCCGGCGCTGGAGGTCGCCGACGTCTTTCGCGTCCATGGTCCGTCCTACCGCCTGGCGCAGGCCGGCCACCTCAGCCTGGGCCAGCTGAAGGCGATGTCGGCGATCGAGGCGTGCAGAACCGCCGAGCTCGGCGGCCACGTGGAGCGGTGCGAGGACTGCAGCTGCGTGCGGGTCGCCTATAACTCCTGTCGCAATCGGCACTGCCCCAGGTGTCAGGGCGCAGCGGCCAGGCGCTGGCTTGAAGCCCGCCAGGCCGAGCTTCTGCCGGTAGCCTACTACCACGTGGCCTTCACCGTGCCGGCGGAGATCGCCGAGATCGCCTTCCACAACAAGGCGGTGGTCTACGACATCCTGTTCAAGACCGCGTCCGAGACGCTGCTGACCATCGGCAAGGATCCCAAGCATCTCGGCGCCCGGATCGGCGTGACCGCGGTCCTGCATACCTGGGGCTCGGCCATGACCCACCATCCCCACCTTCACTGCATCGTGCCCGGCGGCGGCCTGTCGCTCGATGGCCAGAGCTGGGTCTCATGCAGGCCGCGCTTCTTCCTGCCCGTGCGGGTGCTCTCGCGCCTGTTCCGGCGGCTGTTCCTGGACCGGCTCGCCGCCGCCCATGCCGAAGGACGGCTCGCCTTCTTCGCCGACCTCGCGGGCCTCGCCGACCGCGCGGCCTTCACCACCCGGCTGGCTCCGCTCCGCCGGCGCGAGTGGGTGGTCTACGCCAAGC
>JBARAK010000667.1:0-3564 GCA_049791955.1 Caulobacteraceae bacterium
GCTGCTGGTTGAAGTGCTCCAGCATCCGCAGCGGACGGCGGCGGCTGTCGGTGACGTCCCATCCGGCCGCCTCGAACGCCTGCACCTGCTCGCGCACCGGCTTGCGCTCGATCCCGTCCCAGCCCGCGGGCCGGGCGACCTCCTCGGCCGCGCCGGCGGTGATGCCGAAGATGGCCAGCGAGCACTGGTCGATCTCGGGGTAGTGCGCCCGCGCGTCGGGCTCGGCGTAGCGCGGGTTCATCAGAGCTTTCTGCTCCAGCCCCGCTATTCCCGGCAGGTCGATGAGTTTTCTGAGCATGGTCGGCGTCAGGCCTTCGGCTTGAGGTCGGGCCGCGACGCCAGGAACGCCGCCCGCTCGCTCGCCGTCAGGACCTTGGCGGGCTTGCGCCGCGTGACCTTGGGCGTCGGGGCGGCGTAGACGCGCGACGATGGATCCGGGCCGCTGGGGCCGGAGAGGCGCGTGGAAGGAGGCTTCATCCGGGGCTCATGGCTGGAGACCCGCCCGGATATCCGGGGGAGTCGCCCCTTCATGGCAGATTCCACGCTCTTGCGCTGCTAGGCTTATGGCCTCGCCCCGCACCAGCGCTTGAATGCGCCTCGCGCTGCCCTCACTCGTCCGGACTTGGCCCGCACCAGCCGGGGAGGAACTTGGCGTCCTGGGACTTGGCGAGCGCCAGGGCCTCCACCACGCTGGCGGCGAAGTCGGCCTCCACCACCTTGCGCTTGAGCCGGCGGCGCAGGAAATCCGCCCACAGGAATTCGCTGAACGGGCTGGTGGTCTTGGCGCAGCCGCCGGCCCGGCGGATCGCGCCGGCCAGGCTGCGGTAGGGGTCGTCGGTGAGGTTATCGATGCCCTTGGGGATGTCGGCGAAGGTCAGGCGCGCGCCCGACGCGTCGTAGGGATGGCACCAGCCGCTGTTGTCGGCGAAGATCCAGAAGGCGTCCTTGTCCAGGCTGGACAGGTCCTTGATGGTGGTGGTCAGCACCTCGGTCGCGCCCTCCTCGTGCAGGGCCCGCACCAGGTGGTGGTGGTCGATGACGTAGCGGCGGCCCTTCGGCCCGAGCAGCACCGGCACCATGTGGCGGCCCAGGAAGGCCTTGCGCTTGTCCGCGGTCAGTTCGGCCCAGCGCTTGCGCTTCTCGGCCACCTCGTGGAAGCCGACGGTGATCTGGGTCGGCCGCAGTTCCGCGATGGGGGTCGGGTCCAGCAGGGCGTCGCGTATCATCGGAACCTCCTTGGGTGTCCTCGGATCTGGGCGGCCCCGACCGTGTGGCCGATCCCGCCCGGCCGCAAGCCATTCCGTCCGTGAACGCCCCCTCCCTGTCATGGGAGAGGGCGAGCCGCGGCCTTGCGGGAGACGCGGAGGCTGTCAGGGCAGCTTGTCGGCCAGGACGGCGGGGCGGCGGATCTGAGGCGGGGCGGCGAGGAGTTCGTCGGCGTGGGCGAACAGGGCCTCGGCGATGCGGCCGTTCAGGTGCGCCTCTCGCCCGGACTCGTCGTCGAAGGCGTCGAAGATCATGAAGGTGTCCGCATCCGCGCGCAGGGCGAACCAGGCCACGGTCTGGGGCTCGGCCACGGCCAGGTCCCGGGCGCCGGTGAGGAAGGCGGCCAGCGCCTCTTCCTTGCCCGGCTTGGCCTTGAGTTCGACGAACAGTGCGACGCTGGTCATGGTGGGAGGTCCTTGCTTGGGGGGTTTGAAGGTCCGGGGCCCGAGGGCGGCTTGTGTTTTAGATCGATCGTTTTAAAACGCAACGGCGGATGGGTGGACAAGGAAGGATCTGATGGGCCGGCCCCGGGAGTTCGACGAGGCGGCGGCGCTGGAAGCGGCGACCCAGCGCTTCTGGAGGTATGGCTACGAAGCCACCTCGGTGCGCGACCTGTCCGAGGCGACCGGCCTCACCCTGGCCAGCCTGTACAACGCCTTCGGGGACAAGCGCTCGCTGTACCGGCGGGTGCTGGAGCGCTACGGCGAAGGCGCGATGGGCGGTTTCGCCCAGCTCCAGGCGCTCGACGCCACGCCCCGCGAACGGATCACAGCCTTCCTCGACCTCATGGTCGCCGACTCGCTGGCCGACCCGGACCACAAGGGCTGCCTGATCGTGAACTCGGCGCTGGAGCTCTCGCCCCACGACCCGGAGTTCCGGGAAGTGGTCGCCGAGGTGCTGACGCACATCGAGGCCTTCTTCCACCGCTGCGTGCGGGAGGGACAGGCGCAGGGGAGCATCTCCGCCGCCCAGCCGCCCGAGGACCTCGCCCGCACGCTGCTGAGCGTGCTGCTGGGCCTGAGGGTGCTGGCGCGAAGCCGGCCCGAGCGGGAGCTGTTGGAGGGGCTGGTGCGCCCGGCGCTCGCCCTGCTCGCCCCCTCCCCGCCGGCCCCGCGCCAGGCGGCGCAGCGCTGACGCAGAGCCAAGACGGCCCTGGCGTTCGGCCCGCGCGGTGTTAGAGACTAGCGACGCAAGGCTTGACGGGATCGAGATGTCCGACAGCGGGTGGGGGGCTCTTATGGCGGCCGCGCAGGCGGGCGACAGCGCCGCCTACCGCCGGCTGCTCGAAGCGCTCGGCCCCTGGCTGAGGCGCTACTACGCCCGCCGGCTGCCGCCTTCGGTGGTGGACGACGCGGTGCAGGACACCCTGATCGCCGTCCACGAGAAGCGCCACACCTACGACCACACCCGCCCGTTCGAACCCTGGCTGGCCGCCATAGCCCGCTACAAGTGGATCGACCGCCTGCGGGCCCTCAAGCGCCTGCCGACCGAAGCGCTCAGCGAGGACATCTCCACCCCGGACCACGAGTCGGCGGTGGTGAGCGCCACGGTGCTCGAACAGCTGCTTTCCGGGCTCAAGCCCGCCCAGGCCGAGGTGATCCGGCTGGTGAAGATCCAGGGTTTCAGCGTCGAGGAGGCTTCGGCCCGCACGGGCCAGTCGGTGTCGCTGGTCAAGGTGAACATCCACCGGGGCCTCGCCCGCCTGACCCTGGTGGTCCAGAACCGGGCCTACGCGGATGGATGACCTTCTCGATAGCCTGGTCGCCGACCTGAAGCCGGTGCGGCGGCGCACCGCGTGGGGCGACGCCCTGCCGATCACCCTGCTCTGCGCGGCCGAGCTGGCGCTGTTCCTGGCCATGGGCTCGATGCGTCCGGACTTCTTCGCCGCCCTGCAGCGGCCGGCGCTGTGGTGGAAGCTCGGCGGCTTCGGCGGCCTGGCCCTGCTCGGCATGGCCACGGCGGTGCGCTCGTTCGACCCGTCGATCTCGCCCAAGCGGGGCCTGGCGGGGATCGGGGCGATGGTGGTCGCGGTGCTGGTCCTGGGCGTGGCCGTGGACCTCCAGCAGTCCCACCCGCATAGCATGGCCATGCGGTTGAGCTGGGTCGGCGGCGTGCACTGCGTGGTCTGGATGATCGTGCTGTCGCTGCCCGCCTTCGCAATGCTGACGGTGCTGATGCGGCGTGGCGCGCCCGCCTACCGGCGCGGCACGGCCTGGGCGGCCGGGGTGGCGGCGGCGGCCTGGGGCGCGTTCGTGTTCGTGTTCGCCTGCCCGCACGACGACCCGCTCTACGTGGCGG
>JBARAK010000668.1:0-1809 GCA_049791955.1 Caulobacteraceae bacterium
GACGCAGTTTCGACCAAACAATTCGTGACTCCACAGTCATATTCACGACACATGGCCTCGTGCAAAACTGGTTTCATCCGGGTGGAACGCGCTACTGGCTTCATCCGAGATTTGAGGAATGGCTGTACGCACGGAATGATCTCGATCACACGACGGAGCGATTAATCCGCGGACAGATCCAGCACGAGACACAATTCTCTTGGGTTCTTCATGACGAATGCAGCGTGGCGGACCTGCTCACTATCCATCCAAGGCGAACGGTCGATTGGGTCCACAAACTGATCGCATCGGTGCCCAATTTCAAAACCCTCGGCATGACGGCTCGGCTGGAAGCTTTCGAGTCGTACCGAAAGGACGGCGGGGCAGTCTCGTTTGACGAAATGCTCGGCATTGTAGAAGCCCATTATACCGATCAGGATCTGATCACGATCAAACCGGACGTCGAACCGTTCGGGGTGAACAACTCTTCGAACAGCCCTTATGTTAGGATTGGAGGACAGGAGTATTACGCCGGGATTCGGGATTGGTGGACTCGAAACAGCTACCGCCTGACGGTGACAACAACCGAGCGCAAGATCCGACTGGCGCTCGAATTTATCCGTCGCCGGCAACTCGAACGGACCGAGGCTCATCCCAAATACGGTCCAGCCTTACGCGAATGGCGAGCTCAGATCGACACAGTCGGCGTCACCGCCAAACCCCAGGTTCCCCCGACTTGGCGCATCACCGATTTGCCCGTGGCGAGCTATCTGCCGAGGGATCAGATGCGAGTTCAGATCTACCTCGATGAGCGGGCTCGTGCCTATCGGAAAGACAAACCAGACCGGGAGTGGGTCCGCCATATTCATCAGGAAATCATAGCTTCCGACCCCGCTGCGATCATCATCAGCAACAAGGCTGACGAGCACGGGATCACACCCAATAAGGCGAAGGGCCTCAACGACTACATCGGCAGAAAGATCTACTACGTCATGATGTTCCCGTCGCCCGACCAATATCGCGATCTCCTGGTCGAGAACGCGGTATTCGGTACCGGCAATTGCGTGAAGCTGCATCTGCTCGATGAGTTCGACCAGATCGTCGGCCGCACGCTCGGCTTTCGCTACCGGCCCGGCTCCGAGGTCATCGTGATCATGCCGACGCGGCTGTGGCGGCAAAATCGGTCTGACCCTCCTCACCGAGAGCAATTACGATCCACAGGTGATTACGGACTGTCCCTGGTGATTCGGGGGACCTGCGCTGCCCGGCCTGCTCGAGCTGGCTGTCAGCAAGTATGGCTCGCCAATCGGCCCACGCAACACACAGACTGGCTTGCCCGCCAGCCAGTCAAAAACTCCCCCTAGCTCGGGTGTACTAATAGAGTCTTTATTAGTAGGGTGGCGGTAGGGGGAGTTTTCTCGCCCGCAGGGCGGCAGGGTCCCCCCCCCGGCATTTAAACTAGTGATATTGAGACCGACCGGCAATCGAGGCTCCATGGTCCAACTCATCGGAATGGGCAAGACAAATATGTTCGACCATATCGTTCGTGTTCTACCAAGACCGCAAACTAAACCAACGGAAGCCGAACTTGCCGTCACGCGAAGCAGGTACCTCGCCGTTGCTCCAGACCGGCTATCTTCGGAATTCTCGACGTTCATTCAGCGCCAGCCTGGCTGAAGACTACGTACTGATCCGCACGGGTACTCCCGTCTCCATTTTCTTCAGCTGCTGTCGGCCGAGCTCGCTGCTGGTCAGGTCGTAGATGTCGGGTAGGTAATGCTGGTGGCGACGTCGCTCGGCTTGATGCCGATGGCGCCGGCGTACCCGGTC
>JBARAK010000669.1:0-4069 GCA_049791955.1 Caulobacteraceae bacterium
GTGGGCGCCACGGGCGGGGAGATCTACCGCGGCGCGGGCGAGGCCGTGCGCCAGCCCCTGCACGATCTCAACATGATGCAGGACCCGATCCCGCCGGTGCTGTTGCGCGCCGAGCTGCGCCCCTACGACCAGACCGGGATCGACAGCTGCAACGACGTGCTGGACCGGGTGGCCGAACTGGACCTGGCGCTGGGCCCCGACGTCGACACGCCCAAGGAGCAGCGCCGATCCCGGGTCAACAGCGGCGCGCACTTCACCGCCGCCACCGCACTGGATGCGGCCGGCAGTGCGGTTGAGCACTTCATCCCGCTCGATGGCGAGCTGAAGCAGATCACCGGCGCCAAGCGCTATGAGAAGCACGTCCAGCACGCCACCCTGGCCGGCGCTGACCGCCGCTCGTTCCTCAAAGCCATGGGCATGCAGCACAACTGCACCTGGCCCGCAGCGCCCCTGGCCTTCACTCCGGCCCAGCCCGCCGATCCGGCGGCGGCGTGGACGCCGGCCCAGGCTTCGAACATCCCGGCCCTGAATGCCCCGGCCCTGAATGCCCCAGCACTGAATACCCCAGCACTGAATACCCCAGCCTTGACCGCCAAGCCTCCGCAGCCGCCCCCGACGCCGGTCGCCGCCCGGCGCTGACGCTTCAGGGTCCGATGTGGAACCTGAGGGCGGTTCAATTCAGCCGGTTAAGCTCTACTCGCCGTCTTCTTCATCCACGGCGAGATCGGCTTCGAGCAGCGCCAGCCAGTCCGTATTGGCCGCGTCCACTTCCTCGACGTCCTCGGTGAAGGCCACCACGGTGCGGCCCTGGGGCAGCAGCAGTCCCAGCACCTGCAGTTGTTCGCCTTCCTCGGTCTCGTGCTGCTCCGCCTGGATGATCAGGGCGGCGAACTCCTCGTCCGCTTCCTCGTCGGTCCAGATCACCGGTTGGGGCAGGGGCTCGTCGAACGCCTGGGCGTCGTAGGTCTCGGCCAGGGCGAATACCGCGCGGCCCGCTTCCACGTCCGCTTGCGTCGCCACCCGGCCGGTGAAGGTCGTGACGGTGTTCCAGGTCTCGGCGGTGAAGCCCGCGGGGTCAGGCGTGGTGTTTGGCATGGCGGGGCGCACCGTTCAGCAGCGGCTTGAGCTGGGCGTCGACCGCCGCGAAGTCCCACTCCTTGCCGGAGGGCTGCTTGAGGGTCTTGCCATTGGCGACCAGGGTGGGGGTGCTGTCGATCTTGTCGACGTTGACGGCGTGCTCGACCCGGGCGTTCAGGGCTTCGATGCCCGCCTTGTCGGTGATGCAGGAATCGAGCTGCGCCTCGCTCAGGCCGTTGGCCTTGGCGATCCGCACGAAGATCGGCTTCAGGTCCTGGCTCTGGAAGATTTCCGGCTGGGCGCGGAACACCTGCTCCACCACGTCGAAGTATTTGTCGTGGCCGGCGCAGCGGGCCAGCAGGAAGCTGATGGCGGCGACGTTCTCCGGCTCGGTCAGGAACTCGCGGAAGACGTAACGCACCTTGCCGGTGTCGATGTACTGGGTCTTGAGCAGGGGGAACACCTTGGCGTCGAAGCGGGCGCAGTGGGGGCAGCTCGCCGAGGCGTATTCCACCAGCGTCACCTTGGCGTCCGGGGAGCCCAGCACATACTCCGGTCCCATCCACTTGTTCGGCAGCGGCGCGGGTGGCGCGGCTGGCTTGGCATCGGGCTTTGGGGCGGCCGGAGCAGGAACCGGGGCTGCGGGCTGGGCCGGGGGCGAGGCTTGAGCCGGGGCGGGGGTCTGGGCGTACGCGGCTCCCGTCAGCGTGGCCGAGAGGGCGGCGAGGGCGATGAGACTGGCGCGCATGCGAGGGTCCTTGAGATCCTGTACGGGCTCCTTAGCATCCGCACCGGCGCGGTAAAGCCGCACGCCTGTGTTCGCCCCCTCTCTTTCCTGAAGCCGCGACGCCCTTTAACGGGCGGACCATGACATCGGATCGGGCGAAGATCGTGCGCGGGCAGACCCGCCGCGACGTGGGCGAGCTGTTCCTGGCCTCCAGCGGGCGGATGTCGCGCGCGCCGTTCCTGGCGGTGATCGCCACGCTGGCGGGGTTGTTCTGGCTCTACGACCTGCACGTGGGCGGCTGGATGCGCGCGGCCACCGGCTGGCTGGTCGATCTGTTGCTGGTGTTCTCCGCCGCCTGCGCCCTGTCCAAGCGGCTGCACGACCGTGGGCGCGCGGGCTGGTGGGCGGGGCTGGCGCTATTGGCGTTCCACCTGGCCTGGCCCCGGCCTGCGGGCGTGGCCGGCTGGGCCGCCGCCGCAGTGCTCGTCATCTTCGTGACCGACCTGGCCATCCTGCCCGGACAGAAGGGCGACAACCGCTTCGGGCCGTAGGCTCGCCCCTACAGCGGCGCGTCGGCTTCCCGCACTGGTCCGAACACGCGCTCGAAGCTGGTCTTCAGGGCCGCATCGGCCTCGTCCAGGGTCACCGGCAGGCCGAGGTCGACCAGGCTGGTCACCCCGTGTTCGTGGATGCCGCAGGGGACGATGCCGCCGAAGTGATCCAGGTCCGGCTCCACGTTGAAGCTGATGCCGTGGAAGGACACCCAGCGCCGGATCTTCACGCCGATGGCGGCGATCTTGTCCTCGCGGGGCGGGCCGCCGCCCTCGCGCCGCTCCACCCACACCCCGACCCGTCCGGGCCGCATCTCGCCCTTCACGTTGAAGGCGGCGAGCGCGTCGATGATCCAGCCCTCCAGCCCGCGCACGAAGGCGTGCACGTCCCGCCGGCGGGCGCGCAGGTCGAGCATGACATAGGCCACCCGCTGGCCGGGGCCATGATAGGTGAACTGGCCGCCGCGGCCGCTGGCGAACACCGGGAATCGCTCCGGCGCCAGCAGGTCCTCCGGCCGGGACGAGACGCCGGCGGTGTAGAGCGGCGCGTGTTCCAGCAGCCAGACCAGTTCGCCGGCGCGGCCTTCGGCGATGGCTGCGGCGCGCGCCTCCATGGCGGCGACCGCCTCGGGATAGGGGACATAGCCGCGGGAAACGGCCCATTCCGCCGGGACGCCGTCGGCGCGCAGCAGGGGCACGGAATCGGGCGGGCTTAACTCGGAAGCAATCATAACGCTGCAGTTTGGCGTGACGCTCCGTCGGCGCAAGGCCACGGGCGTGTGGGTGGGCGTAGTTTGAGCCAGATTGAAGCGGTCCAGGTCGAGATTTCGGTGCTGCTCGGCCGCAGCATCCTGCCCATGCAGCAACTGCTCCGCATGGGGCGCGGCGCGGTGATTCCGCTGGACGCGCACGAGAGCGACGAGGTGTGGATCCTGGCCAACAACCACCCGGTGGCCCGCGGCGAGATTCAGATCAACGACGACAAGATCGCCATCAGCGTCACCCGTCCGGCCAACGTCTACGACTTCATCGCCGGGGGCGCGGGGCTCAGTCCGAGGTAGGGCTAGCCGCCGCAGATGGCGCTCGCCCCTTCACACGGGCTGCGGGGTTTGCTACTGGCCCCGCTTCCGAAACGCGCGGTCGTGGCGGAATGGTAGACGCGCAGGCTTGAGGTGCCTGTGGGGCAACCCGTGGAAGTTCGAGTCTTCTCGACCGCACCAAATCGTTTCGACATCCGACCCAGGGTCTGACACGTTCCCGCTTCGGCGGGCGTGGCGGGCATCTTGCTCCGATTGGTCCGGCGACTTCGCCGTCGTGCCAAGATGGGTCGAATGAAGCTTAATTCACGACTTTCCCGTCCCGCCGTGGAGCTGGTGAAACGGTTCGAGACCTTCGAACCGAACGCCCGCCCGGCCGCTCATGGCGGCTGGACCATCGGCTACGGCCACACCCGCACCGCGCGGGAAGGCGCGGTCGTATCCCGCGAGGACGCCGAGGCGCTGCTGCTCTACGACCTGAGCGCCGCCGCCGACCTGGTCGACGCGACCGTCCGCACCCCGCTCAACGCCTCCCAGTTCGAAGCCCTGACCGCGTTCGCGTTCGGCGTCGGGCCGGAACACGTCCGCCGCTCGGGCGCGCTGGCCCAGGTGAACGCCGGCGCCTACGACAAGGCCGCCGACGAGATCGGGCGCTGGCGGGCGGTGGGACGCGACGC
>JBARAK010000670.1:0-15906 GCA_049791955.1 Caulobacteraceae bacterium
CGCCCAAGCCCTGATCCAACCCGGCCGACGCCCGCGCAGCCCGCCGCGTCCGTTCTAGCTGCAGAACCTCGCCGCGCCCCAGGTTGCCGGGCGGCGGCCGGGGGCGACGGACGCCAAGGCTGCGCAGGCCCGTGCTCGTCAAGGCGGGCTCATTTGACCTCCGGAACTGGCCAGCTTAGCTCGGCCCTCCATCTGGAGAATCGTATGAACACCACCACCATCGCCGACAGCCTGGCGGAGAAGTTCCCTGAGCTGAGCAAGGCCAAGGCCAAGGAGCTCGTGGGCGCGGTGCTCGCCGGAATCACCGAAGCGGCGCTCCGCGGCGAGGAGGTCTCGCTGCCGGGCTTCGGCAAGTTCAAGGTGCAGGACAAGCCAGCGCGGACTGCGCGCAACCCCAAGACCGGCGAGGCGATCGAAGTGGCCGCTTCCAAGAAGCTGGCGTTCCAGCCCGCCAAGACCGTCAAGGACGCCCTCAACGGCGTGAGCGGCTGATTGCTTAGCGATGCGCCGCGGATCCGCGGCGCATTGCTCCTGATCGGGGACATTTGGCGATCGTGGCCCTCGGCCCACGCAATGTCGAAGCGATTCAAAACCAGCCTAAAAATCTAAGGCGCGTCTGTAACGTCGTTCTTCGCTGAGGCGAACCTCCCGTCAGACGCTGCGGTGCGGTGCAAACCCGGCTCACCTTCTGAGGGATCGGGAGGTTGCGGATAGGTAGTCGCCGGCGCGGTCGCCAAGGCAGGGAGGACCAAGCGCAAATGCTGCCAAACCTCGACGAGCGCTACGTCGCAGAGCTTCATCCCGCCCAACCTGCTGTAGGTCCGGTTCGCCGAGGTGCTGGTGCAGAAGCCTTCACTATGCCCGTCATCGTGCTGATTGACGGCTGCCGGGCATGAGGCGCGCGACGCCCTCCTACATGTTCTGGATCAGGATTATCCGGACGCTGATCTTGGCGACAACCACGCTTTGGAGCGCTGTTGGCTTCGCGCGCCCCCGCGCGCGCCGGTCAGAGGTTCGCCGTGCGAATGGCGAGGTCGCTGCGCACGGTCTTGACCCCCCCGATGTGTCGACTGTATCGGGCGCCCGCAGCCATCTAGACGATTCTCGTGACGAGCGGCCCCAAGATCCGCCTGTGGGAATCGCGGCGTTGTTGGGGCCGCTTATATTTCGTTGATGGTATATGTCGTCTAGCAAGTAAGCGTTGCTGCATTCGCCCTAGGAGTGTGCCAAGTCATTCTTGCAAGACCGGGGCCCCGCAAGAGTACGCGATGGCGCGACGTGTTACAGTGTGTCCAAATGTAAAGAATGAAACAGAAGTCACATTCCTGATAACTGTTGTTGCGAATTTTATATTGACTAACGTGACAATGTCAATTTAGCATATCCGTTGAGTGCAGGCGTTATTATGCGCGGAGTGTTTTCGTGAAGCATGTTTTTGAAAGAATTGAAAAAAGAAAACGTGATGTTGAGAGGCATGTCGTTTTTTCGATTTTCTCTGAGCTAGAGAGTATCGGGTTGCCACAAGTTGAGAATATGCTCGATATATGGGCCCCGTTGCTCATCCATCTGTCGATGACGTTTCGCGATATCAATAACATGTATTATATGTATTCCTCACCGGAGGACGAATTCCAGGAAGCTATCAATGCACACGTAAGTGTGGATAGTGAGCACTGGAGAATGATGATCGAGGACATAAAAACACTCGGGGTAAATGGACGTGCCTTCGATTGTGAAAGCGCCATCGATATAATTTGGAGTGATTTAGGAATTCCGGTACGGAAATACATGTATTCATTGATGTATAGGGCTCGCCGCTGCGGTGAGTGCCCATTCCTGAAAATTTCCGCCATAGAATCTGCGGAGGTGACGTCGAAAGTGTTTTTCGGCATTTCCATGCGCCTCGCTGGACTTTATGAGCGGCATTATAATAAGTCGCTATACTATCTCGGCGAGGCTCACATAAATAACGAGATTGAACATTCAATTGACCTAAGTCTCTTTTCTTCGCAATCCATTTCTATTGAAAAAATGGCCGTCGCTTACGACATCGTGGATGATCATTTCGATAGCTTCATCAATTTCCTTAATTTCAAGCACGAGATAAATATGGCCGTGCTCGAAAAGAAATAAAGTGTGGCTTTATCGAATTTTGACGGCCAAAGCTTTCCGTCAAGCCGTTTGAAACTGCCGAGTAAGAGGAATAAAGGCGTGCGCGCTAGTCGTTCTAGGAAGAATATTTGTTTGAATTTGGCGATTGCCATTACGCTTTCATCGACCCCGGCCATGGCCCGAACGCTTACTGAAATCAAGGATGACGGCACGCTTAAGGTTGGCCTGACTGGCGACTATGCGCCTTACTCCGTGCGGGGACCCGATGAGAGAATCACGGGCGCTGATGTGACGATGGCCGAGGCTCTGGCCAGGGCCCTCGGCGTCGCGCTGGAGATCGTTCCGACCACATGGAAATCAATGACGAGTGATTTTGAAGCCGGCCATTTCGATATCGCGATGGGCGGCGTCAGTATCACGGCCCAACGCGCCGAACTGGGCATGTTCTCAGTTCCAGTCGCCCAAGACGGCAAACGGCCGATCGTGCGATGCGCCGATAAAGATCGCTACACGTCGATCTCGGCGATCGACCAACCGGGCGTGCGCGTCGATGTCAATCCAGGGGGAACCAACGAGACCTTCGCCAAAACGCATTTTCCGCATGCGGAAATCATAGGTTATCCCGACAATCGAACGATCTTCGACGATGTCGCCGCAGGTCATGCCGACGTGATGGTGACCGATGGTGTAGAAGTTGATCTTCAAGCCCATCGTCATCCCGGCGTGCTCTGTCCCGCTAATGTTCCTCAGGCCTTTGATAGTTTCGAGAAAGCCTATTGGATGACCTCTGATCCATACCTGAAGAAGGAAGTCGATGCGGTCGTTGAAGAGCATCTCGATGATTATCGCAAAGCGCTTCAGGAATGAAAAAGCGCGTTGCGAAACCTGCATCTGGTAAAATGCATAGCGAGGCGCCTGGTTAAAAACTCCATGGCGATGAACTCGGAAGCCTCGGTGCGCGGGACTATGTGGCCGGATCACCCCCTCGGAGAGGATTTTTGAAACCGCTAAGTGGCACGCGGGCGCGGCTGACGAGGCAGCCAATATTATAGACGCAATTTAACGCTGCGCCGAGTTGCGCTCCCGTTCGCCGAGATTTGGTGTCTCGGGAATGCAAGCCTATGCATAGTGCAGTGGGTGCATGAATACCCGAAATGTGCTCGATTGATCAGGCGTGAAATCTGACATTTGTAACTGAACTACCGAGCAAATACACATTGGGTAACTTGATTCAGTTTGCGGGGGGCCGTACTGCCTGATTATTGAACGCGGGCGCAGATGTTGCGCGCGACGTAATTGTGCGGCCGTAGTATCTGGAGGCGTGTCTTGATCTTTAATTCGATCACATTTGTGGTCTTCTTCGCCATATTTTTGGGGGTATGGAGCGTTCCTTTTGGCTGGACGACGCGTCGCATCCTTCTGCTGGCTGCGAGCTACTTGTTCTATGCCAGCTGGAACCCGCCGTTCGTAGCCTTGCTGTGGCTATCAACCCTGGTCGATTATTTCGCTGCGCGCTGGATCGCGCGCGAAGCGCGACCAGGACCGCGCCGGGCGGCGCTGATCGTCTCCCTGACTGTCAATCTCGGGATGTTGGGTTTCTTTAAGTATGGAACCTTTTTGGGGGATAATTTTGAGCATATAGCTGCGTTTTTCGGTCTGATATATCACGCACCGAAGTGGAACGTCGTCCTTCCGCTGGGCATTTCCTTCTATACCTTCCAGACGCTCTCCTACACCCTCGACGTCTATCAGAAGCGGATCGCGCCTAGTCGCTCGTTCCTAAACTTTGCATTATTTGTCACCTTCTTCCCGCATCTGGTGGCGGGTCCTATCATGCGTCCGAAGGACCTGCTCTCACAGTTTTCCCGTCCAAAGCGCGCCAACCGGCCGATGCTTCTGTGGGGCCTAGCCCTGATGACGGTCGGGTTGTTCGAGAAGATCGTCCTGGCCGACGCCTTCTTATCAGGCGCAGCGGACAGTGTGTTCAAGGCGAAGGCTGCCCTTCTGCCGCTTGACGCCTGGACGGGCGTACTGGCGTTCGCCGGCCAGATCTTTTTCGACTTTTCAGGCTACACGACGACAGCGATCGGCGCGGCCTTGTGCCTGGGCTTCTCCCTGCCGCAGAACTTCAACGCCCCTTATGCCGCGGTGGGTTTCTCCGACTTCTGGCGACGGTGGCACATTTCGCTCTCCACCTGGCTCCGCGACTATCTGTACATTCCCCTGGGCGGCAATCGCAAAGGCGCCCTGCGCACCTACGCCAACCTGATGATCACCATGCTGCTGGGCGGGTTGTGGCATGGGGCGAACTGGACCTTCGTCATCTGGGGTGGGTTGCACGGATTGTTTCTGACCGGGGAGCGGGCGTTGGCCCAGTTGTTCGGACGCCGTGCGGTCTTCCAGACGCTTGGGTTCCAGCTCCTGGTGACGGCGCTGACCTTCCTGCTGGTCTGCGTCGCCTGGGTATTCTTCCGCGCATCTGACTTTGACGGCGCCATGCGGGTTCTGGAGGCCATGGCGACGGTTCAGGCCAAAGCCAAGCCGCTCCTTTATCTCAACGACATCATCGCGGTGGCGGTCATCCTGACCGGCTTGCTGGTCGGCCACTGGCGGCTGCGCAACACGTCCTTGGAGGCCGTTGTCGCGAAAACCCCGAGCGTCGCCCTCGCCACGGCCTGGGCCGCCATGGGCTTCCTCATCCTCGCCAGCCAAGGCTCAGACAATGCCTTTATCTATTTCCAGTTCTAGCGCACGTTTGGATCCTGAGGCTGACGGCGGCGTGGGCAGCTATGCCCCGCCGGCAGCGCCGTCGCCCATCGACGGCCTGACGCATGCCGACGCCCTGGAGGAGGCGCATCGCGAGGTGCCGGATCGGCCCTGGGGTCGAATTGCGGTTGTGGCCTTGGTGATGACCGCGCTGCTGATGGGAGGCTGGGAGGAGCTATGGCGCCAGCAGGGCTTTCAGGCGGGCGACATCAAGAATGGCGCAGCCGCCTGGGCCGCGCAGCGCCGCCGCGCCGAGGGGGACGCTACCGTGCTGATCGGCTCGTCTCGCAACCTGTTCGACGTCGACCTGGACGTCTGGCAAAAAGCAACCGGCGTCAGGCCGGTACAGCTTTCCCTCGAGGGGACCAGCCCCCGGTTTGTACTGGCCGACTTGGCCAAGGACCCGAAGTTCCACGGGCTGGTGGTGGCCGACGTGGTGACTGATCAATTTTTCGGAGAATTTGCGGGACGTGGCGGTGCGGCGCTCGGCTACTTCAAAAATGAGACGCCTTCCCAGCGTGTGGGGCGGTTGCTGTCGATCCTGCCTGAAGACGTTTTCGCCTACATCGATGACGAGACGCGGCCCAAAAACCTCTGGGCAGAGCTGCCGCTGCCGCTGCCGCTTCGAAAAGGGCAGCGCCCCTATTTGCATGTCTACAAGATCGGTGTCTCCGAAGCCGATCGCAACTCGCGGATCTGGGACCGCGAGTTGACGGACAAGGCCTATAGAGAGCGGTCGATCCGGACATGGAGGATCATTTCGATGCCGCGTCCAGGCGATCCAAAGCCGAATATTCCCAAGGTGATCTCCGAAGTCGCCGCCAATGTCGCCAAGATCCGAGCTCGAGGTGGGGATGCTGTCTTTGTCAAGCATCCACTGTCCGGAGTCTACGCTGAGCTGGAATCCAGATATTATCCGCGGCGGAAATTCTGGGACGTCCTTCTCACTGGGACTCACACGGTGGGGATCAACTACGAGGATCATCCGGAACTGCGGGGCTTCCGCATGCCGGAGCAATCGCATCTGGATCCACGCGACGCCAAGACTTACACGGGTCGTTTGGCGGCGCTCGTTGAGAATTCCCGGCGTATTGGGGCGACCCGGGGTAATATTTCGCTGACACCCGCCGCCGTCGGCCCAAATTAGCGGAGGAGGTGTGACTTCTGAACATGCCGACCGGCAACGACGCCCGCCGCGCCAGGATCGTTCCCAACAGACCTACGAACGGCTTTTGGATGTAACTGGCGCATTACTCGCCGAAGTGGGGGTGGAGAGCATCTCCACCAATATGATCTGCTCGCGAGCCGGGATGACGCCGCCAGCTTTGTACCGCTATTTCAAAGACAAGTACGCGGTGATCGAGGCTCTGTCGGAACGGCTGATGGCGCGGCGGGCGGTGGTGGTGGAGGCTTGGCTTTCGGAGCATGCCCCTGGTGGGGTGGCCGCGCTCGCGGGCAATGTCGAGCCGCTCCTGCGCGCGCTCGTCCGCTCCACCGCCGAACAGCCCGGCGCCCTGTGGGTGTTCCGCGCCATGCGTGCTTTGCCGCGTCTAACCCAGCTACGGGTGGAGGCGCAGCGGCGGACCGCCGACCGCCTCGCCGAGGTCTACAGCCGTATGATGCCCCACGTGCCTCGAAAAATGCTGTGGACCCGCGCGCGGGTGGCGGTAGAGTTCAGCTTCGCCACCGACGAGATGATCACCACCGCGGTCGACGAGGCCAATAGCGTGGAAACCCGGGAGGAGCTGGAGACCATCTTCTACGAGGCCGGCCGCATGCTCGGCTCGTTGTTCTTCTTCGAAGAGAATCCGCGCCGCTGACCCGTGGCGCCCAAGGGATAGGTGGTGACATTTGAGACCGGAGAGGATGCCTGAATATTCCCCTCCGATCGCCTAGTCGCGGCCCAACGGGTTGCACACCGAGATCGTCGCCCGCCTGCAGTCCAGCTTCGCCATGCGTGACCCACTGCGTCTGAGGGCCGTGTCAGGCGGCGCACCTGAACGGGTCACCTCATCGTCGCCCACGATGTTGTCATGACCGGCCGCGACCGCGAGCAACTCGCCGCCACCAGCGAGAAGGCCAAGGTGGCCATGGGTGTCGGCGCGCTCGATGTGCTGGCCGACCGAGGCTGCTTCTCAGGCGGCTTCACAGCGATACGACCGACCCACGCGCGCGACGCCGCCGTCACAGCGTCATCCGGTCCGGCCGCCCTGGGCGAGGCGAGTGCCAAATTGTGACGATTACGAGTCCGGAGTCGATTTTTGGGCAAGAATCGGTCGGCTGCGGGAAACTGATCTATCAAATCGAAGCATAGCCTCCTGTGACAGCATAACAAGGGGGAAACAATGAGCCCGGTGTTTAAAGCAGTGTCGCCACTCGCACTGATAGCGGCGCTCTTCGCGTACTCAAATCAAGCCTATGCGGAAGAAGGCGCGGCCGAACAACCCCAGGCTGCGCCCGTCAACACTTCGCCGGCTGCGCCGGCCGAAACGAGCGGAACGGCGCTGACCGAGGTCGTGGTGACCGCCCGTCGCCAGGCCGAGAACATCCAACAGGTCCCCGACGCGATCACCGCCTTCACGGCACAGGCGCTGGTCAACGCCGGGATCAAGAACCTCACCGACCTGTCCCAGGTCACCCCCGACCTCAACTTCCGCGACGGCCGTGGCTTCGCCGCGAACTTCTTCGACCTCAGGATGCGCGGCATCGGCCAGGCGCAGAGCGGCTGGCCCGCGGTCGGCTTTATCGTCGACGGCGTGCCGGCCGCCTCCCAGGACGCCTTGACCAGCACCTCCCTGACCGACGTGGAACGGATCGAGGTCTTGCGAGGGCCGCAGAGCGCGCTTTACGGCGCCAACGCCATCGCCGGCGCGATCAACATCGTCACCGTCCGCCCGACGGACGACTTCCACGCCCAGGGCCGGCTCTTCTACGGCAACGGCAACGACCTCCAGGCCGGCGCGTCGGTGTCTGGAGCGCTGATCCCAGACCAGCTCTTCGCTCGCCTAGCGGCCACCTACACAAACGACGACGGCCGCATCAACAGCGCCTCCAACGGCATCCATCTCGACCCGACTTACGCCAAGCACCTCGAAGGCCGCCTGATCTGGGATCCGGTCAGCAGCTTCGAGGCCGACATCCACATGACCCTCGACCAAGAGGAGGTCGGCTACGCCTTCCAGGATCGCGTGCCATCGGTGGCCCAAATCAACGACTACTCGTCCGACTATGAGGCGCGGCGCAACATCCCCGGCCGGCAAGAGCGGTCGAACGTAAATTTCGCCGCCCGCCTGCGGTGGGACGCCGGCCCGGTTGTCCTGACCTCGGTGTCCTCCTACACTAACGCCGCGCAGAACGGCTTCGGCGACGCCTGCTACGACGACGTCAACAGCCCCGGCGTCTTCGCCAACCCCGACGGCAGCGTGACCTGTATCTCCAACGTGGTCGCCTACGGCGACCGGGCGCAGCCTGGCCAGGCGATCGAGGCGTTCCAGAGCTCGGTCGACAACTACAACACCGTATTCCAGGACTTCCGCGCGGCGTCCAAGCCGAACAGCCCGATCGAGTGGCTGTTTGGGGTTGACGGCATGGTCAGGAACGCCCTCGACGGCTTCGGCACCTCGCAATCGATCGCCGGCCAGTCAGGGCTGTCGCCGATCTTTGTCCGCTTCGATCAGCGCTACGACCAGTGGTATGGCGTCTACGGCCAGGTGGGCGCCCACCTCGGCAAGTGGGAATTCAGCTTCGCGGGCCGCTACGACGACCAGACCTACAAGGACACCGGCTACACCTCTTCGGCCGAGACCACAGTGATCCAGGCCACTTCGCCGAATGGGACGCTGGAGAACAGCCAGACCGAGCATGTCACCAACTTCCAACCCAAGGGCCAGATCAGCTACCACTTCGATCGCGACCTGATGGCCTATGTGACCGTCTCGCAGGGCTTCAGGGCCGGCTACTTCAGCTCAGGCTCCTACGGCGCACCCGAGCAAACCACCAACTACGAGGGCGGCGTCAAGTCGGAATGGTTCCAGCGCCGGGTCATGGCCAACCTCTCGGTGTTCCACATCGACTATTCCGACCAGCAGCTCTCCACCAATCTGATCGAGCCGCCCTATCGCCTGCCAGTGACCATCCCGAAGACGGACATCAACGGCGTCGAATTCGAGTCCGCCTACAAGGTCTCCCCGGTGTTCACCCTCACCGCCAACCTGGCCTATCTCGACGCCACCGCGTCGGAGACCAATGCGACAGTGACGGCGGGCACCCAGTCGCCGAAATCCCCACGCTGGAGCGGTTCGGTCGGCGGTCAACTGAACCAGCCCCTGGCGAACGGCTGGACGCTCAACGCCCACGCCGACGCCAGCTTCCACAGCAGCGAATACCTCTATCTGAACAACACCCAGGAGATCCCGGCCAACGTGTTCGTGAACGCGCGGGTCGGCGTCGAGAAAGGGGCGATCGGCATCTACTTCGTCGGTTCGAACCTGACCAACACCAAGGAAGACGAGATCCAGACCAGCATCAACCCGGTCTACGCCGCTCGCTATCTGAGCGAGCCGGCGAGCTACGGGGTCGAGCTTCGCGTCAAGTACTGACGCGCAGCGTCGGGTTCGAGGTCCGCGGCGGGCAGGTCGCGGGCCTCGGGCTCGTCGTCTAGCGTTGCGCCTCGACGAGGCAAGCGATCCCGCCGACCAGTTGGTCTTCACCTCCGCCAACGGTCCGTCGATCTCGAGCGCAATGTTGAGGCCGTCGATCAGCGCGGAAATGGCGCGGGCGGTTTGCTCGAGTGTCATCCTCAATCGCACTTCGCTGCGCGCCGCCAGCCGGTGTAGCTGCCCGGCCCCGTCAGGGCGATCGCCTAGCGCGCTGGCGGCGATCTCCGCCAACCTATCCAACGTAGTGAGCGGCCGCACGCTCGGCGCCCATGCGCTCGTGTCGTCGCTGCTCGGGATTTCGCCGTCCTGAGGGTGGCTCAGAAGACGGGCCGAACCTACAGGCCGAGACGAGCGCGCGCCGCGCGCACCGTGTTCTCCATCAGGCAGGCGATGGTCATCGGACCGACCCCGCCCGGGACCGGCGTCAGCGCCCCCGCCACCGAGGCGGCCTCGTCAAAGGCGACATCGCCGACCGTCTTTACCTTGCCGTCCGGCTGCGCCACGCGCGTGGTGCCGACGTCGATCACCACCGCGCGCGGCTTGATCCAGCTCCCCCGCACCAGTCCGGGCTTGCCCACCGCCGAGACGATGATGTCGGCGCTACGGCAGAGGAAGGGTGTGTCACGCGTGTGGATGTGGGTCTGGGTCACGGTTGCGCGCTCGGCCAGGAGCAATGCCGCGACCGGCTTGCCGACGATGTTGGAGCTGCCGATGACCACGGCGTGACTGCCGGTAAGGTCCCGGACCACCGACTTCAGCAGCTTGAGACATCCCAGCGGGGTGCACGGGATCAGGCCCTCGCCGCCGCCTTGGGACAGCAGGCCTGCATTGAGGGCGTGCAGGCCGTCGACATCCTTCGCCGGCTCCACGGCGGCCATGATCCGCAGTGTGTTGATTTGCGCCGGCAGCGGCAGTTGCACCAGGATGCCGTCCACGTCCTCGCGCGCGTTGAGGGCGGCGACGACCGCCAGGACTTCGGTCTCGCTCACCTCCGCCGCAAGGCGGACGACCTCTGCGTTGAACCCGGCCTCGCGGGCGCGCTTCGCCTTGCCGCGCACATAGACATGGCTGGCCGGATCGTCGCCGGCCAGCACAACGGCCAGGCCGGGCGGCCGGGGAAGCGCGCGGGTCGCCGCCGCAGCGTCCTCCAGCACCCGCCGGGCGTGCGCCAGGCCGTCGATGATTTCTGCGGGCATCTGCGTCTCCCCAAGGCTCCGGATCAGTCGCGGAAGACGATGGTCTTCGCCCCGTTGAGGAAGGCGCGCCCGTCCAGATGAGCCGCCACCGCGGCCGCCAGCACCCGGCGCTCGATATCGCGGCCCTTGCGCACCAGGTCTTCCGGCGTGTCCTGGTGGCTGATCCGCTCGACATCCTGCTCGATGATCGGGCCTTCATCGAGGTCGGTGGTCACATAGTGCGCCGTGGCGCCGATCAGTTTCACGCCGCGCACATGGGCCTGATGGTACGGTCGGGCGCCTTTGAATCCCGGCAGGAAGCTGTGGTGAATGTTGATGCAGCGCCCCGACAGGAAGGCCGCCAGGTCGTCCGACAGGATCTGCATGTAGCGCGCGAGCACAATCAGCTCGGTGCCGGTCTCGTCGACCAGGGCCTTGATCTGGGCTTCCTGGGCCCGCTTGGTCTCCTTGGTGATCGGCAGGTAGTGGAACGGGATCGCGCCGAGGTCGACGCCGCTATAGGTGTTGCGAGGATGGTTGGAGCCCACCCCCACCACGTCCATCACCAGCTCGCCGATCCGTTGGCGATACAGCAGGTCGGCGAGGCAGTGGTCGAACTTGGAGGCGAGGATCAGCACCTTGGTGGCCACGCCGCGGGCGCGGATCGACCAGGTCATGTCGAAGCGCGCGCTGACCGCGGCGAAGCGCGTCCGGAGGCCGTCGACCTCGACGCCCTCGGGCAGGTCGAAGGTGACCCGCATGAAGAACTGGTTGCGATCCGAATCCCCGTACTGGTGCGCGTCCCGGATGTCGCCGCCCAAGGTGAAGATGGCGTGGGATACGCCGGCCACGATGCCGGGCTGGTTCGGGCAAGCCAGGGCGAGCACGTATTGCGCTTGGGCCATTTGAGGGAATTCCTGATCAGAGCGAGGCGGCTGCGGCGTCGAGCCAGTCCCGGAAGCTGTCCGCGTAGCTGCGGAAGCACGCGACTTCGAAGCCGTCTCCCACGAGGGGGCGCCACAGGATCACGCCGATGTGGGCGATGACGGTGACGGCGGCGCCGCCAGGGCCGAAGACGTCGGTGTCGAGGTCGATAAAGGCGCCCCGCTGCAGCAGCTCCCGCGCGTGCGCGCCCTTGACTTCGAACACCACATAGGCGGAGGACTGGTCGGAGACCGAGGCCTTGTCCTGGAGGGACGTCGCGAGCAGGTCGCACCAGGCCTCGGTTGGGGCGTCGGCCATGACGAGCCAGACCCCCGGACCATAGCCCAGCAGTCGGAACCCGCCCCCGCCGGCGAGGGTGGGTCCGGTGGGCATGTCGATTCCGAGGGCCCGGCCGACGGCCTCCGCGTCGACGCCGTGGCGGACCATCACCGTCGCCAGGCCCAGGCGACTGCGCTCGATAATGTTCAGGTCAGCCACGGAGACGGTTTCCCTCAGGATCGACAAAGACCGGACTGCAGACCTCCACCTGGGCTTCGTAGCCGCGGAGAGGATCGACGGCGCAGAGGGTTTCGCCATGGCGCTCACGTCCGCGCTTGACCAGGGCCAGAGCGATCCACTGGCCGAGCGAGGGCGAGTAGGCGGTGGAGGTGACGTAGCCGAGGTCATTGGCCGCGATCCGTGGAGCGGCCGGCTCGAGCACATGGGCGCCGCCGTGAACCCGAACCTCCTTCGCCATGGACCGAAGACCGACCAGCGCCGGACGTTCGGGATCGGTAAGACCCGGCCGCTCGGCCATGTAGCGGCCGATGAACGCCTTCTTCTTCGACACCATCTTGCCGAGGCCCAGGTCGCTGGCGGTGGTCTGGCCGTTGAGCTCCGGCCCGGCGACGTGGCCCTTCTCGATGCGCATTACGCCGAGCGCCTCGGTGCCGTAGGGGCTGACGCCAAGAGGGCGGCCGATGTCGAACAGGGCGCGCGCCAACTCACCGCCCAGGGCGGCCGGCACGCTGATCTCATAGGCCAGCTCGCCGGAGAAGGAGAGCCGGTAGAGACGCGTGCCTTGGCGTCGCCAGCGGACCGGCCGATAGCCCATATAGGGTAGGGCCGCATCGGAGACGTCCTCGCTCGGCAGTAGGGCGGAGATCAGCTCGCGCGAGCGGGGCCCCGCCACCGCATAGGTGGCCCACTGCTCGGTCACCGACGTCGCCTGGACGTCGAGCTCAGGCCAGAGCACTTGGCGCGCGAAGTCGATGTGCTGCATGACCCGCCCGGCGTTGGCCGTGGTCGTGGTCATGAAGAAATGCGCCTCGCCGAGGCGGGTCGTAGTGCCATCGTCGAACGCCAGCCCGTCCTCGCGCAGCATCAGCCCGTAGCGGGCCTTGCCGACGGCCAGGGTCGAGAAGGTGTTGACGTAGAGCCGGTCGAGGAGGGCGGCGGCGTCTGGTCCATGCAGCTCGATCTTGCCGAGGGTGGAGACGTCGCAGATCCCGACCCCGCCACGGGTCGCTGACACCTCGCGGATGACGCTCTGTAGCCAATCGCTTTCGCCGGGCTGGGCGAACCATTGGGCGCGCTTCCATTGCCCCGCGTCCGTAAACACCGCGCCCTGCTCCTGGGCCCAGGCATGGCCGGCGGTCCGACGGACCGGGCGGAAGTGCTCGTCACGATGATGACCGGCGAGCGCCCCGATCGAGACCGGGGCGAACGGCGGCCTCGAGAGCACCACGCCGGTGTCGGCGACGGTCCGCGCGGTGGCCTCGGCCAGCAGGGCGAGACCATTGACCTGGCTGGTCTTGCCCTGGTCGGTCGCCATGCCCAGGGTGGTGTAGCGCTTCATGTGCTCGACTGAGACGAACCCTTCGCGCGCCGCCAGGGCGACATCCTTGTCCGTCACGTCGTTCTGGAGGTCGACGAACGCCTTGCCTCGGTGCGCCCTCACCGACCAGAGCGGGCGCAGGGCGCAGGTCTCGTCGTCAGCACCGGGCGCCGGGTCGGCCTTGACCTGCAGGCCAAGCGCGTTCGCAGCTTCGACCGCACTTTGCCGGCCGCCCTCGAGCGCCGCGGCGAGGCCGAAGTCCCCGGCCGCCGCGCCCGCCGCGATCATCCCCGGAGGCGGTGTTTGGATCAGGAAGGAATGGACCGCCTCGGACCAGACCGGTCGAGTTCCCATATGGGCGCCGAGGCCGATGGTCGGGTCCCATCCCCCCGACACCGCAAGGCAATCCGTCGCGATTCGGCGGACCCCGCCAGAGGCCAGGTGCACGTCGATCGCACGCAGTGGCGCGCCCCAGGCGTCCTTGACCACCGCGCTCGTGAGGACCTCGACGCCCGCGCTACGCACGACGGCCGCAGCCGACGGCTGGGGATCGGGGCGCGCATCGATCAAGGCCGCCAAAGGCAGGCCCGCAGCGAGGAGGTCGGCGGCGACCGCCCAGCCGGTGTCGGTGGTGGTGAATATCGAGATCGCCTTGCCGGGAGAGGCCGCGTAGCGGTTCACATAGGTTTGCACGGCGGAGGCCTTCATCACCCCGGGCCGGTCGTTGCCGCCAAACACCAGGGGACGCTCCAGCGCGCCCGCAGCCAGGATCGAACGCCGCGCGATGATCTTCCAAAGCCGCTCGCGCGGCCCGCCGCGCCGGGCGCCGGGCACATCGCCAAGCCGCTCGACGGCGCCGTATTCGCCCCCGTCATAGACGCCGAACACGCTGGTGCGGGTCAACAGCTTGACGTTGGGCATGGACGCGAGCTCGGCGCTGACGCTGCTGCGCCAGAGCTCGGCTGGCGCGTCATCGATGAGGCGGCGCTCCGAGAGGAGCCGGCCTCCGACATCTATGTCGTCGTCGATCAGGAAGACCTTGAGGCCGGCGCGGCCAGCGGTTAGGGCGGCGGAGAGGCCGGCGGGCCCGCCGCCGATGACCAGGAGATCGCAAAAGCCATGGGCCCGGTCATAGGTGTCGGGATCGGGGCTTCCGGACAGGGCGCCCAGGCCCGCAGCGCGGCGGATGAGGGGCTCATAGGCCTTCTCCCAGAACGAGGCCGGCCACATGAAGGTCTTGTAATAGAACCCCGCAACGAAGATCGGCGCAAACAGCTGGTTGGCCGCCAGCACATCGAAGCGCAGGCTCGGCCAGCGGTTCTGGCTGACGGCGCTCAGGCCCTCGACCAGCTCCACCGTGGTGGCGCGGGTGTTGGGCAGGGCGTCGGCCGCTCGCCCCAGGGTCACCAGACCGTTCGGCTCGTCGCCGCCCGCAGTCAGAAGCCCCCGCGGACGGTGGTATTTGAACGATCGGCCGACCAGACGCACGTCATTGGCGACAAGCGCCGAGGCCAGGGTGTCGCCAGCGTAGCCGCTGTAGGACCGGCCGTCGAAGGTGAACTTCAGCGGCGCCGCGCGATCGATGCGGCCGCCCTGGAAAAGCCGGCTCATGCTTGCGCCTTCCCGACCAGGGCCGAGGCGAAGATCTCGTGCGTTCGGGTGTCGCGCTGCAGCTCCAGCCAGTTGCGGCAACCCTGGCTGTGATACCAGTACTCGTGCATAGGCCCGGCGACGTTGTCGCGTAGGTAGAGATAGTCGAGCAGGCCCTCGGCCTCGGCCGGCCGCACCGGGGCCGCGTCGCCGCGGTAGACGAATTCGTGGGCGTCGCGATCGCCGCAAAAGGGACAGGGAATACGCACCGGCGGCCTCAGTGAAGGTTGGGTTGGGCGCCCTGGCCCTTTTCGTCGAGCAGGTGGCCCGTGGCGAAGCGGTCGAGGCGGAAGGCGGCCGCCTGGGGATGCGGCGTGTCGGTGGCGAGCAGATGGGCGAAGCACCAGCCCGAGGCGGGCGTCGCCTTGAAGCCGCCGTAGCACCAGCCCCCGTTGAGGTAGAAGCCGTCGACCGGCGTGCGATCGATGATCGGCGAGCCGTCCATGCTCATGTCCATGATGCCGCCCCAGCTGCGCAGCACCCGCGCGCGCCCGATCATCGGCATCAGCGCCATGCCGCCTTCACAGACGTCCTCGACCGCCGGCAGATTTCCGCGGCTGGCGTAGCTGTTGTAGCCGTCGAGATCGCCGCCGAAGACTAGGCCGCCCTTGTCGGACTGGCTGATGTAGAAGTGCCCGGCACCGAAGGTGATCACTCCGGGGATCAGCGGCTTTAGCCCCTCGGTCACGAAGGCCTGCAGCACGTGGCTCTCGATCGGCAGACGCAAGCCGGCGAGGGCGGCGACCCGCGAGGAGCTGCCCGCGACCGCGGCGCCGACCTTGCG
>JBARAK010000671.1:0-1627 GCA_049791955.1 Caulobacteraceae bacterium
GCAACCACGACAACATGGGCGGCCTGTTCCGCAACGCCGCGGCATTCGGCGTGGGCGCCGTGCTGCTGGCCCAAGATTGCTGCGACCCGCTCTATCGCAAGGCGATCCGGGTGTCGGTGGGCGCGACCCTGACCACGCCCTTCGCCCGCTTGGCGCCGGCCGCGGCCCCAGTCTCCATGCTGGAGGCTGCTGGCTTCGAAGTCCTGGCGCTCAGCCCCTCGGGCCGCGAACGGCTGATCGATCTCAAGCCGGCGGCGCGGACGGCGGTGCTGCTGGGATCGGAGGGACCGGGCCTGCCCGAGGCGCTGATGGCCCGCGCGCGCACCGTGGCCATCCCCATGAGCCCGGGATGGGACTCCCTTAACGTGGCGGTGACCGGGGGGATCGTGCTGCACCACCTGGCCTTCGCCCAGCGATGACGTCCCGCGCTCAAGTAGGCGCTAGCCGGTAGCGCAACAAAACGCGCTCAAGTAGGCCGCGAGGCCGGTAGCGCAAAAAAGCAAAAAGGGCGGCGGTTTCCCGCCGCCCCGTACGCTACGCTACAAAAAACGAACTTCAGAAGGTCAGGCTGGCGGTGCGCAGCGCCTTGACCTTGGCCACCTGCTTCAAGGCGTCCTGCGCGCTTTCCTGCACGCAGGTCGAGTATTCCATGGCCTGAGCGTCCGCGCAGGCGGTCGCGGCGGCCTTGAAGATCTCGGCCTTCACGGTGGCTTCGGTCTTGCCGGCCAGCGAAATCTTGATGGGGGCCGCATTGGCGACGCCGGCGACGGCGAACAGGGCGGCGGTGGAGATGAGGACAGTGCGGATCATATCAGGAGTTCTCCAGCTATTGGTGAAACTCCTCCCTAGGAGGACGCCTCTTCGGTTCAGCGTGCGTCCATGGCCCACACTTTGCCGCACTGCACAATGGAATGGAAGTGAAATGTCAATGACGCCTCAAGTCCAGCGGTCCGGCGCCTGATTTCGAGGCGCTAACTGTTTCCATGCTGATATTCTGGGCGCCGAATAATCTCAGGCATTGCGAAGCTCGCCGTCTCGGGGCAACAGTCCTGCGATTCAAACCCGGTATACAAGGCCCAGCCGAAGGAGCCTTCCGGAGGCTAATGGGGGGATAATAATGGTCATGGTCGCCGATCAGCCGCCTGCGCAGCCCGCTACCGCCGTCGAGACCGTCGTCGTCAACGCCGCGCGTCTGCCGACCTCTTTGGCGGACGCCGCCTTCTCCATCGTCAACATCGACGGGAGCGTGGTCCAGACCATGCCGCGCCTGGATCAGGCGCTGGAGACCACGCCGGGTCTGTCGCTGTTCCGCCGCGGCTCCTCCGCCGGGGCCAACCCCACCACCCAGGGCGTATCGCTGCGCTCGATCGGCCCCACGGCCGCCGGCCGCGCCCTCGTCACCATCGACGGGGTGCCGCAGAACGATCCCTTCGGCAACTGGGTGATCTGGACCAGCATCCCGAGCGAAGCCATCCAATCGGTGTCGGTGGTGCGCGGCGCGGGCGCGGGCCCCTACGGCGCCGGCGCCCTGACCGGCGTGATCGCGCTGGACCAGCGTGCACAGGTGGGCGGCGGCGACAACTTCACCGTCGGCGCGGAGGGCAGCGATCTCGGCGAGGCGCGCGCC
>JBARAK010000672.1:0-1692 GCA_049791955.1 Caulobacteraceae bacterium
CCCACAGCGCCACCTTGGCGCCGCCGGCCAGCAGCGCGCGTGCGGCGGTCAGGCCGGTGCGGGCCAGGCCGAACACCGCGACGCTCTTGCCCTGGAAACCTTTGACCGGGATCATCTTGTGGTCACCGGAGCTTGAGGGTGGCGAGGCCGGCCAGGGCCAGCAGGATCGAGACGATCCAGAACCGGATCACCACGGTGGACTCCGCCCACCCCAGCTTCTCGAAGTGGTGGTGGATCGGCGCCATCAGGAACACCCGTTTGCCGGTGCGTTTGAAGTAGCCGACCTGGATCATGACGCTGAGCGTCTCGGCCACGAACAGCCCGCCGATGATCACCAGCACGATCTCGTGCTTGGCGACCACCGCCATGGTCCCGAGCGCGCCGCCCAGAGCCAGCGAGCCGGTGTCGCCCATGAAGATCTTGGCGGGCGGGGCGTTGTACCAGAGGAAGCCGAGCCCCGCGCCCATCAGCGCCCCGCAGATGATGGCCATTTCGCCGGCGCCGGGGACAGGGTGGACCTGCAGGTAGTCGGCGAACTTAAGGTTACCCACGATATAGGCGATGAAGCCGAAGGCGGCTGCGGCGATCATCACCGGCACGATGGCCAGGCCGTCCAGTCCGTCGGTCAGGTTCACCGCGTTGGAGAAGCCACCGATGAAGACCATGCCGAAGATGATGTAGAACCAGCCGAGATTGAGCAGGGCTTCCTTGAAGATCGGGAAGGCGACCGAGGTGCGCACCGCCGCCTCCGGCATCTTCTGGCCGAAGCGGATGATCAGGAACACCGCCACCGCGGCCACCAGGAACTGGACCAGCAGCTTCATGCGCGAGGAGACGCCGGCCACGGTCTGTTTGGTGACCTTCTCGTAGTCGTCCATGAAGCCGAGGCCGCCGTAGGCCCCGGTCACCAGCAGCACCACCCAGACATAGATGTTGGTCAGGTCCGCCCACAGCAGGGTGCCGACCGTGAGCCCGGCCAGGATCATGAAGCCGCCCATGGTGGGCGTGCCCTTCTTCTCCAGCAGGTGACGCTCCACGCCGTCGGTGCGGATCGGCTGGCCCTTGCCCTGCTTGGTGCGCATCCAGCGGATGAAGCGCGAGCCCATGGCCACCGCAACGACGTAGCCGGTCACGAAGGACAGGCCGGTGCGGAAGGTCAGATAGCGCAGCAGGTTCAGCACCGGCACATAGTGGAAGTGCGCGTTGTGATGTGCGTCCAGGAACTGGAAGATCAGATAGATCATGGGCGCGGCGCTCCCGCCGGGGTTGGAGTCGAGCTCGGGTAGGTGGCGCTCAGCGCCTGGACGATCAGCGAAGCCTTCGAACCGTTGGAGCCTTTGACCATGACCGTGTCGCCCGCCCGCACGGCGGAGACCACCGTGGGCGCGAGTTCGGCGGCTCCGGGGGCCCAGGCGCCGCGGCGAGCGGCGGGCAGGGCGTCCCAGAGATGGTGCATGAGGGGACCAGCGAGGAAGACCTGATCCACGTCGGCCGATTCCAGCTCGGCGGCGAGCGCGGCGTGATGGCGCGGCGCGTCGGGACCCAGCTCCAGCATGTCGGTCAGCACGGCGATGCGACGATGCGGCGCCGCGGCGAGGGTCCCGATGGTGGCGCGCATCGAGATCGGGTTGGCGTTGTAGCTCTCGTCCACCAGGGCGATCTCGCCGCCGGGAACGGCGATCCGCCGCGTCT
>JBARAK010000673.1:0-10029 GCA_049791955.1 Caulobacteraceae bacterium
GCCACAGCGCATAGGCGGCCTGCGCGCCGAGCATGGCGCGGGCGGCCCTGCGGAGCGCCAGCACGGCCAGGACAGCCAGGGCCGCCGCCGCGTTCACGCCGAACAGGCGCATCACCAGGTCATTCGCCACGGCCGAGCCTTTCGATGAGCTGGCGAAGCCGAGCGATCTCTTCGGCGCTCAGGTCCTGCCGTTCGGAGAAATGGGCGACAAACGGCTCGATCTGGCCGTCGAACAGACGGTCGATCAGGCTCTTGCTTTCGGCGTGCACATAGTCGGCGCGCGCGATCAGCGGACGAAACAGGAACCGGCGGCTTTCCTTGAAGGTGGCGACGGCCCTCTTCTTGACCAGCCTGGACAGGAAGGTGCGGATGGTCGCGTCGGTCCAGGTCTCATCGGTCAGCGCTTCACGAATGTCCTCGACCGCCAGCGGGCGACCGGCCCGCCAGAGGACTTCCATGATCAGGCTTTCAGAGGCGGTGATCTTCACGTGCGCAGCTCGGGCTCCGAAGAGCGACACTTGTCGCGATTTGAAAATGACACTTGTCGCGATTGGGGTCAAGGCGTGTGCGGCGCCGGCTTGAGGCGTCCTCGCCGCTACCCGCCCGGATGCAGTCCCGGCGCTTCCTGGCCCGTGCGGGCGACATATTCGGTGTAGCCGCCGCCGTACTGATGGACGCCCTCGGGGGTCAGTTCCAGTACGCGGTTCGACAGGGCCGCCAGGAAATGGCGGTCGTGCGAGACGAAGAGCATTGCGCCCTCGAAGTTCGCCAGGGCCGCGACCAGCATCTGCTTGGTGACCATGTCGAGGTGGTTGGTCGGCTCGTCGAGCACCAGCAGGTTCGGCGGATCGAACAGCATCTTGGCCATGACCAGGCGCGCCTTCTCGCCGCCCGACAAGACGCGGCAGGGCTTTTCGACATCGTCGCCGGAGAAGCCGAAACACCCCGCCAGGGTGCGCAGCGCGCCTTGGCCCGCCTGCGGGAACGAGCGGTCCAGAGACTCGAAGATCGTCTCTTCCCCGTCCAGCAGGTCCATGGAGTGCTGGGCGAAATAGCCCATCTTGACGCTGGCCCCGATGCTGACCGCGCCCTGGTCGGGCGCGATGGCGCCGGCCGCGAGTTTGAGCAGCGTCGACTTGCCGGCGCCGTTGGCGCCCAGGACGCACCAGCGCTCCTTGCGGCGCACCAGGAAATCGAGGCCTTCGTAGATCGGCTGGGCGCCGTAGCCCTTGTGGATCTTGCGCAGGCTGATCACGTCGTCCCCCGACCGCGGCGGACTCTTGAACTCGAACTGGACCGACTGGCGACGGCGCGGCGGCTCTACGCGCTCGATCTTGTCCAGCTTCTTCACCCGGCTCTGAACCTGGGCGGCGTGCGAGGCGCGCGCCTTGAACCGCTCGATGAACTTGATTTCCTTGGCCAACATGGCCTGCTGACGCTCGTATTGCGCCTGGCGTTGCTGTTCGCTGAGCGCGCGCTGCTGTTCGTAGAAGTCGAGATCGCCCGAATAGCTAGTCAACGTTCCCGCGTCGATCTCCACCACCTTGCCGATGATGCGGTTCATAAAGGCGCGGTCGTGCGAGGTCATCAACAGGGCGCCCTCATAGGTCTTGAGGAAGGCCTCAAGCCAGATCAGGCTTTCCAGGTCGAGGTGGTTGCTGGGTTCGTCAAGCAGCATGGCGTCGGGCCGCTTCAGCAGGATGCGGGCCAGCGCCACGCGCATCTTCCAGCCTCCGGACAGCAGACCGACATCGCCGTCCATGCGTTCCTGGCTGAAGCTCAGGCCGGCCAGCACCTCGCGCGCCCGCGCTTCCAGCGCATAGCCGTCCAGTTCCTGGAAGCGTTCCTGCACCTCGCCATAGCGTTCGATGATGGCGTCCAGTTCGCCGGCCTGGTCCGGATCGACCATGGCCGCCTCGAGCACGGACATTTCGGCGGCCAGCGCACTTATGGGACCGACGCCATCCATCACCGCGGCGACCGCGCTCTGGCCCGACATTTCGCCGACATCCTGGCTGAAATAGCCGATCGTCATTCCAGGATCGAACGCGACCAGCCCGTCGTCGGGCTGCTCCTGACCGGTGATCATGCGGAACAGCGTCGTCTTGCCGGCGCCGTTCGGGCCGACGAGCCCGATCTTCTCGCCCTTCAGGACGCCCATCGAGGCATCGATGAACAGGATCTGGTGGCCGTTCTGCTTGGAGATATTGTCGAGGCGGATCATGGGGCGGTCTGCTAGCTCGGACGCGAGGAGAACGCCAGCCCCGGCCCCGTGGCTTCTGGTCCTGGCTTCACCCACCGACCCCAGGAAGGCGGCTTCCGTTCAGCCCGGCCGTCCGATGGCTCTATCGGCCGCTGCACCAACGCCTGCCTGGCGCCCATTGCGGACGTTGGCCGCGGTCTGGAAAGGCGACGTTAGCCGGCGACCTCCTTGGTTCCCTTAGCTGTCGTCCTGGTCGTCGCCGTCCAAGTCGTCAGGAGCGGCCGCCGGCGCCGCGGCGGCGCGCAACGCGGGGAGGCCCGCTTGGCGCAGGCTCTTGTTGGCCTCCGGTACATTGGCCTGCACCTGCTTCCACTCGCCCTCCAGCCGCGCAAGCTGTTCGCCGGCGGCGTGCACGGCCGTCAGTTGCGCGGTGGTTGGCGCGGCCGCGCCGCCCGTCGCCTGCGTATAGAGCTGGTTAAGCTCGCCCTGCGTCTTGGCCAGCCCGTCGCCGTTACCGCCCGCCTCTCCTTCCAAGACGCCTTTGAGCGCGGTGTCGAGGCGCATGATGGCCGGATCATTGGGGCTCGCGCCCTTCAATTGGGTCCGTTGCGCCTGAGCTTGTGTCAGCATCGCCGAAGCTCGGGTCAGCAGGTCGCTGACGGTGAGGCCGAGGTCGAGCTGTCGCCGCAGCGCCTCGGCGGAAGCCGTGACGCGGGGGTCGGCCCGCAGCGTCAGCGGCTGTTCAAGCGTCCTGCCGTCGAGGATAAGCCGCACGGTGTAGTCGCCGGGGATCGCCATCGGGCCCAGGGGCAGACGCGGCGTCGCATGGGGCACGGCCGAGATCGGGAAGCCCTGCCGGGCGCCCACCGGCGCGGTATAGTACATGTCCCACACCCACCGATGCATGCCGGCCTTTCCCGACAGGCTCCGATGCGGGGCTATCCAGTATGGCGGGACCAGCCCTTGCTTGATCTCCGCCTCGGTTATCTCGGCGGGATCGTCGCCCCGGTAGCGGCGCACCAGCTTGCCCTGCCCGTCCAGGATCTCGAGCGTGACCAGCCCCTTGGCGTCCTGCGGCAGGTAGTAGTCGATGATCGCGCCCGCGGGGGGATTCTGGCCGTTCGGTTCATCCGGCGGCATCGGCGAGTCGGTCCAGGTGCTGCGGGCCACGCGATAGGCTGCCGCCGGCTTCAACAGCGTCGCCTTGCCGGCGGCGGCGGGGGTCATCTCACGCAGCGGCGAGATATCGTCGAGGATCCAGATGGACCGGCCATGGGTGCCGACCACGAGGTCGTCGTCGTGGACCGCCAGGTCGCGCATGGAGGTGTGCGGCAGGTTGAGCTGGAGCGAAGCCCAGCTGGCGCCGTCGTCGCGCGAGACCCAGACGGCCTTTTCGGTGGCCGCGAACAGCAAGCCCGGCTGCTTCGGATCCTCGCGCACCGCGTTGACGGCGGCGTTGTCGGGAAGCCCCGTGACGATGGAGTCCCAGGTCTTTCCGCCGTCGCGCGTGCGGAACACATAGGGGCGCTGATCGTCGACGCGCATCCGGCTGACCGAGATGTAGGCGGTGTTCGCGTCGAAATGCGAGGCGTCGATCTGGGTGACCTTGCTCCACGCCGTCATCGTCGGCGGGGTGACGTTGGCCCAGGCCTTGCCGCCGTCGCGGCTCGTCCACACCAGGCCGTCGTCCGTGCCGGCCCACAGGACGTTGCTGTCGCGCGGCGAGACGCCCAGCGAATAGACCACGCCACGCTGGTTCTCCATGCCGGGGCCGTGCATCGCGCCGACGCTGGCGGGCAGGCCCGGCTTCTCGCGGGTCAGGTCGGGACTGACGACCTCCCAGTTCGTCCCGCCGTCGCGGGTGCGATAGACCCGGCTGGTCGCGTAATAGAGCGCGTGCGGGTCGGAGGACGCGAACATGATCGGCTGGGTGCGGTCCACGCGATCCGCCGCCGTCAGGAGGGGAAGCGGCGTGACGCTCTCGACCATGCCCGTGGACCAGTGGAACCGCGAGACCTGCGAGCGGCCCGCGCCATAGATCACGTCCGGATCCAGCGGGTCGGGCGCCACCTGGGCGTATTCGCTGGCGCCGACCGGATGCCAGTCGCGCATGGTCACCGCGCCATCGTTGCCGCGGCTCGAAATGCAGAC
This sequence comes from Caulobacteraceae bacterium, assembly GCA_049791955.1. GTDB lineage: Bacteria > Pseudomonadota > Alphaproteobacteria > Caulobacterales > Caulobacteraceae > CAHJWH01. The sequence continues at coordinate 4,355 of JBARAK010000673.1, forward strand.
CGAGCCGCTGTCCTGGTAGCCGCCGCAGACGCGGTACGGGAAGACGTTGGCCGTGGTGGTGACGTGATAGAGCTGGCCGGTGGCCTGGTTGAACCAGGTGCTCCACGTCTTGCCGCCATTCAGCGTGATCGTGGCGCCCTGGTCGACGCCATAGATGACGATGTCCGGATTGTTCGGGTTGATCCAGACGTTCTGATAGTCGTCGCCACCCGGCGCGCCGCGCACGGGCCCCCAGGTCTTGCCGCCGTCGAGCGACTTCATGGCCATGATGCCGGACATGTAGACGATGTCGGGATTGGTCGGATCCGGACGCATCGTCGGCAGATCGTTGTCCGCGATGCTCGGCAGCGGCCGGGGATCGTCGGTGATGCGCACCCAGGTCTCTCCCGCGTCATCGGACCGGTAGAGTCCACTGCCGGAAGCGCCCTTGCCGCCGGCGTCCGAGCGGGTCGACACCGTCGCGAACAGCCGCTTCGGGTTGGCGCCGCTGACGGTGACGATGACCTGCGCGGTGGTGTTCGGCAGGCCGTTCGTCAGCTTGCGCCAGGTGGTCCCGCCGTCGGTGGACTTGAACAGGCCGCCGTTCAGCCCCTGGTACGCGTTGCGGTCTTCCCACGGGCCATGCCGGTCCTGCCACAGGCTGGCGTAGACGGTTTGCGGCTGGCTGGGATCGATGGCGATCGAATAGGCGCCGGTGTCCTCGTCCTTGAACAGCACGCGTTCCCAGGTCTTGCCGCCATCGAGCGAGCGATACACGCCCCGCTCGGCGTTGGCGCCATAGGGATGGCCGAGCACGGCGGCGAAGACCCGGTTGGGATTGGCCGGATCGACCGCCAGGTCGGGGATCTGCTGCCCGTCGCGCAACCCCAGGTGCGCCCAGGTCTTGCCCGCGTCGGTGGATTTGTAGACACCGTCGCCTATCGACAGGTCGGGCCGATGCTGCCCTTCGCCGCTACCGACATAGACGATGTTCGGATCCGACGGCGCCACCGCGATCGAGCCGATGGACTGGGTCGGCTCTTCGTCGAAGATGGAACGCCAGCTATTCCCCGCATCCTCGGTCTTCCAGACGCCGCCGTTGACCGCGCCGATGTAGAAGACGTTCGGCTGGGTCGCGGCACCCGTCACCGCGCGGGTCCGGCCGCCCCGGAAGGGGCCGATCATCCGCCACCTCATTTCGTGGACGACCTGCGCCATCGCCGGCCCGCCGGCCCGGGCGCTGGAGGGCGCAGGCTGGGCCGCGAGAGGGGTGGCGCCGGCCAGGCCGGTGGTGATGAGCAGGAATGTCAGGGTGCGCATGGCGGCTATTCCGCATAGGCCTTGATCAGGTCGAACAGATAGTCCCGGCCGGAATACACCGCCTTGACGCGCGCGCGTTCGTTCAGCCCGTGCACGCCGTTGCCGTCGGGATCGCCGTACAGGCCGGGCGGCCCATAGACCGGGATGCCGATCGCCTCCAGGAAGATGCCGTCCGAGGCGCCGGTCGACATCGCCGGCGTCAGCGGGACCCCGGGGTAGTATTTCGCCAGCAGCGTCCGGGCCGGCTCGACGATGCCGGGGCTCAGCGGGACCGGCCGGGCGACGGGGCCCCGGCTGTCGGTCTGCTTCACGGTCATGCGCGGGTCGGCGATCACCGCGGCCAGCTGGTCGCGCACCGCGTCGGGGGACACCCCAGGGAAGATGCGGCAGTTGATGTTGACCCCGGCCCGCTGGGGCAGCGCGTTGTTGGCGTGCCCCCCGTCCAGCAGGGTCGCGACGCAGGTGGTGCGCAGCATCGAGTGGTAGCTCTTGTCGGTATCGACCGTCGCGAGGGCGGCCTTGTCCCCGGGATTGTCGGCCACCGCGATCATCGCGCGCCCCATGTCGTCGCCGCGCGCCTTGCCGGCGGCGCGGAAATAGGCGCGCGTCGTATCGGTCATCATCACCGGGAAGTCGTAGCCGCGGATCTTCACCAGGGCGTCGGCAAGCTCATAGATGGCGTTGTCCTTGACCGGCGCCGAGCTGTGGCCGCCGGGATTGGTCGCCTCTATCCGGTAGTTGATCGCCGTCTTCTCGCCGACGTGCAGGTTGGCGATGACCAGCTTGCCGTGGCCGTCGCTGCGGCCGCCCCCGCCCTCGTTCAGCGCGAATTCGGCCGAGATCAGGTCGGGCCTGTTCTTGGCCAGCCAGCCCGCGCCGTTGAACGCCCAGCTCGTCTCCTCGCCGCAGGTGAGGGCGAGCTTGATCGTGCGCTTGGGCTTGTAGTCCTGCTGATGCAGGCGGATCAGGCTATCGATCCAGATCGCGTCCATCGCCTTCATGTCCGACGTACCGCGGCCGTAGAAGTAGCCGTTCTCCTCGACCAGCTTGTAGGGGTCGCGAGTCCAGTCCTCGCGCTTGGCCACCACCACGTCGATATGGCCGAGCAGCAGCATCGGCTTCACCGTCCTGGAAACGCCGGGATAGACCACGACCAGGCCGCCCTCCTTGGGATGGTCGGGCACGGAAAAGGGCGTGATCTGGCCGTCGGCGAAACCGGCCGCCTTGAATCGCGCCGCGACCTTGGCCGCCAGCGCCGTGCAACTGCCGGTCGTTATGCTGGTGTCGGTCTCGACCAGCTCCTGGTAGAGCGCCCTGAACGCCTGCTGGTCGGGGCGCAGCGGCTGCGAAACCTGTGCAACGGCGGGCGATGCGGCGCCGAGCGCCAACACCCCAAGCGCGGTTCGAACTGCGGCTCTCATGCTGCCTTCCCCCAATGTCCCCGAGCGCCCCCCAGGCGCGAGAGGGGACTATCTGGAAAGAATGCCCGGCGGACAAGGGGCGATGGGTATGCGCCCTTAGCCGCCGCTGGCGCTCGTTCAGGAACCTGCCATTCGAAAGACTGCGTTCGATGTCTGCTTTCCGGCCGCTGGGTCGCGATAGAACGCGACCCGAAGCAGACTTGCGCTTCCCAAGGTGCTGGTTCACCGTGCCCTAATCCGAGCGGAACTTGATCGTCATGACTTCTCCCTCTCCAACAGACATCGGCCGCCCCAAGGAAGTCGCTGCCGCTCGCTTGATAAATCGGGTTATGATCGTCCTGTTACTTGCGGCAATGGCCGCACTTTCCGCTTACTTAACTTATGATCAGATCGCGCTGATGATAGCGGCCCACGGAGTTGAGCTAGGCAAGCATTTGCTGCATGTGGCTTCTGCGATGCAGCCTTTTTTTATGGGTCTTGTTTTTTGGTTAGCCTGGGGGCGCAAGACCCGCGCAACGACGCCTGAAAATTAAGCCGTCGGCGGCGAACTGAGCTTTGGCCTGGTTGACGCAGGCAAGCTTACGCGCCCGCAGCACCGCATCAATGCCTGGTTGCAAGGGGATTCGCGCTGACGCTCGTCAAGCTTCGCTGCGCGGCGTGACACGGCCACTGCTGTAAAAGAAAGGCCACCGAACGTGTCTGTGCAATGGCGCATAAGCCTATTTCGCGCCCAAATCCACCACAACTATTGAGGCAGGTGTGTTGAGGGGGCCTAAGGCTGGCTCCCGCGGCCAGCTTTAAGTAAATCTGGCTTCGAAATCCGATAGCTGTCATGGGGGACGCGCTTGCCAGCTTCCCAGTTCGGAAAGGCCAAGTCTCCGGCTTTCCGCAGGTCAGCACCGATCTTGTTCACATCGGGATGGGTGATGACGTGCTTCTCTAAGACGCGCGGCCACACTTTGTCGTAGGTGATGAACGCAGGGGCTGTCGGTACCATCGATAGAAAAGTGCCTTTCGCCGCCGCCTTCTCGTTCTCGAGGAACGCCGCGTTGTCGTCCGGTGCGAACTGTGCGTCGGCCCATGGCAAAAGGGCCTGGCCTGACTTCTGCTCCTCGTGAGCCCGCTTGGTGGCGGTCCTGACGGTTGCTTGCTGTCGTTCAGTCCTAACATGGCAATCGCGGAAAACTTCGATGCCTTTAGCGTGGCGCGTGCCGTAAAACAGGGAATACAGCGTGCGGTCGTTGATGCGCTGAAGAACCGGGATTTCGGCAACGTAGGTGTAGCCGCCCATCGTCGCCAAGGTCTGCCGGAAGGCTTCCGTTAGTACTACCTTGCGCGCAGTGGAGCGATCACCACTTGCTGCGTCGATGGCTGCTAGACGGTCCTTCCAATCGCCATGCGGCATCAGAGCATCGAGGCCGGCGATGATCTTGGGGTCGTCGATGGACGCAGCGCGGTTGATGAAGTCGAACATGAAGTTGAAGACGACCTCCGACTTCGGTCGCTTCAGAAGCGCCTCCAACTGCGCCATATCGATCCGCCAGCCTTTGGGGTCGATGAAGAAGAACGCGAACGCCGCTGCTGGAATCTGGGCGAGGATCTGAGGGGCCGTTGCAACAAAGTCGGCGTGGAAGGTGTGAATGGCGATATCGGGGAACTTTGGCTTTAGCGCTTCAAGATTGGCGTAGGGACCGGCTGCCCGCTCGACCAGATAGACGGACATCCGCACATCCTTGCCGTGCTGGTCCTTCCACGTACCCTTGGCTTTCCTCAGCGCGGCCAGCGCGATGCCAAAGGACGTGTCCGCATAGTCCTCGCCCGTGCTTTGCCAGGGGCCTGAGAACCCATCGACGTAGGCGATTTCGTCGTAAACGCTGGCTGTCTTGTAGATGAGGCTTTCTAGATAGCTTTCGAGAAAGAAAGGCTTCACGAAGGCCTGTTCTCGGCCAACATAGTTGGTGATATCGGCGACCATCTAGCCCGCCTTGAGTTTGAGATGCCGATCTGTCGGCAGTTCACTCCACTCGCGGCCGTCTAACGAGCGCCCACCCGACTTCGGTCGAATGCCACCCCACTGCTTGAAGAAGAAGGCGACACCTGCTGCGCGGCATTGGTCTCGAATTTCGCGCACCCAATCTATCTGCATCGGACGTGCATTCGGACCACTTTCACCGCCAGCGATCACCCAATGAATGCCATCAAGACCGATCTGGCCGACCGATCCGATAAGCGGCTCGATGGATAGAAAACGAACGCCTGCGGGCGCCTCGCGCAAATGCCGGACGCGGGCGCTTGCGGTGGAGTCCTCCACGGAGACACCTAGCCAGATGTGCTTCGGTGGCGTCTTGGCGGTGTAGCGTTTGTGAAGATAGTCGCGCATCAATGAGCTGCGCTTCGTCAGGACTTGGAAGACGTGCCAGTCGGCTTCTTCCATCGTGTCGAACACTTGGTCGATGAACGTCGTCGGCACCTCCTTATGAAAGAGGTCGCTCATCGAATTGACGAAGATCATGCGTGGCCGACGCCATGTCAGAGGCTGTTCCAGCCTTTCCGGCCGAAGGGTTAGGTCAAAGCCGCTCTCAAAGGGATGGCCGGGGATGCCGCGCCAACGTTCCGAGAAGCGTTCAGCGTAACAGTTATCACAGCCGGCCGTGATCTTCGTGCAGCCCGTCACAGGGTTCCACGTCGAGTCCGTCCATTCGATTGCGGTTGCATCTGCCATAGGAGCCCAGGAACAAATGAGGAACACACCTGTTTCGGCTAGCGAGGGCAAGAAGGGCCTTACCTTGGCTTGCACGCTGATTCTACAACGGATAGTTACGGCAGGGCGTAAGCGGTGTGCTGACCGCACCTTTCCGGGGTTGATCTGATCACCGAGTCTGAGCCTTTCGGGGTTGGACGGGCCTGGTGTGCTGATGATGCCTGGTGATGATGTGCTGCCTAAGCCGGTCGCTC
>JBARAK010000674.1:0-4290 GCA_049791955.1 Caulobacteraceae bacterium
GGCGTGGGTGAAGCGGCGGGCGGCGGGGGCCGAGCGGCTTTGCAGCAGCGCATCGGGCCGCGAGACGATGGCCATCGGCGTGGTGCGCACGATGTCGGCCCAGCCCCGCCAGCGGTGGAAGCTGGCCAGGTTGTCCGCCCCCATGATCCAGACGAAATGCACGCCCGGGAAGCGGCTCTTGAGCTTGCGCAGGGTGTCGATGGTGTAGGTCGAGCCGAACCGGCTCTCCGCGTCCGACACGATCATCGAGGGACCCCGCGCCATGCCGCGGGCGCTGGCCATGCGATCGGCCAGGGAGGCGCCGTGGGAGCGCTTCAGCGGGTTCTGCGGCGAGACCAGCCAGATCACCCGGTCGAGCCGCAGCCGGGTCAGCGCGGTCTGGGCCACGTGGGCGTGGCCTTCGTGGGCGGGGTTGAACGAGCCGCCGAACACGCCGACCCGCATGCCGGGCTTCAGGTCAAAGCCCAGCTTGAGCGCGCCGGGCGTCCCCGCGGCGCCGATCCGTCTCGCCGGCCCCGCCAGCCACATCCCCCGGGATCCGTCCTAGTCTTTGGGCTGCCAGGACCCGGCCTGGTCGCGGGCGGCGTCCTCGGCTTCCGGGGGGCGGATGCGGGCGAGCGCCGCGCGCAGCAGGGCCGTGACGCCCTCGCCGGACACCCCCGACACCAGCATCGGGGGGATGCCGGACGCCGCCTCCAGCTCGGCGAGCCGTTCGGCGCGGGTCTCGGGGTCGAGCGCGTCGACCTTGTTCAGCGCCAGGATCTGGGGCTTTTCCGCCAGGCCCTCGCCATAGGCCTCCAGCTCGTGGCGGATCTGGGCATAGGCGTTGGCGACGTCCTCCTGGGTCCCGTCCACCAGGTGGATCAGCACCTTGCAGCGCTCCACGTGGCCGAGGAAGCGGGTGCCGAGCCCCGCGCCCTCGGAGGCGCCTTCGATCAGGCCCGGGATGTCGGCGATCACGAACCGCTCCTGCACCGACAGGTCGACGACGCCGAGGTTGGGGGTCAGGGTAGTGAAGGGGTAGTCGGCGATCTTGGGCTTGGCGGCGCTGACCGCGGCCAGGAAGGTCGACTTGCCGGCGTTGGGCAGGCCCACCAGGCCGGCGTCGGCGATCAGCTTCAGCCGCAGCCAGATCCAGCGCTCGATCCCGTCCTGGCCGGGCATGGCGAAGCGGGGAGCCTGGTTGATCGGACCCTTGAAGTGGACGTTGCCGAAGCCGCCGTTGCCGCCCTTGGCCAGGCGCAGGCGCGCTCCGGCCTCGTCCAGGTCGGCGATCAGGGTCTCGTTGTCTTCTTCCAGCACCTGGGTGCCGACCGGGACCTTCAGCAACACGTCCTCGCCATTGAGGCCGTTGCGCTGCCTGCCCATGCCGTGGACGCCGGTGCCGGCCTTGAAGTGCTGCTGGTAGCGATAGTCGATCAGGGTGTTCAGGCCCTCGACCGCCTCGACCCACACGTCGCCGCCCCGGCCGCCGTCGCCGCCATCGGGGCCGCCGTACTCGATGTACTTCTCACGCCGGAACGAAACGGACCCGCCTCCGCCGTCGCCCGAGCGCACGAACACTTTGCACTGGTCGAGGAATTTCATGGCGGATACGGAATTCTAATCGCTAAGGTTGTGGCGCGGATAATGCGCGCGAGGGTGGGGTCGAGGCTGTGACCTCAATGTTCTACACGTACATACTGGCAAGCCAACGAAATGGCACGCTGTATGCCGGCCACACTGACGATCTTGCGCGGCGTGTGTGGGAGCACAAGGAGAAAGCCTAGGCTGGATTTACGTCGGACTACGGCGTGGGTCTACTCGTCTGGTACGAGCCGCAGGATACGAGGGAGGCGGCTTTTGTGCGCGAACGCCAGATCAAGAAGTGGCGGCGTGTCTGGAAGCTGCGGCTGATCGAGGAGATGAATCCGGATTGGGCCGATCTCTACGAGACCCTGAACTGTTGAGTCTGGTGGTTGCTTAATTCCGCTCATCCCCGCGGAGGCGGGGATCCAGATTCATTCGCAAACGCCTGCGGATTTGATCTGGATTCCCGCCTTCGCGGGAATGAGCGGTTTAAAAAACCAATCACTGTTTCAGTCGAAGTAGGGCGCGGCCCCCTACCAGACCCCGATTTTCTCCGACTCCGTATGGGAGATGGGGTGGTGGGCTTTCCTGTGGTCTTCCTCGGCCAGGAAGCGGGCGGCTTCCAGGGCGGCCATGCAGCCCATGCCGGCGGCGGTGACCGCCTGGCGGTAGACGTGGTCGGTGACGTCGCCGGCCGCGAACACCCCTTCCACGGCGGTGGCGGTCTTGCCCGGGATCACCTGCAGATAGCCGCTCTCGTCGGCCTGGAGCTGGCCCTTGAACAGGCTGGAGGCCGGGGCGTGGCCGATGGCGACGAACACCCCGTCGACCGCCAGGTCCGACATCGCGCCGGTCTTGACGTTGCGCAGCCGCACGCCGGCGACCGTGGGCGGGGTCCCGCCGCCGAGGATCTCCTCGACCGCGGTGTCCCAGATCACCTCGACCTTGGGATTGGCGAACAGGCGCTCCTGCAGGATGCGCTCGGCGCGGAATTCGTCGCGGCGGTGGATCAGGGTCACCTTGGAGGCGAAGCTGGTGAGGAACAGGGCCTCCTCGACCGCGGTGTTGCCGCCGCCGACCACCGCCACCGTCTTGTCGCGGTAGAAGAAGCCGTCGCAGGTGGCGCAGGCCGAGACGCCGAAGCCGCGGAAGCGCTGCTCGCTCTCCAGCCCCAGCCACTTGGCCTGGGCGCCGGTGGCGATGATCAGGGTCTCGGCCAGCATCGTCGCGCCGCTGTCCAGCGCGATGCGGAACGGACGCTGGGACAGGTCCACTTGCGAGACGAGGTCGTCCAGGAACTCGGTCCCGACATGCTCGGCCTGGGCGCGCATCTGCTCCATCAGCCACGGGCCCTGGATCACCTCGGCGAAGCCCGGATAGTTCTCGACGTCGGTGGTGATGGTGAGCTGGCCACCGGGCTCCAGGCCGGCGATCAGCACCGGGTTGAGCAGGGCGCGGGCGGAATAGATCGCGGCGGTCAGGCCGGCGGGGCCGGAGCCGATGATGGCGACGCGGACGGTTCTGGGCTCGGACATGGAGGACTCTTGGAGGGTTCTTATCGGGCGACGGGGCTATATGTAGTGACGATTCGGCCAGCGGGACGGCATTGCACGGCCGCGCCCGCACTGCTAGCCAATCAGGCGTGGCCGTCCCCCCGGACTGGATGTGGCGGGCGGGATGAGGCGCAGGGAGACCAAGGGCCGCTATGAGCTTGTACGCGACCTCCGGCCGGCGCAAGCGCGGCGCCGTCTTCGATCTGCTGTCTCTGGATCGGCTGCTGACCGGGCCGGTGATCCACCTGATCTATTGGGGCGGCCTGGCCCTGATCCTGCTGTTCGGCTTCGGCGCCGTGGGCGCATCGGCCGGGCTGGCGCTGCGGGCGCTGAGCCTGGAGGGGCTGCTGCTGGCGATCCCGGCGGTGGTGGCGGGGCTGCTGATCATGGCCGTGCTGGCGCTGCTGTGGCGCGGCGCGTGCGAGTTCTTCGTCGCGGTCTTCAGCATCGCCGAGAACCTGAACGCCATGCGGGCGCAGCAGGAGCGCGAGGGCGGCGTCGCCCCCTCGGCCTCTCCCAAGTTCGGCGAATAGCTTAAGCCGTTTCCGGCTCGAACCTCTGGCGGATCTTCTGGCCCAGCATCGGCGCCAGCGCCCCCAGGATCCCGGCCGCGTCCGCGAACCAGTCCAGGAACGTGGTCGAGGCGTGCAGGGGCGAGAGCGACCGCGCCGCCTCGAACGCCACCGCGAACACCGCCAGCCGCACGCCCAGGCCGATGACGGTGCTCCGCTTGATCGTCAGCGCCACGGCGAAGGACAGCACGTAGAAGGCGGCGAAGTGCTGGGCATGGTACGAGTAGAGCAGGCGCGGCGGCTTGATGAACGACGCCGCCAGCAGCGCCAGGACGGCCAGCAGGAGCGCCACTCGCGATAGCACCGCGATCGGATGCGTCTCCGGGTATCTGATGTTCATCCTGGTTCGCCCCCCTGGCGGCGACACGTGCGGACCGAAAACCTGAATCCGCCTGGATTTATTCGAACAGGTAACGGGAAAAAAACCAACATCCGCCAGCTTCGGGCCCGCAGCTACAGGTCCGCAGCTCCATGTCCGCTTCCCCGCTTGTTCTACGTCTATCCGCCGCCGGCTTCCTGGCGGTGGCGATAGCGGCCGTCGTGCCGGCGGTCCGGGCCGCGATGGGCGGGGCGGCGGTGTTGGAACTGGCCGGTTG
>JBARAK010000675.1:0-11526 GCA_049791955.1 Caulobacteraceae bacterium
GCGCCGCTCGGTCAACAAGGCCGCCGTGGAGGCCATCCTCAAGACCGCCGCCATCCCGGTCCAGGTCGGCGGGGGCGTGCGCACCTTCGAAGCGGTCGAGGCGTGGATCGAGGCCGGGGTCAGCCGGGTCATGCTCGGCACCGCCGCCGTGCGCGAACCCGAACTGGTCAAGCTCGCCGCCGCCGCCTTCCCTGAACAGATCGCCGTGGCGGTGGATATCCGCGACGGGCGCGTGGCCGTTGGCGGCTGGGTCGAGACCTCCGAGTTGAACCCCACCGACTTGGCGCGCCGTTTCGAAGACGCCGGCGTGGCCGCCCTGATCGTCACCGACATCGGCCGCGACGGCACCCTGTCGGGCGTGAACCTGGAAGAGATCGGCGCCCTGGCCGACGCCGTGACCATCCCGGTGATCGCTTCGGGCGGGGTGGCCGACGTCAACGACATCCACCGGCTGAAGGCGCGCAAGGGCACGCCGATCGCCGGCGCGGTTCTGGGCAAAGCCCTCTACACCGGTGCGCTAGACCCGGCCGAGGCCATCGCCGCCGCAAGGTGCTGAGGGGTGGTCAAGGTCCGCGTCATCCCTTGCCTGGACGTCAAGGACGGGCGCGTGGTCAAGGGCGTGAATTTCGTTTCGCTGCGCGACGCCGGCGATCCGGTCGAGCAGGCCCAAGCCTATGATGCGGCGGGCGCCGACGAACTGATGTTCCTCGACATCGCCGCCAGCGCCGAGAACCGCGCCAGCATGTACGACGTGATCGCCCGCACGGCCGACGTCTGCTTCATGCCCCTGTCGGTGGGCGGTGGCGTTCGTGCGGTGGAAGACGCCCGCCGGTTGCTCCGTTCAGGCGCCGACAAGGTCTCGGTGAACACCGCCGCGGTCGAGAACCCCGACCTGATCGCGGCCTGCGCCGACGCCTTCGGGACCCAGTGCGTGGTCGCCGCCATCGACGTCAAGCAGACCGCCCCCGGCCGCTGGGAAGTGTTCACCTATGGTGGCCGCAAGGCCACCGGGCTGGACGTACTGGACTATGCAGCGACCGTGGTCGCGAAGGGCGCCGGCGAGATTCTGCTAACCTCCATGGACCGGGACGGGGTCAAGACCGGCTACGACATCGAGCTGCTGGCCGCGGTCAGCCGCGCGACGCCCATTCCGGTGATCGCGTCCGGCGGGGCCGGCTCGGCGCGTCACCTGGTGGATGCGGTCCGCGATGGCGGAGCCGACGCCGTGCTGGCGGCCTCGATCTTCCACTTCGGCGAAGTGAGCATCGCCGCCGCCAAGTCCGAGCTCGCCGCCGCCGGGCTCCCGGTACGGGAGATCTGAACATGGCCACGATGGACCGACTGGCCGCCGCCCTCGCCCGCCTGCAGGAGACCATCGAGGCCCGGCGCGGCGATGATCCGAATACGTCCTATACCGCTCGCCTGCTCTCCAAGGGGCCGACGCACGTGGCCAAGAAGCTGGGCGAGGAGGCGGTGGAGACTGTCATCGCCGCGGTCCAGGGCGAGCCCGACGCCCTGGCCGCCGAAAGCGCCGATCTGCTGTACCACTGGCTGACCCTGCTGGCCGCCGCCGGGGTGTCACCCGACGCCGTGGCCGCAAAGCTGGAGGCGCGCGAGGGCGTCTCGGGACTGGCCGAGAAGGCCAGCCGCCCCAAGGATTGAGACCTTACATGTTGCGCGGCGGATAACCGTGTTCGCGCAGCGCCGCGGTGATCTCGTCGGTGTGCTTGGAGTCACGGGTTTCGACCATGATGTCGAATTCGGCTCCCTTGGCCGGCACGTCCAGCGCGAGCCGGTTGTGCGAGACCTCGATGATGTTGCCGCCGCATCCACCGATCACGGCTGAGACGGTGGCCAGCAGGCCCGGCCGGTCGTCGCCGATGATCCGGAACGAGGTCATGCGCCGTTCGCGGATCAGTTCACGCGTCAGGACCGAGGCCAGCAGGCGGGTGTCGATATTGCCACCGCACAGGACCAAGCCGACATTCTTCTTCCGGAACCGCTCGGGATAGGCCAGCAGGGCCGCCAGAGACGCCGCCCCGGCCCCTTCAGCCACGGTCTTCTCCACATTCACGTAGAGTGCGATCGCCCGCTCGAAGTCGCTCTCCTCGATCAGCAGCACGTCGCTGAGCAGCGGCCGGGCGATGCCGTAGGTCAGCTCGCCCACCGTCTTGACCGCGATGCCCTCGGCGATGGTCTGGCCGCCGATGTTGGGGCGGAAACCGCGCATGCGGGCGGTGAAGGAGGGGTACATGGCCGCCTCCACGCCCACAACCTCGATGTCCGGCTTCACCGACTTGGCGGCGATCGCCATGCCCGAGATCAGCCCACCGCCGCCGATCGGCACCGGCAACACATCGATATCCGGCGCGTCCTCCAGCATCTCCAGCGCGATGGTGCCCTGGCCGGCGATCACGTCGGGGTCGTCGAAGGGATGGACGAACACCAGGTCGCGCCTGGAGCAGACCTCGCGGGCGTAGGCGTTGGCGTCGTCGTAGGTCTCGCCCTGCAGGATCACCTCGGCGCCGAAGTGGCGGGTGTGCTCGACCTTCACCATCGGCGTGGCGAGCGGCATGACGATGACCACCGGCACCCCAAGTCTCTGGCCATGGTAGGCTAGGCCCTGGGCGTGGTTACCGGCCGAGGCGGCGATAACGCCGCGCTTCTGCTCGGCGGGGGTAAGCTGGAGCAGCTTGTTCAGCGCGCCTCGCTCCTTGAAGGCGGCGGTGAACTGCAGGTTCTCGAACTTCACCCACACCTGCGCGCCCGCGATCTGCGAGAGCGTCCGAGAGGGGCGGCAGGGCGTGCGCTCGATGTGGCCGGCCAGGCGGGCGGCGGCGGCGCGGATGTCGTCTATGGTCACGCTCATGGGGCGGGAGCCGTAACCGCAAACATCGACGTCGAAAAGTTCTATCGCGGCAACGACCAGACGCCGTTGAGCCCGCGCCACAGGTCGAGCCGGCGCATCGCCTTGCCCGGAAGCGCCGAAGCGCGCCCGAGCGGCAGGGCTTCGGCCGTGTCGCGCAGGGTGTAGGCGGCGGCGCGGACCAGGGTGCTGGGACCGGCACGGCCGACATAGCCATGGCCGACCTCGCGCCTCAGGTTGGAAAGCTGCAGCTTGAACCGATAATCGCCGGGGCCCAGGTCCAGCTCGCGGATTCCGTTGGCCGCGCCCCATTTCAGGATTTCGGCGATCAGCACGACGCCTGGCGAATAACGCCCGAAGGCGTCGTCGTGCGCGATGAACCAGGCGTGCGCCACCCGCGCATTGCACAGGGCCAGGTGGGCGGCCGCCAGCTCGCCGCCGGCATGCAGGGTGAACAACCGCGCCTGGAGGTCGCCGCACGGCCCGGCGAACAGCCGCTTGAGCAGCGCCAGGGGCCAGCCGGCGTCGAAGATGTCGGTCTGGTTGCTCGCCCGGTACTGCGCGCGCTTCCAGGCCAGCAACTGATCGAAGTCCGCCTGCGAGGTCGAATAGGCGGTGAAACGGACCTCGCCCTTCTCCCGCTCCAGCTTGCGCCGCCGCTTGGCGCAATCCTGCAGGATGTCGGTCTGGGTCTTCCGCTCGGCCGCGTAGGCGTCGTAGCCCTCGGACAGGTCGATGGCCAGGGAGTTGGCGTGGCCATGCACGTGCCGCTCGAACGCGGTCTGGCCGGGGAACAGGTTCTGGAAGTCGAGCCGTCCGACGCCAAAGGCGCGCACCATCGCCTTGAGGTCGAGCGCGGCGCCGGCCCGCGTCACCGCGCCTTGATAGTCGGCCATGGGCGCCCCCACCGCCTGGCCGGAAAAGGGCGACAGCCTGGCCGGCAGGAAGGCCGCCGGGCCCTCGTCGTCGCGCACGACGCCAACCTTGGCCAGCCTCTGGTCGGGCCCATCGACCTCGACGCAGGCAAGCGCCCAATGCGGTGAGAAGAAAGGGCTATCGAGACCCGCCGCCTGCTGGAGCGTCGACCAGGCCGCGATGTCTGACTGTGCAAGGTCCGCCGGCCGAACCACCTCGATCCGCATCTGCCGCACCTTTCCCCGCCCAGGGCCACACAACCTGAGCGCTCATAGACCCGGGAAGGTTACGTCCGGGTTTCGTCCGGGGCGGACGCTAATGTTCCAGGGCCGCCACCCCCGGCAGGGTCTTGCCTTCCATCCATTCCAGGAAAGCGCCCCCGGCGGTGGAGACGAAGGTGAAGTCCTTGACCACGCCCGCGTGGTTGAGGGCGGAGACCGTGTCGCCTCCGCCGGCGACCGCGACCAGCTTGCCGGCCTTGGCCAGTTCGGCGGCATGGCGGGCGGCGTCCACTGTGGCCTTGTCGAACGGCGGCACCTCGAACACGCCGAGCGGCCCATTCCAGATCAAGGTGGCGGAGCTGTCCATCGCGGCCGTCAGGCGAAGGACGGTCTGCGGACCCGCGTCCAGGATCCGCTCGTCGCCATCCACACCGTCGCGCTCGCGGACGAAGTAAGGCGCGTTCGGCTCCAGCCGCTCGCTCACCACCACGTCCATCGGCAGCAGCAGTTCGCAGCCATTGGCCTGGGCGAGCTGCATGATCTCGACGGCGGTCTCGCGCAGATCCTTCTCGCAGTAGGACGCCCCCACCTCGTAGCCCTGGGCGTAGAGGAAGGTGTTGGCCATGCCGCCGCCGATGGCCAGGCGGTCGAGTTTGGCGACCAGGTTCTTCAGCAGGTCGAGCTTGGTCGAGACCTTGGAGCCGCCGACGATCCCGAGCACGGGACGCACCGGCGAGCCGAGCGCCTTTTCCAGCGCCTCAAGCTCCCGCTGCATGGACAGGCCCGCATAGGCCGGCAGCCGATGCGCCAGCGCCTCGGTCGAGGCGTGGGCGCGATGGGCGGCCGAGAAGGCGTCGTTGACGTAGACATCGCCGAGCGCGGCCAGCTGGTCGGCGAAGGCGGGGTCGTTCTTCTCCTCACCCGGATGGAAGCGCAGGTTCTCCAGCAGCAGCACATCGCCGTCGTGAAGCTTGGCGATAGCCGCTTCGGCCACCGCGCCCACGCAGTCGTCGGCGAACGCGACCGACGCGCCGAGCACCTCGGCTAGCGGAGCCGCCACCGGCTTCAGGCTCATGGAGGGGACGACCTTGCCCTTGGGCCGATCGAAGTGGGCCAGCAGGATCACCTTCGCCCCCTTCTCGCGCAGAGCCGCCACCGTCGGGGCGATGGCGCGCAGCCGGGTGTCGTCGCTCACCCGGCCATCCTGCATCGGCGCGTTCAGGTCGACGCGGACGAGGACGCGCTTGCCCTTCAGGTCGCCGGCTTGGTCGAGGGTGCGGAGGGGCATGTATGATCCTTTGGCTGTATGCATAGTGACCCGCACCGCCCTCGCGCTCTTGGCGCGCGCGCACGGTCCTTCCCCCTCCAAGAGTGGGGGAGACAGGCGCGCCCCTCTCCCTTGCGGGTGAGGAAGGGGATTCCAGCCTGCGGCTGGAGGACGAGAGGGCGCGCCAGCGCTCTTTAGAGGAACTTGCCCATCGCCGCAGCGGCGTCAGCCATCCGGGTGGAGAAGCCCCACTCGTTGTCGTACCAGGAGAACACCCGCGCCAGCTTGCCGCCGATCACCTGGGTTTCCCGGGTGGCGAAGGTGGAGGAATGCGGGTCGTGGATGAAGTCGCTGGACACCAGCGGCTCATCGGTGACCGCCAGGACGCCTTTCATCGCGCCGTTGGCGGCGGCGCGCATGGCCTCGTTGATCTCTTCCCTGGTCACATCGCGCGAGGGCACGATCTTGAAGTCCACCACGCTGACGTCGGGCGTCGGCACCCGCACCGAGGAGCCGTCCAGCTTGCCCTGCAGCGCCGGCAGCACCAGGCCCAGCGCCTTAGCGGCCCCGGTGGAGGTGGGGATGATGTTCTGAGCCGCGGTGCGGGCGCGGTACAGGTCCTTGTGGATCTGGTCCAGGGACGGCTGGTCGTTGGTGTAGCTATGCACCGTGGTCATGTAGCCGCGCTCGATGCCGCAGAGGTCGTGCAGCACCTTGGCCACCGGCGCCAGGCAGTTGGTGGTGCATGAGGCGTTGGACACGATCAGGTCTTCAGCGGTCAGGGTGTCGTGGTTGACCCCGTAGACGATGGTCTTGTCCGCACCGTCGGCGGGGGCGGAGATCAGCACCCGCTTGGCGCCGGCGTCCAGGTGCGCCTTGGCCTTGTCGCGAGCGGTGAAGATGCCGGTGCATTCGAGGGCGATGTCGACCCCCAGCTCCTTATGCGGCAGCTCCCCCGGATTGCGGATGGCGGTGGCTTTGATCTTGCCGAACCCGACATCCATCCAATCGTCGCCGAAGGTGACCTCGCCCGGGAAGCGGCGGTGGGTGCTGTCGTATCTCAGCAGGTGGGCGTTGGTGGCTACCGGCCCCAGGTCGTTGATCGCCACGACCTCGATATCGGTGCGCTTGTGCTCGGCGAGCGAACGCAGGACGAGACGGCCGATACGGCCGAAGCCGTTGATGGCGACGCGAATAGCCATGGGGGCGGGGTGCTCCGATCAGTTATGTGTTGCGTGCGGTTTTGCGGCTGCGAAAGGGCGAGTCAAGGATTGGCGACCCCGGAACGTCCTGGGAGCGCTAACGATCCACCCCTCCCACACCACCACGGCTGAACCGGCGCGCCATACAACCGAAACGCAGGTTTCGGAGATGCTCCCGAGGGAACATCTCCAAGACCCCGGGCTATCCTATTTCTTGAACAGGTCGGCCCAGCGGCGCTCCTCGCGGTCCTTCCAGGCGCCGCGGTGGTAGGCGTCGGAGGCGATCAGCGGCACCACCGTGGTGGCTTCGGCGAACACCATCTGCTCGAAGGTCACGTCCACCTTGCCCCAGGAGCAGGCCTCCTTGAGGGTCGAGGACGAACAGGCCCCGTCGCGCACGTCGGCCACGGTAATCTGGACCGCGTACTTATGCATCTCGGCGTCCTCACCGAGGATCTCGGCGCAGACCACCGTGTCCTGGGCGAAGTTCTTTGGCACGCCGCCGCCGACCATGAACAGGGCGGTGGTCCCGGCCTTGATCTTGATCTCGGTCAGCTCGCGGAAATCGGCCACCGAGTCGATGGTCACATAGGGCTTGCCAGCCTTCATCCGCTCGATCTGATGCTTCACCAAGCCGAAGCCGGCGGAGCTGTCGGTGAAGGCGGGACAGAAGATCGGCACGCCATGCTCGTAGGCGGTCTGGATCAGGCTGCCGGGCTTCTTGGCGCCGCCGGCCGCCAGCCACTTGCCCATTTCATGGATGAACTCGCGGGAGGAGTAGGGGCGCGGCTCAAGCGAATCCACGATCTCCTTGATCGTGTGGTCGCAGTTCTGGAGCTCTTCCTCGTCGATGTAGGTGTCGTAGATGCGGTCGATGTAGAGATCGCGCAGGTCGCGGTCGTCCACGTTGGACTGGGCCTGATAGTGCTTGAACCCCAGGGCTTCGAAGAAATCCATGTCGACGATGGAGGCGCCGGTGGCCACGATGGCGTCGGCCATCTTGTTGGCGACCATGTCGCGGTAGACGTGCATGCAGCCCGCCGCCGAGGTCGAGCCGGCCAGCGTGATCCACACCGAGCAAGGCTTGTCCTCGTAGGCCATGGTCAGGATATCGGCCGCCCGCGCGGTGTCGCGCGAGGTGAAGCTCATGCCGCGCATGTAGTCGATCACCGGCCGCGCGTCGTAGGCGGTGATGTCGACGTGCTGGACGGTCTTGGCCAGCAGTTCGGCCTTCTTGTTGGTCTGTTCGGGGGAGACGGGAGCGTTCATCGTCTTCGGTTGCCCTCTGAGGTTTGAGCGCCCGTCAGAAGCCCTGATCGACCCGGACGGAGCGACGGATCGGGGAAGCCCTGTTCCGAAAACATGGAAGCCGGTGTGACGACGTACGCCACCCCGGCTTCCATCGGAAGGGAACGGAGAACGGCCTACTTACGACGGCGCTTACGCCGCGAACGTGACGACAGCTTGACGACTGAGCTTTCCGTCACGGCCACAGCCGCTGCGGCGTCCTCATCCGCCAGGCCGTACATGCTGGCCATAGGGGCGTCGTCCACCACCACGGTCTCGACGTCGCCGAAGCCGTTGAAACGGGTGTTCATGGCCACGCCATAGGCGCCGAGCATGCCGATCTCGACATAGTCGCCCTCGCCCACGTCGTCGGGCAGGTAGAAGGGCCCCGGCATGTGGTCGATCGAGTCGCAGGTCGGGCCGTAGAAGCCGAACGGCTTCACCGAAGCCGAGGCGGCGCCGTCACGGACCAGTTTCACCGGAAACGGCCACTTGGAGTGGGTCGCATCGAACAGCGAGCCATAGGACCCCTCGTTCAGATACAGCGAGTCCGCCTTACGCAGTTCGACCTTGGTCAGGATCGAGGAGGACTCCGCCACCAGCGCCCGGCCTGGCTCGCACCACAGCTCGGTGGTCTCGTGGACCATCATCTCCTCGAAGCCGGCATGGATGGCGTCCATGTACAGCTTCAGGTCCGGCGGATTCATACCAGGATAGACCGAGGGGAAACCGCCGCCCACGTCCACTACGTCGGCGAACACGCCGGCGCGGACCAGGGCGCGGGACACCTGGGACATGGCCGCACGGTAGGCGTACGGGTTCATGCACTGGGAGCCCACGTGGAAGCTGACGCCCATCAGTTCTTCGGTCGCCTGACGGACGGCCAGCAGCAGGGCCGGCGCATCCTCGGAGGAGACCCCGAACTTGCCGCCGAGCGCGTACTGGGCGCCGTCGGTGGACACCGCCATGCGCACGATAAGGTTCAGATCGCGGGCGTCGCCGGTCGCCTGCAGGATTTTCTGCAGCTCGTCGTGCGTATCGAGCGCGAAGGTGCGCACGCCGAACTCGTGATAAGCCCGCGCGATCGCCGCCCGGCTCTTCACCGGATGCATATAGGCGAGCTTCGCCTCGGGCGCGATGGAGCGCACGAGTTCGATCTCGGGAACCGACGCCACGTCGAACGACCGCACCCCACTGTCCCACAGGGTCTGGATGACCCATGGGGAAGGATTGGCCTTCACCGCGTAAAAAACGTCGCCTTTAAAGTTGGCCTGGAACCAGTTGGCCGCTACGGCAACGACGCCAGGACGCACAAGCGCCACAGGACGTTCGACGGACCGCGCACGGACCAGGTCCAGGGGCGTATGGTAGTTTCCCACCTCACGTAAACCCCTATGGAAGTTGAACCCAGACCGGCGTTAGCAGCGCTCTTACGAACGGGACTCGGGTCCGCCGGAGGCAGGCGAAATAGGGGTCATGGGCGGCGATGTAAAGCGCTTATCGAAGGCCGCGGCGGACAATCTCGCGGATCTCGCATAACCATCTGAAACGCCGCGTCTTTTTTTATGTTTCCCAGACGTGAAAATCACGCCCTTTTCCGGGCGATTCCAGCCGCATTTCCCGCAAGGCTCGCACGCGACCTTCCACGGCGGCCTTCGAGGCCGCCGGCCCTGCCCAGCTAGGTCGCCTCTCACGAACACTGAGGGGCCGGATTCGAGCGGGATATGCAGCCACGTCCCACATCGCCCTGACAATCAGCGGCCAGGGAAGCGACAACCCGTAACGGCTCTGGACACTGGGTTTCGGTCGCTTGTGACAAAAGCCGGGCGAATTGCGGCCTGACTGTGACTGGAAAGTCGCGCCGCTGAACATAGCCCCCAACGACACGAAACCGTCACGAAAGGTTTGCGGAAGGATCACGCCCCCCCTTTAAGCGGCGCCTCAGGCTTGACCGGTCTCGGCCAAGTAGGGGATCAAAGGATACTCAATCATGCATAGCAAGACGTCGCTGTTCCGCGGCGCCGCAATCGGCGCCGTGATCGCGATCGGGGCTGGCGTCAGCGCTCAGGCCGCCACGACCCATCACAAGAAGGTCGTGCACAAGAAGGTTGTCGCGCACGAATCCACGTCGTCCACCGAACTTGCCGCCCTCCGCTCGGAAGTCCATGAGCTGCAGGCCCGCCTAGACGCCCAGGCCGCCGCCCAGGCGCAGACCCAGACGCAGGTCCAGCAGGCCCAGGCCCAGGCCCAGGCTGCTCAGGAGCAGATCCAGACCGCCCAGGCCCAGGACGCCGACGCCACCGCCGCCATCATCCAGTCGATCCCCACCGCGGTCGCCGCGGAAGTCGACAAGGTGAAGCCCAAGACCGACGCTCTCTACGTCAAGGGTGTCAAGCTCACCCTCGGCGGGTTCGTCGAAGCGGCCGGCATCTACCGCGAGCACAACCTCGCCTCCGACATCGCCTCGCCGTTCAACTCTGTTCCCTTCGCGCAGAGCCGTCAGGGCCATGCCGAGGAATTGCGCGCCACCGCCCGTCAGAGCCGCATCTCCGGCTTGGCCGAAGGCCAGGTCAACCCTGACCTGAAGCTGTCGGCTTACGGCGAATTCGACTTCCAGGGCGCCGCCCAGACCGCCAACTCCAACCAGTCGAACTCCTTCAACCTCCGCACGCGCGTGATCTACGCCACCGCGGACTGGGAGAATGAGGGCTGGCACATCCTGGGCGGCGACAGCTGGTCGCTGGTGACCATGAACAGCAAGGGCATCACGCCCCGCAACGAAGTGCTGCCGCCGAATATCGACGCACAGTACAATGTCGGCTTCGTCTGGGCCCGTCAGCCCGGGTTCCGGGTCACCAAGGACTTGTTCGACAAGAGCTGGTGGCTGGCTGCGGCGGTCGAAAACCCGCAGACCACCTTCGGCGGCTCGGCGCCGGCTGCGGCGAACGTGATCACCTCGATCAACAGCGGCTCGGGCTTCTTCGGCGGCGATACCGGCACCCTGGCGACCACCACCGCCGCCGGCGTGGTGACCGGCGTCAGCGGCGTGGCTCCGGCGACCCAGTCGATCAACCACGTGCCCGACATCATCGGCAAGGTGGCGACCGAACAAGACTTTATGGGCCACCATGTCCATGGCGAAGTGTTCGGCCTGTATCGCTCGTTCTATGAGCAACTCGGCGACTTCAAGAGCAACAACCTGAGCG
The DNA here is from genome assembly GCA_049791955.1 of Caulobacteraceae bacterium. Taxonomy (GTDB): domain Bacteria; phylum Pseudomonadota; class Alphaproteobacteria; order Caulobacterales; family Caulobacteraceae; genus CAHJWH01. Next base: position 10,965 of record JBARAK010000675.1, read on the forward strand.
CCGGCAGCGTCGGCGGCGGCCTGGCCGCCCAGCTGTTCCCGGGCTTCCTCGATGCCCAGATCACCGGCATCAGCGGCAAGGGCGTCGGTCGTTACGGCACCAGCGGCCTGCCCGACGTGGCCTTCACGCCGAGCGGCAAGATCACCGCCATCCAGGAAACCGCCGGGATGTTCACCGTCACGGCTCACGTGACCAAGAGCCTCGACCTATCGGTCATCGGCGGCGAGGAGCAGCAAGTGCGGCCTGACGGCGGCAAGGGCTCCTACGGTTCCTTCACCGCGGTGAACACCGGCTGTAATATCGAGGCTTCGACCTTGAGCTGCACCGGCAACACCCGCAGCCTGACGGAACTGACCTTCCAGGCCTGGGACAAGGCCTACAGCGGTCCGTGGGGCTACCTGCGCCTCGGCCTGGAGTATTCCTACGTGGATCGTGAAGCGTTCAGCGGCGTCGGTGGCGCTCCGGAAGCCCACGACAACATCATCATGACCAGCTTCCGCTACTATCCGTTCCAATAAGGCTTTCCTCCCCGGAAAACGGGAAAGGCCGCGTCCTTCGGGAC
>JBARAK010000676.1:0-2531 GCA_049791955.1 Caulobacteraceae bacterium
GTATCGACCTGGTCGAGGCCGAGACCCCGCCGGAGGGCAAGGCCGCCGCGGTCAAGCGGCTGCGCGGGCCGGGCGGCCGGATCGCCTTCGTCGGCGACGGGATCAACGACGCCCCGGCCCTGGCCGAGGCCGACGTCGGGCTGGCGGTGGAATCGGGAACCGACATCGCCATCGAGAGCGCCGAGGTGGTGCTGATGTCCAACGACCTGCGCGCGGTGGTCGACGCCATCGCCCTGTCCAAGGCCACCCTGCGCAACATCGGCCAGAACCTGTTCTGGGCCTTCGGCTACAACGTGGTGCTGATCCCGGTGGCGGCGGGGGCGCTGTATCCGCTGGCGGGCGTGCTGCTCTCGCCGATGGCGGCGGCCGGCGCGATGGCGCTGTCCAGCGTCTTCGTGGTCAGCAACGCCCTGCGGCTGAAGGGTTTCAGGCGCGCCGCCACATCACTGGCAGGGAGCCCCTCATGAACATCGGCCAGGCCGCCAAGGCCACCGGCGTCTCCGCCAAGATGATCCGCTACTACGAGAGCATCGGCCTGGTCCGCCCGGCCTCGCGCACCGGGAGCGGCTATCGCGAGTTGGGCGAGCGCGACCTGAACGACCTGCGGTTCATCAAGCGCGGCCGCTCGCTGGGTTTCTCGGTCGAGGAGATCACCCGCCTGCTGGCCCTGTGGCGCGACAGCGCCCGGCCCAGCCGCGAGGTCAAGGCCATCGCCCAGCGCCACCTGGCCGACCTGCAGGCCCGCATCGCCGAGATGCAGGCCATGGCCGACACCCTGCGCCAGCTCTCCGACTGCTGCGCGGGGGACGAGCGCCCCGACTGCCCGATCCTGGCGGATCTGGGGGGCTGAGCGGGCGCGGAATTTCCCTCTCCCCTTGCGGGAGAGGATGGGGCCCATCGCGCAGCGATGGGAAGGTGAGGGGTCGCGCCGCGGTCAGCAGCTGCGAGCGTACAGAGACCCCTCATCCTCCCCAGCTTTGCTGGGTCCCCTCCTTCTCCCGCAAGGGGAGAAGGCGTAGGGGCGGCTACCCCACCAAGCCCACCTTCAGGTCGCTGGCGGTGTACACGCACGCCCCATCGGCGAACAACCGCCCCTCCGCCACGCCCAAAACCAGCTTTCCCCGCCGGACCTGCCGCAGGTCGACCTCGTAGCGCACCAGCTTGGTCTCAGGCGTGATGTCGCCGCGGAACTTCACCTCGCCCACGCCCAGCGCGCGGCCCTTGCCGGGCGAGCCCGACCAGCCGAGCCAGAAGCCGACCACCTGCCACATCGCGTCCAGGCCCAGGCAACCCGGCATGACCGGATCGCCGGGGAAGTGGCAGCCGAAGAACCAGAGGTCCGGCGTGATATCCAGCTCGCCGACCACATGGCCCTTGCCGAACTGGCCGCCGTCCAGGCTGATCTCGGTGATCCGGTCCATCATCAGCATCGGCGGCGCGGGCAGCTGGGCGTTGCCGGGCCCGAAGTAGCCGCCCCGGCCGGACGCGAGCAGGTCTTCCTTGCTGTAGCTCGACTGCGGGGTGTGGAACTGGTGGGGGTCAGCCATGGTGGGTCGGGGTCTTTCTTTTGGGGGTTATGATCGTAGCGGCTGAAGCGTCGCGCTCCACGAGCCCCCTCCGTCGGCTTCGCCGCCTCCTCCCCCGCTAAAGCAGGGGAGGAGGAAGCGCGGCTTTTCTTCTCCTCCCTTGCGAAGCGGGGGAGGGGGACTAGGCGAAGCCTGGTGGAGGGGGCTCGCAAGGGCGCGGCCCTTCATAACCCACACTCACCCCGCCCCCCGCGCCGGGATCACCGGCAGCACCACGTGCGAGGGGCGGTCGCGGTCGACGAACAGGGTGTTGCGGGCGATCCGGCGGTCCAGGCCGCGGCCCTGGGGGGCGCCGGTGTTGGGGTTGACGTCGAAGTGGGGGAAGTTGCTGGACGAGACGTCCAGCCGGATGCGGTGGCCCCGCTTGAACAGGTTGGAGGTCGGGAAGGCGGCCACGGTGATGGCGGCGACCTCGCCCGGCTTCAGCATCTGGGGTTTGTCCCAGGCGTTGCGGTAGCGCACCCGCATGATCCCGTCGGTCAGGTTCATGGCGAAGCCGTCGGGATAGTCGTCGCTGGGCGGATAGACGTCGATCAGCTTGAGGGTGAAGTCGGTGTCGGGGCGGTCGGAGCCGATCCACAGCCGCGCCTCGATCGGTCCGGTCACCTCGATGTCCTCTTCCAGCGGCGGCGTTTCGAACACCAGCACGTCCGGCCGCGCCGCCAGGGGGATGTAGGGTTCGCGCGAGCCGAAGAAGCGCGGCCCCTCGCGCTGGTCGAAGGCGCCGCCCCGCATCACCGGCTCGCCCGAGGTGATGGTCCCGCCGATGCTGGGGACCGGATGGTCGGGGTCGAAGTCGTAGACCAGCGGTTCCGCGCCGGCTGGCTGGACCTCGGTCGCCAGCCGCCCGTCGGCGTGCAGGTGGAAGGCGGTGTTGCGAGCGTCGGGGATCGGCCAGTCCTTCTCCGCCCGCCAGCGGCCGCCGTGCTCGATCCGGCCCTGGGC
>JBARAK010000677.1:0-2521 GCA_049791955.1 Caulobacteraceae bacterium
GTCGATGGCGGCGACCACGCCTTCCCAGGGCAGGTCGCCCGCGTTCTTCACCCGCTTGAACGACTTGGCCGGATCGTAGCTCGGCGTGTCCGGCGTCAGGTAGCGCGCCTCCAGCCGTCCCACCGCCGCCAGCAGGGAGGACTCGGCCACGTAGGTGTCGTGCCGGGCGCTGATCAGGGCGAGGCGGGCGCTGATGAAGCTCTGCTCGGCGACGATGATGTCCAGCGTGGCCCGCTGGCCGACCTTGTACTCTTCGCGGGTGCCGAAGAAGTAATCCTGGGCGACCCCGACGTGCTTCTCCTCGCCGGTCGTCGTGTTGCGTCCGGTGACCATGCCGTTCCAGGCCTGGGAGACGGCCTGCACCACGGCGCGGCGGGTGGTCTCGATGCTGATCCGGTCGCTGTTGTTCAGCTCAAGCGCCCGGCGGATCTGGGACGCGTTTACCCCCCCGGTCAGGATCGGCTGGGTGATCACCGCGCTGGCGTTCACGGCGCGGTCGTAGGCGTTGCCGAAGAACGGGGTGACGGGCCCGGTCAGGCCGATGTTGGCGTTGACGCTGAGCGTGGGGCGGTTGGCGGCGCGGGCCTCCGCCACCCGGATCCGCGAGGACTGTTCGGTGAACTCGGCCTGGCGCAGGGTGGGGTTGTCTGCTTCCGCCGCATCGAAGGCGTGGTCCACATCGATCGGCAGGCCGGGCAGGGCCGGCGGCGGCGCCAGCTGGCCGGGGTTCTGGCCGACCACCTGGGCATAGTTCGAGCGGCTGACCTGCAGCTGGCCCTTGGCCGCGGTCAGGGCGGACTGCGACGAGATCAGCTGGGTCTCGGTCTGGGCCACATCGGTGCGCGTCACCTCTCCGGCCTGCAGCCGGGCGTTGGCGTCGTCGACCTCCCGCTGGAGCATCGCCACGTCGTCCTGGTGCACCGCCAGCAACTGCTGGTCGCGCAGTACGTCGGCGTAAGCCTGCACCACGCCCTGGAGCACCTGGGCCTCGGTGGCGCGAAGGCCCTGCCGGGCCGCCATCACGTCGCTCTCCGTCGCGCGGACCTCGGCGGCGGTGCGTCCGCCGGTGTAGATCGGCTGGGTGACGCCGAGGATGGCCTGGCCGGTGTTGCTCTCCACCTGGCTGACCCCGAACAGGGTGGACTCCGGCGCCTTGGAGTAGTTGGCGCCGACCTGGGCCGAGGCGGTGGGCCGCCAGCCGGCGCGCGCCTGCACATAGGTCTCGTCCGTTGCGCGCAGCTGGGCCCTCTGCGCCTGCAGGGTGGGATTGGACTGGTAGGCGAGGGCGACAGCGTCGGCCAGGGTCTCGGCGTGGGCGAGGGGCGCGGACAGGCAGGCGGCGGCCATGGCGGCTGGCGTCGCCTTGCGAAGACGCAACGAACGGAGGGGCACTGCGGTACTTTCGTTTCGCCGCCGGGTTTGGCGGGCGAGTTCAAACGAAAATCGGTTAATGAAAGCTTCTGAGCAGTTAGATGTCTTTGACTTTCTATTGATGAAAGAAAGCGCCGCGCGGTTTGCCGCATTTGAATGCGGCTGTGTGATGAAATACATCGCGCCGATCGGGCGGTTGCGACAAATCGGTGTCGCAATGACGGTTTGTCGCGCCATGCGAAATGTTCAATGTTGATTCAGGAATTACATATAAAAAAAGAGATGTTGGTATGCATGTGTATGATCAATGTTGAATGTAGCTGTGGTGTAGGTGGGTGCGTTAATGGCAATTAATTGTGCCATTTTGGATAATTTTACTTGTAAAATTGAGTATGGCTCGTCGCTGATCGGGCCAAATGGGGCGCGTAATGATCACGGGTTTGCTTGAGGGTAATTCGCCATCGGACCTGGCGCAGGCGGAGCAATGGCTGGGGGCCAACCTTGGGGCCGTGGGCGCTTCAAGCGGCGGCGCCAACTGGTCGGATTTCGTCACCAGCGTCGGCTACGAACAAGGTCTGTGGTCCAGTAGCGGCAAGACTGTCCTGTGGTCGGTCCCGTTGTTCGCCAACGGTGGCAACCTGCAGAGCGCCGGGCAGGGCGCCTATGACAGCTACTATGTCCAGGCCGCGCAGGAACTGGCCGCTGGCCAGTCGACCGGCCCGATCTACGTTCGCACCGGCTGGGAATTCAATTCAAGCTGGGAGCCATGGTCGGCCCTGACCGACCCGACCGACTATATCGCCGCCTACCAGCAGTTCGTCGACAGCTTCCGCACGGTGTCGAGCCGTTTCGTCTTCACCTGGTCGCCCAACATCGGGGACCAGGGCATGAACCCCGCCGCAGCCTATCCCGGGAACGCCTACGTCGACATCATCGGCATGGATTTCTACTGGGAGACCCAATACGATTCCAGCGACCCGACGACGGCCTGGAACACCATGTTGAACCAGACCTACGGGTTGAACTGGCTTGCCCAATTCGCCGCCCAGGAGGGCAAGCCGATCGCCATCCCGGAATGGGGCGTCGAGTCGGACAACGCCGCAGCCTACATCAACGCCGCGGTCAGCTGGTTCAACGCCCACAACGTCGT
>JBARAK010000678.1:0-25735 GCA_049791955.1 Caulobacteraceae bacterium
GCCCAGGCCCAGGCCCGCGCGGCCGCCTTTGCGGAAGGCATGATCACGCCTGAAGCCGTGAACAGTTGAGACCGATGCATGCAGGGGGCGCGGAGCGGAAAGTATCCCGCCTCATCCCGCCTCCCCTGCAGGCGCGGATCTTAGCGGTTGGATTGCAAAAATCCCGACCTGCACCCGCGAAATGGCCTGGCTGATCTCAGATCACCTCCCCGGAGGAGGATCGATTTCTTAGCCCCGCAGCGATAAAGCGGAAATAATCGAAGTTGACCCAAAAGCACGTCAAGGCGCCCGCAGCGGCTTATGGGACACGGCAACTAGAGATCAGAGGTCCTAGCGCGCTTTTTACGCCGGGTTGCGGAACATTTCCTGACGTTCCAAGTCCTCCTCGCTGGACGTCGCATACCGACGCCGGCCTCCCAGGATCGACATGCCACTACACCTGACAGGGTTGGAAATAGCGCTTCGGTTGACCCTGACCATCGTCGCCGGCGCCTTGATAGGACTGGATCGCGGCGAAAGCGGACACGCCGCCGGCCTGCGCACCACCATCCTCGTCTGCGTGGCCGCCGCGGTCTCGATGATCCAGGCGAACCTGCTGTTGCCGACGGTGGGGAAGGCCAGCGACTCCTTCGTGGTCCTCGACCTTATGCGTCTGCCCCTCGGCATCCTGTCCGGTATGGGTTTCATCGGGGCAGGCGCGATCCTGCGGAAAGACGATATCGTCATCGGCGTGACCACCGCCGCCACCCTGTGGTTCGTCACCGTCATCGGCCTATGCCTGGGAGGCGGTCAGATATGGCTCGGCGTTGCGGTCACCGTCGTGGCGCTGCTGGCGCTCTGGGCCATGAAACGCGTCGACACGATGATGAAGCGCGAACGCCGCGCGGTGTTGACGGTGCTGGCCATGGGCGATGACGGCCTCGCCGCCCGCGTGGTGCGGGTGCTCGAGGCCACCGCCATGCGGGCCAGCTATCTCGGCGGTCGGTACGACGCGACCGGCGAAGTGCAGGAGCTGAATTTCGACGTACGCTGGCGCTCCGCCCCTCCTGTCCGCGAGCCCTCCGAATTCATCTCAGCGGCGCTGCTCCTACCGGGTGTACGCTCCATCGAATGGAAGAGCTGAGGCCGCTCAAAGCCACGGCCATGCCTTGGCGCTTCCCGCTTCGCGGCGACTGCGCAAAATCGCTCAAGGCGAGCATATTCTAATTTTTTCAATGCCTTGATACGATATGAATTCCAGCTGCATATTTTACAATATGCAATCAAATTGCATAGTGGTACGCACTCTCTCAAACATACGTGAAGGGAGACGCCTCTTGGACAGCCTTCGCATTGGGGACCTGCTGGTCCGCAACGCCCTGCATCGCCCGGATGAGACCGCCATAATCGAGCCGACCGGCGCGGTTTGGACCTGGGGGCAGTTGAGCAAGACCGTGGATAGCCTTGCGGGCGGGCTCGCCGGGCTGGGCCTGGCCAGGGGCGATCGCCTGGCGACCGTGGTGCGCAACGGAGCCGGCGCGATCGAAGCGCTGTTCGCCACGGCGCGACCGGGCCTGGTGGGCGTGCCCATCAACTATGGCCTGACGCCAGCCGAGGTCCGCGCGATCCTTAAGGACAGCCAACCGCACGCCATCCTGATCGACGCCGCGTTCCTTGGCGCGCTCGGCGAAGCGATCGAAGAGGCGGGCGTGCATGTCATCGTCCGCGACGGCGGCTCGCACCAGCCTTCGGGATGGGTCGACTACGCCGCCCTGACGCAGGAGGGCGGGACCTTCGACGCCGACGCCGTCCGTCCCGACGACATCCGCACCATCCGCTACACTAGCGGCACCACCGCCGCCCCCAAGGGCTGCCTGAGCAATCACAGCCAGATCCTGGCCAGCATCGGGAACTTCTTCCGTGAGTTGGAGGTGCCGGACGCGCCGTTCCTGCAGTTGCTCCCCCTGTTCTCGGGCGCCGGCATCTGGATGGCGTTCGCGGCGGCCTATCACGGGGTGGCCAATGTGGTCCCAGACACCTTCCGCCCCGCTGAAGCGCTGGACGCGATCGGGCGCTATGGGGTCGGACACGCCTGCGGCGTGCCCACCATGCTCGGCCGGATGTGCGACGCCATGGAGAGCGGCGGGCCCGACGTGGGGTCGCTGAAGCTGTTCGGCTACACCGGCTCGCCCATGCCACCGGCGGTGATCCGCCGGGCGCTGCGCCTGTTGCCCTGGTCCTTCTACCAGGGCTTCGGCGGCGGCGAGATGGGCGGACTGGTCTCCTATCTGAAGCCGCAGGACCATCCGCGCGACATGGACGATGAGGCGGGACTGAAGCGCCTGGCCACCGTCGGCCGCCCGGCTCTCTACGCCGAGCTGGTGATCCGCAACCTGCAGGACGGCTCCCCCGCGCCGCAGGGAGAGCCCGGCGAGATCACCGTGCGCTCGCCCAGCAACTTCATGGGTTACCTGAACCGCCCGGAAGAGACCGCCGCCACCCTGCGTGGCGAATGGGTGCACAGCGGCGACGTCGGCTACATCGACGAAGAGGGCCTGCTCCACGTGGTCGACCGGGTGAAGGACATGGTCCTGACCGGCGGCATGAACGTCTCCTCGGCCGAGGTCGAAGGCGTACTGATGGATCACCCGATGGTCCAGTCGGCCGCCGTGTTCGGCGTCCCCGACGACGACTGGGGCGAACTGGTCACTGCGGCGATCGTCACCCGCCCCGGCGAAACCCCGACCGAGGCCGAGCTGATCGCTTTCGCCCGCACCCGGCTGGCTGGCTACAAGGCGCCCAAGGCGATCCGCTTCGTCGACGCTTTCCCGATGAACGCCGCGGGCAAGATCCTGAAGCGCGAGCTGCGCAAGCGCTTCTCCCCGGCCGCGGCCTGACCGCGGCCCAAGACCTTCAAACATAGGAAGAACCGAAGATGCAGTGGACACCCGACACCAGCGCCGGCCCGCGCGGCTACTTGGTCGAGCCCGAGGAATTCAAGACCCTGGACATCACCATGCCGGCCGACGGCGTGGCGATGATCACCCTGAACCGGCCCGAGAAGCTGAACGCCTTCAACACCGCCATGATCGGCGAGATCCGCGCCGCCATGTGGCGCATGAACTACGACGAGCGCGTGCGCGTGATCGTGGTCACCGGCAAGGGCCGCGGTTTCTGCGCCGGCCGCGACGTGGAAGAACTGCGCGGCGAGCGCGGCATGCCCCTGCCCCACTACCGCGCCTATGTCCGCGCCAACCACGACATGCTCGACGACTTCGAAGCCATCGAGAAGCCAGTCATCGCCGCGATCAACGGCATCTGCGCCGGCGGCGGGATCGAGCTCGCGGCCTCCTGTGATTTCCGCTTCGCGTCGAGCGCGGCGACCTTCCTGCTGCCAGAGATCTTCATCGGCGTGATCCCGGCGTCCGGCGCCTGCTCGCGCATGATCCAGATGATCGGCATCGAGAACGTCAAGGACATGGTGATGACCGGCCGCACCATCGGCGCGGACGAGATCAAGGAGATGCGTTTCGTCCGCAGGGTCGCCGCCGCCGACAGCCTGATGGACGAGGTGCTGGCCTTCGCCAAGCTGCTGATGAAGGGCGCGCCGCTGGCCGTCGGCATCGCCAAGCACGTCACCAACACCTGCCAGAACGTCGACACCGAGACCGGCCGTGCGCTCGAGCGCCTGGCCCAGTCCTCGCTGGTCGGCTCGACCGATTCGACCGAAGGCGTGCGCGCCTTCATCGAAAAGCGCCCGCCCAACTTCACCGGGCGCTGATCCACTTCCCTCCTCCTCCACCCGCGAGGAGGAGGGAAACGCTCTTCCTTCAGACATTCGGACGATACGATGAAGCTGGCCGGCGTGACGGTGCTGGACTTTTCCCAGTTCATGGCCGGCCCCATGGTCACCGCCATGATGGCCGATCACGGCGCTCGCGTGATCAAGATCGAGCCCCCTGGGGGCGACCCCACCCGCCACGGCCCGCGCAGTCGGCCGGGCCAGACGGCCGGCGACAGCTTCCAGGTGCTAAACCGCGGGAAGCTGAGCGTGGCGCTCGACCTCAAGGCGCCGGGCGACCGCGAAGCCGTGCTGGACCTGATGGGCCGGGCGGACGTGGTGGTGGAATCCTTCCGACCGGGCGTCGCCCACCGGCTCGGCGTGGGATATGCCGCAGCGCGCGAACGCAATCCGGATCTGGTCTACTGCTCGCTATCGGCCTTCGGCCAGAACGGGCCGCTGAGCGAACTGGCCGCCCACGACACCGTGGTGCAGGGCCTGGCGGGCGCCTTTTCCTATGACGCGGAAGGCCGGCCAGTGAACCCGGCCGTATCCCTGGCTGGCGTGGCGGCGGCGCAGTTCGCCCTGTCGGCCATACTGATGGCCCTGCTGGCGGCGCGGAGCGGCCAGGGCGGCGATCACATCGACATTTCCATGCACGATGCGGCGCTGGCGGTTCGCGGCGGCATGACCATGGCCGCACTGGCGGCGCACGGATCGCCCCAGGACTTCCGCCCCGAGGTGGGACTGGCCCTGGCGGAGACCTATCGCACGCTGGACGGACGCTGGCTTTGCCTGGGCGCACGTGAGCCCCGCTCGATCAAGGCGCTGCTGGAACAGCTTGGCCTGGGCGAACTGACGGCCATGGCGCTCGGTCCCCCTGGAGACGCGCAGACGCCCCTGCGCACCGCCCTGGCGGCGGCCTTCGCATCGGACACCCTGGAAAACTGGACTGTGCGCCTGGCTTCGCTCGCCGGCATGTTCGGCCCGGTGCTGACCTACGCCGAGGCGCTCGCCCATCCGCACGTGTCGGAGCGTAAGATGGTGCTGGCGGATGCTGTCGGCGCGCCACACCTGAACACCCCGATCCGCTTCGCCTGCGAGCCATCGACGCCGGATTTGCGGATCGCCGGACTGGGCGAAGACACCGTCGCAGCGCTGGCGATAAAGTCGAACGGCCGTAACGGGCTATAGATTATTGGGCTACACGTCCGAACGATAATAACATCTCGCCCACGACTAAAAAAATCCAACATCCGCTTTCCTGAAAGCTCTACGCAAACAACGAAAGCGTCGGACGTCAGATCGTTGACGTTCCCGACATGTCGTCCTGCCCGGCGTTCATGCGCGCGAGAACAAGACTGAACAGCTCATTCACACTGTGGATATCCAGCTTATAGAAGATCGTCCGAATATGGACGCGTACGGTCGACACGGAGCCGCCACGAGCCGCGGCGATCTCCGCCGGCCTTCGCCCCGCGATCAGGGCTTCGACGATGGCCGTCTCCGACGGGGTGAGGCCACACTCTTTCCCCAATTCGAACCCAATCATGGCGGTTAATTTCTCATTGGTCATATTAACGACCTACCAAAAATCAACTAGGCGCCGCTAGTATCAGAATCTCAATTTTAGCGACAAACGGCCACGTCGGAGCTTCCTCCAGGTGGTGTAAATCAGAGCCGCTTCGTAGTTAACGACGGACCGCGTACTCGATTGCCCGGCGTAAACCGGGAGTTCGGCACGATGAAAGCCGCCGCCAAAACCCGGCTGAAAAGCTCGCCCAGGAACGGCGCCACAAGCACATTCCCTTAAAGGGTGAATTTTTCCGCGGAAATTCTCCAAATACACGAACCAAATAAAGCCCCCTCTCAGCTACTTACCGAGCCTCATAATTTAAATTCGCAGGACACAAGGTCGATTGAATCCCCAATCAGACAGCTATCAACAAGCCCTGGATCACCTTTTACACGATCATCATTTGTGATTATGGGCCCACCTACCTAATTCTAGGTATTCCCCCTGGATTTAGGTTTGCCTAATAAAGCGTGAACCCAGGGGGCTGGGAGCGGAGGGAGATGGCGAAAATGCGGCGCAAGATAGATTAGAAAGCGCAATTTCGCGACGATACTGGCCCCACTCCAGTTTCCACCGCCCTACTACTCGTCAGCCAACTGACGTTAGGGAGCGGGCCGGACGCTCAAGCATCGGCCAAAAGTCGATCTGACGATTTCCATCAGAAGCAAGCAAACGGCTGGCGCGGTCCATCCCCAGCCCTTTTCCAAAGGATTTAACGGATGAACGTCCGTGGCTTGATGCTGCTTGGATGCAGCATGACTGCCGCCCTTGCGGGTACGGCGAGCGCGCAGCAGCTGGTCTATACGCCGATCAACCCGAGTTTTGGCGGCAACCCGCTGAACTCAACCCAGTTGTTCGCCGAGGCCAATGCGCAGAACAAGTACGCAAACCAGAATTCCAGCAGTTCGACGCAAACGCAGGCGCAACTATTCGCCCAGCAACTGCAATCGGAAATCCTGTCTGACCTGGCCGATCAGGTAACCTCGTCGATCTTCGGCCCCAACGCCCAAAACTCCGGCACGTTCAGCTTCGGCGGCGAGACGGTGTCGTTCACGCGTTCGCTGGGCGAAGTCACGGTGAACATCACCGCCGGCGGGACCACGACCACCATCCAGGTGCCCACCTCCACCAACACGTCTTCCGGAGTTTCGGTCCAATGAAGCGTCGGCTGCCGCAAATCCTTACGGCGACCGTGCTGAGCCTGTCGCTGGGCGCGTGCAACTACGTGCCGCCGACCGCGCCGGTCACCACCCTGCCGATCTACCAGCAGAAGACCACCAGCGAGAAGATGCTGAGCGAACTGCCGGCGCCGGATCATCCGATCCCGGTCGCGGTCTACGGCTTCGCAGACCAGACCGGCCAGTTCAAGCTGACCACCACCGGCCAGAACCTGTCGCGCGCTGTCAGCCAGGGCGGCGGCTCGATGCTGATCCGCTCGCTGGAAGCCGCCGGCCAGCGCAAGTGGTTCACCGTGATCGAGCGCGAACAGCTGCGGGACCTGCTGAACGAGCGCCAGATCATCCGCGAAATGCGCTCCCAGTACCTGGGCGAGAAGGGCGTGAATCCGCAGGCGCTTCCGGCCCTCCTGTTCGCCGGGGTGATCCTGGAAGGCGGCATCATCAGCTACGACACCAACACCCTGACCGGGGGGCTGGGGGCCACCCTGCTCGGGATCGGCGGCACCGCCAAGTACACCCAGGACACGGTCACGGTGTACCTGCGCGCCGTCTCGGTGAAGACCGGCGAAGTGCTGGCCACCGTGACTACCTCGAAGACCGTGACAGCCTATGCGCTGGACGGGAACGTCTTCAAGTACATCGCCTCGGACAAGCTGCTCGAGACCGAGGACGGCTACACCACCAACGAGCCTGAACAGATCGTCCTGCAACAGGCCATCGACAAGGCCGTCTACGGCCTAGTCATGGAGGGGGTCGACCTCAAGCTCTGGAACTTCTCGGACAGCAAGGTGGGCTGGCCCTACCTGTGGCGCTACCAGCAGGAGCGCGACGGCGCGCTGACGCCTTCGCAGGTGATCGCCGCCGACAAGCTCGAACAACGCGCCAAGACCAGCGACCAGGCCAAGCCGGCGTCCGAAGCCCTGGCCCCGTCGGCCAAGCAGATGGCCCAGGCGCGCGCGCTGGTGAACGGCGAGGCCGCCGCCAACCGCATCCTGGAGGGAGATCCCATCCTCGCGGCCCAACGGCCCTAATCCCATCCATTCCCTGCCCTGGGGGGCTCGGAAGGACACGGTCGGCGGCTGCTACCGCCGACCGCCACCTCGGGGGTCCGCACAGACCCCCATCACTCGAAGGCGATGTAGGCATCGCCAGAGAAACGGAGACTAGGTTATGAAGTCGTTTATTCTGGCTGGCGTCTCTGCCGCCGCCCTGCTGATGGCGGGTTCCGCCTTCGCCCAAGCGTCCTCGACCATCATCCAAACCAGCAACGGCGGCGACACCGCCAACGTCGACCAAAGCGGCCAGACCACGGGTACGGCGGTCTCCGCCATCACCCAGGGCGGCGCCGGCAATACCGCCAACGTCACCCAAGCCGACAACGCGTTCAGCAGCACCAGCAGCACCTCCGCCATCGGCCAGACCGGCACTGGCAACACCGCCAGCGTCAACGAGCAGGCGGCGGCGTCCAGCATCACCCAGTCCAACACCGGCAACGTCGCCAGCTACAGCCAGAACTACTCGCAAGGTGGCGTGCAGGACACCAACGTCATCAACCAGTCGGGTAAAAACGGCGCGGCCTTCGTCACCCAGTTCGACGACAACGCCGCTTCGAACATCAACCAGACCAGCACCAACGACGTCGCGTCGGTGAACCAGTTCAATGGTTCCTCCACGATCGCTCAGACCGGCAAGACCGACTCCGCCTACGTGACCCAAAGCGGCGGGAGCCTGAGCTCCCAATCCTTCGTCACCCAGGGCGGCAGCGGCAACGCCGCTTACATCCAGCAGGTCGGCGACGCCGGCGGCGCCCCGTACGGCTCCACCACCGTGGTCACCCAGAATGGGACCAATGGCGTCGTCAATGTGACCCAGCCGGCCTACATGGCGGCCTCCTACGTCACCCAGAACTCGGGTAACGGCAACCAGGCCACTGTCAACCAGACGAGCTACTACGGCTACTCGAACGTCGTCCAGACCGGCGACGCCAACACCGCCAATGTCGCCCAGACCGGCGCTCTGGCGGGCGCCAACGAAACCTCCACCGTGGTGCAATACGGCGCGGACACCGCCGCGGTTGCGCAAAGCGGCCAGGGCGACGCCTCCAGCGTCACCCAGGGTTCCGCCACCTCGCACTTCCTGGTTGGCGATCTGGGCAATGAGTCGGCCGGCGTGACGCAGACCGGCAAGAGCGACAGCTCGACGGTCACCCAGACTGCGGGAACCACCCCGCTGACGCTGGGCGGCTTCCAGACGGCTTCGGTCGATCAGACTGGCAACAACGACGTGTCCGGCATCACGCAAACCGGCTTCGGCAACACCGCCTCCGTGACCCAGACCGGCAACAACGACGCCTCGTCGGTTTCGCAGTCGGATAGCTTCGAGAAGGCGTTCCTGACCCAAAACGGCATGGGCGACGTGTCCGTCATCGCCCAGAGCGGCGTGCTGGGCGTTGGTGGCAACACCGCCAATGTGCTGCAGAACAACGCCATGGCGACCTCGGTCATCAGCCAGACCGGCTTCGGCAACCTGGCCAACGTGAAGCAGTAAGTCTTGGACTACGGCCGGCGTCCCTCCGGGGGCGTCGGCTGCTTTCCGTTCCGGAGTCCGACCGATGGACCCGGACGCGGCCCTCTCCATAAACTCCTTGGGAGTTGACGCATGATCCGCCTCCCGTTGATTTCGCTGCTCGTCCTCGGCTTCGCCGGCGCCGCTCAGGCTGCCCCCTGCACCGGTTCGTGCGCGGTGAACGTCGACCAGATCGGCCCCGTCGCCACCATCAAGCAGACCGGTTCGAGCAACACCGCCAACGTCACCCAGCGCGGCGCGGCCAGTTCCGCCAGCATCACCCAGACCGGCAGCAGCCTGCAAGCCAACATCAACCAGACCGCCTCGGCCCGACAGACCGCCACCGTCGTCCAGCAAGGCGCGGGCAACGCCATGTCCCTGGCTCAATCCGGCGTGGCCCCGAACACCTTCAGCTCGACCCAGACCGGCTCGGGCAACAGCATCTCCGCGATCCAGTTCGCATTGGGCGGCTCCAATACCGCCAGCCTGACCCAGACCGGTTCCAACAACAGCGCTAGCCTGAGCCAGACTGGCGGCGGCAATTCCGCCACCCAGGTCCAGAACGGCTCCAACGACCACCAGAGCGTGGTCCAGGTGGGCCTGAACGACAGCGCGGTCTATGATCAGCAGGGCAGCAACCTGCCCAACCTGGGCATCACCCAGTTGGGGTCGAACGCCTCGGTGGTCGTGACCCAGACGGCGGCGGGCGTCGTACGTGGAAGGTAGACGGGCATGAGCTCGGCCCTTGTGATCGCGAGCCTGTCGGCGGCCCTGCTCGCCCAGGCGGGTGCGGCGCAGATCAATCAGATCGGCGGCGCAACGGGCCCGGCGGCGACCGTGCAGCCCCTGGAGGCTCCGTCTTCAGGCTCCAGTTCAGTTGCAGGCCCGACCTCTGCGCCCCTCGTGCAGGTGGGGCCGGAAGGCTTACGCTCCACGTCCGCCGCCCAGCTCGGCCCCGCCAACCACGATACGGCTGCATCCGACCAGCTCGGCAAGCGTGACCGTAACACCAGCGCAACGCAGCTGACCAACCAGCGGCGCACCGCCTCTGCACCGCCAGCACTGTCGTCGGTGCGGGAGGGATATGTGGTGTCGACCGTGGTCGTGCATGGTCACGACCGCTGCAATCCCGAGCCCAACCAGCCCCTGCCCGCGGACTGCGCCCACATCGTCGACCAGCGTCCCGACGACTTCGCCGCTCCTCCGCCGCCGGAGCTGACCCCGGACGAGATGCTCCTGGTCCTGAGCCCGCCTGCGACCCGTTCGACCCAAGCGGCCAATGGCCTGACTGGCGGTCAGGGCGGGGACGAAGCCGTCTCGGCCGCCATGGCCGGGTTCGTGACCCAGTCCCTGCCCTCTTCGACGGCAAGCGCCCCCACGCTGGGGACCTCGGTCAACACCGCCATCAACGCCCCCACAAGCGCGCTGCCGGCCGGAGTCGGAGCGACAGGCGGGCTTCCTGCGGGGATCGTGGTCACCGTGACGCCAGCGCCGAAATAGCCGGCTCAGCGGCGCGTCTGCAGGCGCGGCGGCAGGTTAGGATAGAAAACGGAACGGGAGCTTCAGCGGAACCGCCGAAACTCCCCCTCCCACTTCAGGATTGAGACGCGTAGGCCTTGACCACCGTGTAGAGGAAGTCCCGGCCGTCGTAGAGCGAGCGCACCCGGATCCGCTCGTTCAGCCCGTGCACGCCGCCGCCGTCCGGATCGCCGAACATGCCGGTCAGGCCGTAGGTCGGAATGCCGCCCAGGTTCAGGAAACGCCCGTCGGTGGCGCCGGTGGTCATGGTCGGCACGATGGGCGTGCCCGGAAACACCTTGGCGACAGCCTGGCGCACCGGCCCCATGATCTCTTCCGATAGCGGCGGGACCGGCGCGCGCTCGCCGATGGAACCGAACGGCGTGACACTCACCTTCGGGTCGCCGATCACCTGCACCAGGGCGGCGCGGATCGTATCCACCGGGTCGGACGGGAAGATACGGCAATTCACATTGGCCTCGGCACGCTGAGGCAGCGCGTTCAACGCATGGCCGGCCTTGACCATGGTCGGCGTGCAGGTGGTGCGCAGCATGCTGTTCCAGCTGGGATCGCGCGTGACGACGGCCAGCGCCTTGGCGTCGTGGGGATCCGCCGAGAGCGCCGTCAATGCAGCGCCCGTCTCGCCCGGCGTCAGCTTGCCCATGGCCGCGAAATAGGCCCGGGTCACATCGTTCAGCTGCACCGGGAATTGGTAGTCGCCGATCTTTTCCAAGGCCGTGGCCAGCCGCACGATGGCGTTGTCGCCCCGCACCGGCCGGGAGCTGTGACCGCCCGGGCTCGTGCTCAGCAAAGTGAAGTCCTGATAGACCTTCTCGCCGGCCTGGATGCTGAGCGCCACGCGCCGCCCCTGGGCGTCGAGCCGGCCGCCGCCGCCTTCGTTCAGGGCGAAGGCCGCATCGATCAGGGCGTGATGGTTCTTCACTAGGTCTTCGGCGCCATTGAAAGCGCCCTCGGTCTCCTCCCCGCAGGTCAGCGCCACCTTCACGTCGCGCCGGGGCTTGAAGCCCTCGCGCTTGAAGCGGATCAACGTGTCGATGTTGGCCGAAGCCATGGCTTTGTCATCGCTGGCGCCGCGCGCGTAGAAGTAGCCGTTCTCCTCCACCAGCTTGAACGGATCGCGCTCCCAGTCGGCGCGGTTGGCTTCCACCACGTCGATGTGGGCCAGGAGCAGGATCGGCCGGGCCTTCGGATCGGTCCCGCGCAGGATGGCGACCATGCCGCCCTCCTTCGGATGATCGGGCGGGGTGATGTAGGTGATGTCGGTGTCCGAGAAGCCGGCCACCTTAAGGCGCGCGCCCATGCGCTGGGCGGCCAGCGTGCAGCTTCCCGCCGACAGGGTGGTGTTGGTCTCCACCAGCTCCTTGTAGAGCTCGCGAAAGGCCAGTTGGTCGGGACGGGGCTGGGATGCAGGCGCCTGCGCCCCGGCGGCGAGCGGCAGCAAGGCGACAGCGAGCGCCGCTCCCATTGATCTCAGCATAGCGTTCCCCCTCCGCCCCCGGATGTTCCGGCGCGAAGGTTGAGCCTAGTCGGATTTCCGAAGGCCATGCAACCGCTACGGCAGCGAGGCCAGCTCGCATGCGAATGAACCCGCGTGAACAGATTACCTGAGGAGCGCTCCTCAACCTGAGCACTATCAAATGTTATCAAAAACAGAAATAAATATCAGATACCGCTCGAAACTACCCTTGAACACAATTTAAACCGAACCAAATCTCCTCCTCATGGATAAAGATGTTCTAGAAAAACTCCGCAGCCTCGACAACGCCAAACTTGCAAGCGCGCTTGACAGGATGCTGGAAGAACGCCCCACCGAGCGCACCGCCCTGCTCAAGCGTTTCCGCACATTGGCGCCGGACCTGTATTCGGCGTGGTTGACCTATGCAGCCTCGACCGGAACATCCGACCACGCCTGAGCTCAGCCGGTCTGCCTCAGCTTGAGGTCCTGCTCGATCGGACGATCGATGCGAAGGACGCGTTGATCGCCGCTCCAGACGTCAATCCGCACGGCTGTCACATGGTCCGAGAGCGCCGCCCTGGCCGCGCGTTCAGCCTCGAAATCATCGGAGAAGACGCCGAGATCGAGATGGCCGACCCGTCCATTCACACCCACGAACTCAAAGGCGTAAATCATCACTATTCCCCAGACGGAACATCCAGGGAAACACAACACGGCATGATTGCACTAACATATGCGATCTTAGCCGTAAGAAACACCGCCAAGCGCACCCATTGGCTTAATACTCACGATTGCACGTATAGCGTCCCCATTTCCTTACTGGCGCAATCCGATATTCAGGTCCCGACCTTTTCGGCTGGAGATCCTCCATCCAGATGACTGCGCGTCGCGGGCTTTCGCGTGCGCTGGACCGCCGTCGCCCGCTTGCGGCCGAGGTGAAGATAACTGGGATTGAACCCCGCGAACTCCTTCAGCCGCGGGACATTCAGGATCTTCAGGGTCTTGTGCTGGAAGCTGATCAGCCGTTCGGCGCGCAGGGACTGCAGCACGCGGTTGACGTGAACGGCCGACAACCCCAGCGTATCTCCGAGTTCCTCCTGGGTGAGGGGAAGCTCGAAACTGTCCTCTCCGGCGTGACCGACCGCCTGCAGCCGGGCCAGCAACTCGCAGAACAGGTGCGCCATCTGCCGGTCGGCCGGACGGCGCCCCATGCTGACCAGCCACTCCCTCAAGGTGCCCTCGTCCACCAGTGTGCACCACCAGAGCGCCCGCGCGATGCGCGGATAATGCTCCAGCAGTTCGTCGATGGTCTCGCGCGAGATCTCCACCACCTTGCAGGGGCTCAGCGTGGCGATCGAATGGTCCATCTCGCCCAGTATGGCGACGTGCAGGTCGCAGAAATCGCCCGGGATGAGATAGGCCATGATCTGGCGCGCCCCGTCCGGGAGCACCTTGTAGCGGCAGGCCAGCCCCTCGAGGATGAGGCGCACGTCCCCGGGGGTCTCCCCCTCGTGGATCAGGTCGACCCGCGCGTCCACATTGCGGGTGCGCGACGCGATCTCCCCAAGCTTGGCCCGGTCTTCGCGAGTGAGTTCCGCCCCGTGCTCAAGCTTGTTGATAAATGGATTGCTCATGAGGATCGAAGGCGCCGAACACGGACTACGGACAAACGGTCATTGTCTCTGTACGTGCGCAGCGCCGGCCGCTTTAACATTTGTGAATTCAGTCGAGACGCGCGAAGCAGGGATGAAAATCCGCCACGGGTCAGCGAACTCTGCGTCAGGTGTTCCCCAGCGATCGCCAAAGGCTCGCGGAGCACTTATTTTGCTTCGTTATCAATGCTGAAAATTGACAATCTGAGATTTTCATAGCGAACCGATTAGCTTCCAAAAGCCCCATCCAGCCTCTACCAAGCTATAGAAATGATATAGCGGAGAGATAGTTTCGCTGATTTTGCAAAAATATCGGCGAACTCACCCCCATCACCTCTCCACGCTCAAAGGTCAGGCCCGGGATATCGGCTTTCGAGCGCCTTGGATTTCGCCTCTCCAGGAAAGATGCTTCTCCCGAACCGAAGTACGAAAATCAGCACGGCCATTGCATCGGCGAACGCGATTCCCGCTGGACGCCGGGAGCCACGATCGTGATTCTGCCGCCATGCCAGCCGCCTCCCCTGACGCTCCACCAACCCTTGGCCTTATCGGCTTCGGCGCCTTCGGGCGCCTGATCGCCCAGCACCTGCAATCGCGCTTCCCCATCCGCGCCTACGATCCCGCCTGGCCGGCGGGTGGAGACGCGCGGGGCGTCGAGTTCGCCGACATCGCCTCGGTCGCGCGCTGTCCGATCGTCATCCTGGCCATGCCGGTCGACCGCCTGGCCACAGCCATCGAAGAAATCCGCCCCCATCTGCAGCCCGGCGCGCTGGTGCTGGACGTCGGATCGGTGAAGGTCCGCCCCGCCCGGATCATGCGGGAACGGCTGCCCCCGCATGTCGACATTGTCGGCACCCATCCCTTGTTCGGGCCTCAGAGCGCGCGCGGCGGCCTGACCGGGCTGAAGATCGCCATCTGCCCCATCCGGGGCGAGCGGGCCGGCCGCGTCGCCGCCTTCCTGCGCAAGGCGCTCGGACTGCGCGTCTTCATCACCACCCCAGAGGCGCACGACCGGGAGGCGGCCATCGTCCAGGGGCTGACCCACCTGATCGCCAAGGTGCTGGTGCAGATGGAACCGCTGCCCACCCGGATGACCACGGCGAGCTTCGACAAGCTGATGGGCGCGGTGGAGATGGTGCGCTACGACCCGCCGTCGGTGTTCCTGGCCATCGAGCAGGCCAATCCCTACGCGGTGGAAGTGCGCGAACGGTTCTTCGAACTGGCGGACCAGATGCGCGCCTCGCTGGCGGAACACGCCGCCGAAGCCAGCGGCGACGACGCCCCGGCGTAGAGCCGTCCTGAACCCCATCCCGCACGGAACGGGCCGCCGTTGGCGGCGCGCTCGGCGGAGCGCGCCGTAAGTCTCTCGACAAACTCCATACAATACGATGGTATGACAGTTAGGCCGTATGCTCGCGCCCATTCCATATGCTTGTTGGAGCCAGGTCGACCCAAGCAAAAAATTTCAAGACTGAAAACAAAAACGGGCCGGAATAGGCCCGATAAAAACGAATATCCATTAGGTGAGGGAACATGCTGAAATATTTTCCGCGCGCGATCGCGACGACTTACGCTTGCCTATGCTTTGGGGCCGCAGCGAATGCGGCGCAGACGAGCAGCCTTCCCGCCTTTCCACCTGGACTGACCATCGGCATCGCGGCCGGAGCCCTGCCATCCCAACCCGGCGTCTACTGGACCGAGAAGAATTTCTATACCGCCATCCAGGCGGTCAACGGCGAAGGTCGCGACACCGGCGCCCATCTTTCAAGCTACGCCACCATCCCCATCGTCCAGTTCGTGCCGGGATTGAAACTGCTGGGCGCGGACTATGCGTTCCAGTTCGACTCCTACGGCCTGTTCGACGCCCAGATCCTCTTTCCCCACGCCGCGCACCTGCGCAGCTACTCGACGGTGGGGACCTCCGACCTGGCGATCCGCCCGGTCATCCTGTCCTGGAAGCTACCGGACCATCTGTTCTTCGCCATTCGTGAAGGCGTCTACGTACCCATCGGCGCCTACGACCCGTCCAAGGCGATCAATGTCAGCCACCACCGCGACACCTTCGAGCAGGGCCTGGCGCTGAGCTACGTGGACCCGAACTGGACGCTGTCGTCGAACGGGGTGATCGACATCAACGGCAAGAACCCGTCCACCCTGGTCGACGGGGTGAGCGAAGCCTACCGTAGCGGCCCCAGCTTCAACCTCGACCTGACCGCGCTGCACACCCTGGGCCATCTGCAGGTGGGGCCGGTGGGCTATTATTATCATCAGTTCGCCGGCGACAGCGGCCCGGCCGCGCTGAACGGCGGCGTGCCGACCGAGGGCGGCGCCGGGGCGCTGGTGGGCTACCAGTTCCCGAAGGTCTACATGAGCCTGTACGGCGTCCAGGACATCGCCGCCCGCAATGTCGGCAAGCAGTCGCGGATCTGGTTGACCTTCAGCCTTCGCGTGCTCTGACCCGCCCCCCTTCTCCTTCCCACCGAAACCGACGCCGCCGGGGCGATCCCAGCGGCCGGTCCATGCGCACTTTGACGAAGGTGGGAAAAGAGCGCATTGTATTAAATTATGCATACATACCGACAATCGGTGCTCGATACCCTCGCCGTCCATGGGACCGGTGTCCCGATCTACGTCCAACTTCGCGACCAGCTGCTACGGGCTATCGGCTCGGGCCAGCTCGCGGCCGACGAACAGATGCCCACCATGAGACAGGTGGCGGTGGCGATGCGCGTCGACCTCAACACCGTGCGGCGGGCCTATGACGAACTGGAGCGGCTGGGCGCCATCTCCCTGATCCGGGGACGGGGCAGCTTCGTCTCCGGGCAGGTCGTTCCGATCGAACCGCCGGTGCTGGCGCTGCGGACCGACGAGATCGCCAAACACACCCTCACGGCGGCGGCGGCGGCGGGCGTCGACCCACGCGCTGTCGCGGAACGTATCTTGACCTTGCTGGAGCAAGGGGGAGCGGAACCATGAACGACTTTGTCGGATCCAATCGGACCAACGGGCCGGCGACGGCGCTCGCCGCGCTGTCGCTGCTGCTGGCGGGCTTATGCGGCTGGCTGGCCACGCGCTACGCGGCGCCGGCGGCCTACGGAGGAGCGGCGATCTTCTTCCTGCTCGCCCTGCTCATTCCCAAAACGCTGATGATGGCCAACCAATGGGAAAAAGCCGTGGTGCTGCGGTTCGGCCGGCTGTCCGCAATCAAGGGGCCTGGCCTGTTCCTGGTCGTGCCGATCGTGGATCGGATCGCCGCCTGGATCGACCAGCGCATCCAGACCACCGAGTTCAACGCCGAGCAGGCGCTGAGCCGCGATACGGTTCCCGTCAACATCGACGCGGTGGTGTTCTGGCAGATTCACGACGCCGAGCGCGCGGCGATGGAGATCACCGACTATCGCCAGGCCATCGGCCGGGTCGCTCAAACCTCGCTGCGCGAGATGGTCGGCTCGTCCCTGCTTTCGGTGCTGTTGTCCGACCGCAAGGAAGGCGACGCGCGCCTGCGCGACGAGATCGGCCGCAAAACCGCCGACTGGGGCGTCTCCATCACCGCGGTTGAAATCCGCGATATCGGCGTGCCGCCCGCCCTGCAGGACGCCATGAGCCGCCAAGCCCAGGCCGAACGGGAACGGCTCGCGCGGGTCCTGCTGGCCCAGGCCGAGCAGGAGGTGGCGCAGAAGTTCGTGGAGGCGGCCGAGACCTACGCCCGCACGCCGGGCGCGCTCCAGCTTCGGGCCATGAACATCATCTATGAGACCACCAAGGAGCGCGGGGCGACCATACTGATCCCCACCGCCATGGTCGACAGCATGAATCCGGGCGGCGTGCTCGCCCTGGCCGGCCTGGCCGCAGTGGCCGCCGCAGAAGCGCCTACGGCTCAACCTGCAGCTCCGCAGCCTGCCCCCGCCAAACCGGCCAGCCCCTGGGGCGAGTAGGCGCGCCGATCAGCCGCCGCGATTTTCAGCGCCGGACAGTTCGCATGGGATCCTGCTCGCTATGCCGTCTTGGCTTGGTAAAGTCCCAGCGATTTCAAGGGGCCGGATATCGCCCTCAAAGGCGCCGTCAGTCGCCAGGAATGGCTTTCGCGCAGGGCCCGCAACGATATAGCCCGCGCCTCGGCGACCTCGTCAGCCTGCTCGATCAAAGCAGCCTGCTCCCGTACAATCTTGTGCAGGCTCTCAAGCGACGCACCCAACTGCTCGACCCGGCTGGCCCCCGCCCGGCGCTCACTTTCGCTGGCGGTCAACAGTTTACGAACACGATCCAACTCCCGGCACAAAGCCGCTCGATCGAGCGCCAGATGAGACGCCCCCTCGACAGTCCTGGAGGAAAACTCGCCATGCGCTCGCGCCATTTCCTTCGCCGTGCGGATCTTCTTCAAATCGGCCACGGCTTCGTGCCGCTCCCGGGCCTCCGCTTGGCTCATTCCTTCGGGTAGCCATGGCCTGAGTTGAGCAAAAAGGTAATCGGGATCGAACGCGAGCCTGGGAAAAGCCAACAGTCGTAACGGGATGTCAGCTTGCACAAGACGTTCGATCAGATGATGAAAGCCTAAGGCGAGGACGCGGGCCTGATCCAACGGATTTAGCGAATAAACTACGCCGCCCGGTGTCTGGCCATAGTGCTCCCAACTTTCGGACAAATGAGCCATCCACGGGTGGTGCTCATGTATCGCCCGCCGCTCAACAATCACCCGGCTTGCGGCGCTTTCCATAAGGTCCCGCACGGGAATAATCACACCATCAAGGCGAACCTGCGGATCTGAGATCACTTCATCTATGAACTCGCAGGTCCAAGGCGATTTAATTACATAGGGCAGGTCTTCTCCTACTTTGCTCAATGGCAAGTCCTCGAAGCCGGCCTGCGCAGCCTCGTCATACTCCGCGTCGCTGCCGCGCCGCGTCACGTGAGTATCGAGGCCAACTGCGCTCAGGTAGCGGACAAGAAAGCTGGTGCCCGCGCGGCCGGTTCCGGCGATTAGCAGATGCTTGTGGGGACTCGCTTCTCGCGCCATCACCTTATGAGCAAGATCGACCACCTTCTCCCGAGATTCAGCCATTTTATCTTGAACAACTCAAAAAATTACACGCAAATGTAATGAAAGCGCCGCAAGTCAATTTTATGACCTGATATATAGCACTGAACATTCACCGTAACTTTTCTGACACGCAACGAAACCTCAACGACAAAGGCGCAAAAGCGCCCACATCATTGTAACAGTTCGGCTAAATCGACGGGCGCCTTCCAGTCCGCGGCCTTGCGTGACGCTGATCGCCCGCGCCGGGACGAGCCCCCCTCGCCGCCTCGCAAGCGCGAGCTTCAATCGCCTGCTTTTCCCGACGGCGCCGGCCCGCGACGCCTCAGCTTTGGACGGGTCGACGCCCGCAAAGAAGGGTGTAAAGCGCCACCAGGCTTATTCCGCCGGAGATCACCGGCTGCTGCAGGATCAGCCGAACGAACAGCGGCATCGCCTGCAACACCTCGGGCGTAATGAACAGTCCGCCCAGGCCGACCAGGAAGGATAGGCCTGCCGCGATCAGGGTGCGGTCGTTCCATTCGACCTGGGCCAGGATGTGCACCCCGTGCATGAACACCACGCCGAACAGCAGGGTGGCGGCGGCCGCGATCACCGGCGAAGGCACGATCACCAACAGCATGTCGAACTTCACGCAGGCGCCCAACAGGATCAGCAGCACGCCCGCGGCCAGCGTGGCGTAGCGCGAGCCGACCCGGGTGGCGCGCAGCATGCCGATGTTGTCAGGATAGACGATGGTGCTGAAGCCGCCGAGCACGGCCGCCGCGACCGCGCCCAGCGCCGCGCCGAACACCCCCTCCGATATCCGTCCCGGGCTGAGCGCCTCGCCGCCCCAGTCGGCGACGGTTTTGTACAGCGCCATGGACCCCATGCTGCCGGGGATCAGCACGAGCATGAAAAGCCCGACCAGGTCAGGGCGCACGCTGAAGCCGAAGGGGAAGGCGCGCGGGACCACCAGGAGGGGGGCGGCCGCGACCGCGCCGAACGAGATCGGGCGGAACAGGGTGTAGCACGCCGCCCCAAGCGCCAGCCCGATCAGGATTGCGCCTAGGCGCAGCCGCCTTCCGCCCCACACCATGATGGCGATGATGCTGGCGACGGCCACTGCGCCGGACAGCAGGTTGATCCAGGGAAAGCCAGGGCTCGCCCGCAGGCCGATCCAGTTCGGCAACGACACGCTGGAGATCTGGATCATGATCAGCATGACCATCATGCCGGAGATGATCGGCTCCTGCAGATGGCGCGCCAGCAGGCCCACAACGCTGCGGCCGCGGATCGGCAAGGAGAGCGCGCACCAGATCAGGGCGGCGACGAAGAACGAACCGTAGGCCGCGCCGAGCCCGCCCTGAAGGTGGCCAATGGTCAGCAGCGCGCCGAAGGAACCGGCGTAAGGCCCCTGGACCACCGGCAGGCGCAGCAGCCAGACGGACTGGAGGATGGTGCAGATCCCGCATCCGATGAAGGCGGCGCCGTACAGATAGGCGATCTGCGGAGCCGGAAGGTTGAAGGCGTGTCCCAGCAGCCCTGGGAACACGAACATGCCGGTCATCCCGAAGACGTTCTGCAGGCCGAGCAACAGCATCTTGCCGGGCGGCAGGCGGTCGTTGATCCCGACGTCGAACACATCGTCGGGGCGGAGCGCTTTGGAACTCAAGACCGGACCTCTTTGGAACGCCTCGTGGCGAGCACGCTGCGAATCGCTTCGCAAGGAAAGCGGGGCCCGTTTTGCTGGCCGACCGTCATACGAAACACCGCGACGCCTCCCTCGCCTATCCTGATTTCAGGAAAATTGCGAAGCTCGGCTCGCCTTCGCGCAGCGCTCCTCCGGTCTCACAGCTTTCCGCCCCTGGCGTCGAGCGCGATCCGTACGGCGGCCGGGGTCTCCACCACCGCCTGGACCAGCGCCGCGGTGGTGATCACCGCCTTGGCGTTGCGCGGATACAGGTCGGGCAAGGGCGGCGCGATCGAAATCACCGCCCCGCCGTTGATCCAGACCGGCGCTCCGTCAGGCCGGGTCAGCCTGGCGAACCGGCCCGCCACGCCCACCCTCGCCAGCAGACGCTCAGCCGGCTCACGGGTCTCCAGGACGCCTGGGCTGAGGCCGTAGACCAGGGTGATCGCTTCGCCCGCCTCCGGCCCATGATCGGCCAGCGCCGTAACCACAGCGGCGTCGAACTGGATGACCCGACCGCCGATAAGGGTCATATCCGCCATGGCCACGCTCCTGCCGTCCGCCGCCACAGACAGCCGACGGATCGTTTTCCCCTGATTGCGGAGCGCTCGGCGCTCGGCGTCAGTTCCCCGCCTGCTCGAACCGGGCCGCCACGTCGATGAAGTTGCGGACCAGTTGCAGATCCACACCGCGGCGGTGCAGCAAATAGAGGGGCAGCGGCGCAAGCGCTTCGGGCGCCAGCGGACGATAGACGATGGCCGCCGGGTGCAATACCTGCATAGAGGCCGGAACCAGCGTCATGCCCCGCCCCGCAGCCACCAGGTTCAGCGCCGCGATGAGGCGCTGGACCTCGTCCACCACCACGGGCAGCACCCCCGCCGCGGCAAAGCCCGCGTTGACGCTCTCGAAGATACCTGGCCCGTCGTGGCGACGGTAGACCACCAGGCGCTGGCCATGGAAGGCCGAGAGCGGCATGGGACTCGCAGGTTCGCCCGCCAGGGGATGGTCCGCCGGGATGGCTGCGACCAGGCCTTCGCGGTCCAGCACACGGTGCTCCAGGTCTGGAAAACCGCCCGCGCCCACGTGCAGGAACGCTGCGTCGATCCGCTTTTGCTGCAGGGCCAGGATCAGCTCGTAGGTCTCGCGCTCCTCCACATCCATCTCAACCTCGGGGTAGGCCTCGCGGAAGGTGCGGATGAGCAGCGGCGTCAGCCGGTGCAATGAGGCCGAGCTGGTGAAACCCACCGCCACGTGCCCGCGCTCGCCCCGATCGAAACGGCGCACATGCTCCACCGCCTCTTCGGCGGCGGCGAGGAGGCGGCGCGCATCCTCCAGGAACACCTGGCCCGCCGCGTTCAGGCTGATGCGCTTGGGCGCCCGGTCGAACAGCCTGACGCCAAGGTCGTCTTCCAGCGCACGGATCTGCTGACCCAGCGGCGGCTGCTGCATGCCCAGCCGCTCCGCAGCCCGGGTCAGCCCGCCTGCTTCCGCCACCGTCACGAAATACCGCAGCCGCCTTAGATCGATCATGTCGAATCCATAAACTCAAAACATTCCAAATATGTACATATCATATATTTTACATCCATATGGAGACCTCCTAGGCTTCCTCCAGACCAGCAGAAAGCGCAGCGGCGCTACGGAGGAAGCCATGGCCAGGACCCACCTCAGGATCGCCGTCGTCGGCGCGGGCATGGGCGGCCTCGCGGTAGCGGCGACCCTTCGCCAGATCGGCGTCGAGGTGACGGTCTACGAACAGGCGCACCAGTTCGCCCGCGTCGGCGCCGGCATCCAGATGCTGCCGAACTCCTCGCGCGTCCTGCGCGGCATCGACGTGGAGCAGAAGCTGCGCCCCATCGCCTTCGAGCCCTACTCCCACCTGAACCGGGTCTGGGACACCGGCGAGATCAAGCGCGAACTGCCGATGCCGGAGGACCTCTACGGCGCGCCGTTCCTGTGCATGCACCGCGCCGACCTGCACGACGCCCTGCTCTCGGTCCTGCCGCGCGAGATCGTCCACCTGAACAAGGAACTGGTCGGTCTAGACCAGGGCGACGGCCAGGTGACGCTCAGCTTCGCCGACGGGAGCAAGGCCACGGCCGACGCGGTGGTCGGCGCGGACGGCGTCCATTCGCTGGTGCGCGAACGCATCATCGGTCCAGACCTGCCGCTGCATAAGGGCCGGATCGCCTATCGGGCGGTGTTCGACGCGGCGCTGATGAAGGGCGGCGAGATTCGGCCGTCGCGCACCAAGTGGTGGGGCGTCGACCGTCACATCGTGATCTATTACACCGCCAAGGATCGCAGCCAGCTCTACTTCGTCACCAGCGTGCCGGAGCCGGCGGACTGGATCACCAAGGAATCCTGGTCGGCCAAGGGCGACGTGCACGAGCTGCGCGCGGCCTTCGAGGGCTTCCATCCCGAGGTGCAGATGGTGCTCGACGCCTGTCCCGACTGCCACAAGTGGGCGATCCTGGAACGCGAGCCCCTGCCCCGCTGGAGCGACGGGCGCATCGTGCTGCTGGGCGACGCCTGCCACCCGATGACGCCTTACATGGCCCAGGGCGCCGCCACCTCGATCGAAGACGCCGCCGTGCTCGCCCGCTGTGTCCAGGCGATGGGCATGGACGACCTGGAAGGCGCGTTCAAGCTGTACGAGGCCAACCGCAAGCCGCGCACCTCGCGCATCCAGGCCATCTCCAGCGCCAACACCTGGATGCAGGGCGGCGAGCACGACACATCGTGGCTGTACGGCTACGACGCCTGGAACACGCCGCTGGTCTCCGAAGCCGAAGCGATCGCGCGGGTGAGCGAACCGCTGGTGGCCTGAGATTCCGCCGCTCCGGCGCGAGGACGCGCCGGAGCGGTTCCTGTTGCGACCGGCTTCATAAGGCCGGCGCCCATCGCGCAGACGACCGCGCGGACGACCTAGGGAAGGACGAGGATGACCGCAGAGGTTTCCACGCTGAATTCGGCGCTTCCTCGGCTGGAGGCGGCGCATGCGGTTCCGGCCAACGCGGCGGCGGCTGACGGCCGGGCAGCGGCGCTGATCGCCCGCATCGAGGCTTTGCCGTTCTCGCGCTGGCATATGCGCGCGCGCATCGTCATGGGCAGCGCCACCTTCCTCGACGCTTTCGACGCTCTGTCCCTGGCCTTCGTCCTGCCGATCCTGGTGGGGCTCTGGCATCTGAAACCGCTGCAGATCGGCTGGCTGATCGGAGCGAGCTACATTGGCCAGTTCGTGGGCGCGCTGCTGTTCAGCCGGCTGGCGGAGACGCGTGGCCGCACGTCCAGCGCCGCGATCGCCACCGCCATCATGTCGGTGATGAGCCTGGCCTGCGCCGCCGTGGGCGGCTTCCCGGCGCTGCTGGCCTGCCGCCTGATCCAGGGCGTGGGGGTCGGCGGCGAGATGCCGGTGGCGGCGGCCTACATCAGCGAGCTGTCCCGTGCGCGCGGTCGCGGCCGGTTCTTCATGCTCTACGAAATGATCTTCCCGGTCGGCCTGATGGTCACGGGCCAGGTCGCGGCCTTCGCCGTCCCCGCGCTGGGCTGGCGCAGCCTGTTCCTGATCGGCGGCCTCCCCGGCTTGCTGATCGCCGTGCTCATCGCCCGCCTGCCCGAGTCGCCGCGCTGGCTGATCGGCCGCGGCCGGCTCGACGAGGCGGAAACCATCGTGGCGCACATGGAAGCGAGCGCGCACGGGCGGAACCCAGGCCAGGCGACGCCGCCACGGCCATCCCCTGTACCGCCGCCGCCCATCGACGCCGCACGCGTCCAGGTCCCGCAGCGCGCCCGCTGGATGGAGCTGCTGTCGCCGGTCTACCGCATGCGCACCCTGGTCGCCTGGGTGCTGTGGGCGACCGCCTTCTTCGTGGCCAACAGCCTCAACAACTGGCTGCCCACGCTCTACCACACCCTGTACGGGCTGAAGCTTGGGGCGGCCCTGCACACCGCGGCCCTAACCAACGTGGCCCAGGTCGCGGTGCTGCTGGTCTGCGCCTTCTGCATCGACCGGATCGGCCGGCGGAAATGGACCATCGCCGCCCTCATCGTGGGCGCCGGCCTGATGGCGCTGCTGGCCTTCTCCCGTGGTCAGCCATTCGTCTTCACCGCGGCGGTGGCGACCATCGG
The DNA here is from genome assembly GCA_049791955.1 of Caulobacteraceae bacterium. Lineage (GTDB taxonomy): Bacteria > Pseudomonadota > Alphaproteobacteria > Caulobacterales > Caulobacteraceae > CAHJWH01. Next base: position 24,565 of record JBARAK010000678.1, read on the forward strand.
CTACGGGGTGATCGGCTCGGTGGCCGCGGTGCTCTATCTGTACACCCCGGAGATCTATCCGACCCGGATGCGCGCGGTCAGCACGGGCGTCGCCACCTCCTGGCTGCGCCTGGCCTCAGCGGTGGGCCCCGCCCTGGTCGGCATGCTGCTCGGCAAGGGCGGGATCAGCGGCGTGTTCCTGATGTTCTGCGGCGTCGCGGTGGTCGGCGCCTTCGCATCGGTGTTCATGCTGGAAACCCAGGGGCGCGCGCTGGAAGAGATCGCGCCCTGATTCCCCCGCCCCTGAGGGGCGTTCGCGATCCCGAAGCGCTCAAAGTCCCGCGCGCAGGACGCCCCACGTCGTCATGATCACGCCGCAGGCGATCAGCGCCAGCAACACGCCGAGGAAGATGCGCCACCGGCGCTCGGCCCGCACCCCGCAGCGGTCGCGATAAGCCAGCCAGTCGCGGACAAAGCCGGTCGGGACATCGAATACGGCGATCGGATCTGATGGCCGGTGGATCTCGTGCTCGATGAACATCGCGCGGATGTTGCCAACCCCTTCGCGCTCCAGTTCCTTGAACCAGCGCCATCCCTGTTCGCCGCTGGTCCACCTGTTCTCGAACGGCGTCCGATGCGGTTTCATGACCAAACTCCCTTGGCGGGTTTGTTATTCGGTCCTCGGAACTTGAAGGTCCCTCCGTCTTCATTAAGCGTCAAATGAACACTGTGTGCGCAGAACGCCTTTGTCCTGGCGTTTGAGCCGCCGCTGTTGAAGACTTCGACGCCAGTCCCTGGCGTTCCCGAATCCAGGCCATCGAGGGTCCGATGAAGCATCGGTTGGTTGGCGCTCTGCGATGATCGTCTTCGAGGCGGTCCTGGTCCTGCTGGTGGCCTGCGTGGTCCTGTCGGCGCTCGCCCGCCGGCTGGGGGTTCCCTATCCAGCGTTCCTCGCCCTCGCCGGCGCAAGCTTGGCCTTCGCCCCGATCGCCTCGCCGTTCCGGCTGGACCCGGCGCTGGCGCTGGCGCTGTTCGTCGCCCCCGTCCTGCTCGACGCCGCCTACGACACCTCGCTGCGGGACCTCAAGAAGAACTGGGCGCCGGTGGGCAGCCTGGTCCTGGTCGCCGTCGGCCTGACCACCCTGGCGATCGCCTGGGTCGCCAAGACGCTGGTCCCGGGCCTGCCCTGGGC
>JBARAK010000679.1:0-4417 GCA_049791955.1 Caulobacteraceae bacterium
GCATCGGCTTGACCACGAAGAAGATCACCAGGCCCGCGACCGCCAGCAGCACGCCCAGCTCGGCCATGCGCATCACGTCGTTCTTGTCGAAGGTGAAGGGCGAGGCCGCGGTGACCCCGTCCGCGCCGGTCAGGTCGCGGTTGAAGCGGACGTTGACCACAGTGATCTGGTCGCCGCGCTGGGCGTCGAAGCCGACCGCCGAGCGCACCAGCTGCTCGATATGCTTCATCTCGTCGGCGGAGCGGGGCGTGTACTGGTCCGGCTTGCCGCCCTTGACCGGCGTGCTGAGCCCGTCGACCGCCACCGCCACCGACAGGCGCTTCACGCCGCCGGGTTCCTGCACCTCGGTGCGGGTGGTCTTGGAGATCTCGTAGTTGGTGGTCTCTTCCTGCTTGCCGGTGTTGGAGCTGTCGCTGCTGCTGGCTGGGTTGGGCTGGGCGCCGGGCACGTTCTGCGAGGCCGAGGTCAGGCCCGACCCATTGGGCTTGTTCTCGTTGGACTTCTCGTCGGCGGTCTGGGTGGAGCGGACCACCTGGCCATCTGGATCGAATTTCTCCTGCTGGGTGGTGACCCGGTTCATGTCGAGCTCGGCGGAGACCTGGACCCGCGCCTTGCCGGGCCCGACCACGCCCTCCACCAGGTCCTTGACCGTACGGCGGATGCGGTCCTCCACCTGGGAGCGGGCCGAGCCGCCCGCGCCGTCGGGGCTGACGCCGGAATCGCCTTCGCTGGCGAGCAGTTCGCCCTGCTGGTCGGTGATGCTGACCCGTTCGGCCTTCAGGTCGGGGACGGCGCCGGCCACCAGGTTGCGGATGGCGCGCACCTGCTCGGCCCCGAGCCGTCCGCCGCCGGTGGCGACCAGGATCGAGGCCGAGGGGGCTTCGGCGTCGTCGTCGAACAGCTGGCGCTTGGGCATGACCAGGTGCACCCGCACGAAGCTGACCCCCTGGATCGAGCGGATCGTGCGCGCCAGTTCGCCTTCCAGGGCGCGCTGGCGGTTCAGGTTCTGGACGAAATCGGTCTGGCCCAGCGCCGGCGCGCTGTCGAAAATCTCGTAACCCACCGAACCCGAGGTCGGCAGGCCCTTGCCGGATAGCAGCAGGCGGGTCGAAGCCACCTTGTCGCGGTCCACGAAGATGGTCGAGCCGTCGCCCTTCACATCGTATTTCACACCCGACTGGTCGAGCTGGGCGGTGATCTGCGACGCTTCCTTGAGGTCGAGGTTTGCGTAAAGCAGCGCCTTGGGTTCACCACCGACATGCAGCATGACGGTGGCCAGCACCGCGGCCACGCCCGCGCCCACGCCGATGATGGCGGCCAGCCGGCCGATGCCGAACCCTTGCAGAGCCTTGAGAAACGCTTCCAACGCCCAACCCCGTGGCGGCCGGGACAAAGAGGCCGCGCTAGGCAGGAATTACCGGGTCTAAGGTAAAGGACCGCTTAAGGTTAATGCGCGGCCCCCGGATCTTCCGCGGCGGAATGGCCCTCGCGCCTGTTTGCGCGAACAGGGATTGCGCTTAGCTCTAGGCCATGTCCGACGCCTCCGATCCCGAACGCAATCGTCTCTCCGGCCGGGTGCGGCGCTTCGCCAAGGTGGGAGCCGGGCTGGCGGGAGCGGGGGCGACCTACGGGGCCAACCGCCTGCTCGGGGGCGACGACGCCGATGCGCGCAACGCCCGCGCCCTGAAGGCCGCGCTAGGCCAGCTCAAGGGGCCGCTGATGAAGGCGGCGCAGATGTTCGCCACCGTGCCCGACCTGCTGCCGCCCGAGATGGCGGCGGAATTCTCCGAACTCCAGACCAACGCCCCGGCCATGGGGCGTCCGTTCGTGCGCCGCCGCATGGCCGCCGAACTCGGTCCCGACTGGGCTGCGAAGTTCGGCGGTTTCGAGCTGGACGCCGCCGCCGCCGCCTCGCTGGGCCAGGTGCACCGGGCGACGACCCTGGACGGGCGGGCGCTGGCGGTGAAGCTCCAGTACCCGGAGATGCAGAGCGCGGTGGAGAGCGACCTGGCGCAGCTCCGGGCGGTGTTCGCCCTGTACAAGCGGATGGACCGTGCGCTGGACCCTTCCGAGATCGTCGACGAGATCGGCGACCGCCTGCGCGAGGAGCTCGACTATACCCGCGAGGGCAAGGCCATGCGCCTGTACCGGCGGTTCTTCGAGGATCGCGTGGACATCGCCACGCCCGAGCCGGTGGACGCGCTCAGCACTCGCCGCCTGCTGAGCATGACCTGGCTGGAAGGGCGTGGCCTGATGGCGTTCAAGACCGCGCCCCAGGAGGTGCGCAACCGCATCGCCGCCCTGCTGTTCGAGGCCTGGTGGGGTCCGATGATCCGGCTGGGGGTGATCCACGGCGATCCGCACCTGGGCAACTACACCTTCGCCGGAGAGGCGGAGCGGCTGAACCTGCTGGACTTCGGCTGTGTCCGCATCTTTCCGCCCCGGTTCGTGGCCGGCGTGGTCCGGCTGTTCCACGCGCTTTCCGGCGACGACCGCGCCGAACAGAAGGCCGCCTATGAAAGCTGGGGCTTCCAGCGCATTTCCGACGACCTGATCGAGGTCCTGAACCTCTGGGCCCGCTTCATCTATGGGCCGTTGCTGGACGACCGGGTGCGTACGGTGGCCGATGGCGTCAAGCCGGGCTCCTACGGCCGTCGCGAGGCGTTCCAGGTCCGCCAGGCGCTGAAGGACAAGGGGCCGGTGCGAATCCCGCGCGAGTTCGTGTTCATGGACCGCGCGGCGATCGGCCTGGGCTCGGCCTTCCTGCATCTGGAGGCGGAGATGAACTGGCGACAGCTGTTCGAAGCCTCGGTCGAGGGTTTCTCCGAAGCCGCCCTGTCGAAGCGGCAGGCCGACGCCCTGGAGGCGGTCGGACTGCCGAAGGCGAGCTGAGGTTAAGCTAAGCGCGGGGCGGTCCCAGCAGGGTTTCGAGCGCCGCTTCGGCGTCGAAGCCCGGCTCCACCACCACCAGCCGGTGTTCCGCCAGGGTATGGCCGCTGGCCAGCACCTGGCGGCGCTTGGGACAGAGGTCGAAACAGCGCGTCTCCACGACGCGCACCTTGCCCCAGCGCCGGCCTTTCAGGATGGACTTGAGCCGCTTGGCGACGCCCTTGGCGTTCTTCTCGCCCGGGAATTTCTTCGCGCACTTGCCGCAGACCAGCACGGTCTGGGCGAAGGGCGCCTTGGCGGTGCGAACGCCGGAAGCCTTATCTATCACTGACATCCGTAGCTAACGCCCCGATCGCCAATCCGTCGCGCCCGAGCTCCGTGACCTAGAGCGGCCGGGCGGGCACGACCTTGATCTTGACCTTGTAGACCTTGGCCAGGGCGAGACGGACGTTGGGGCGGCTATAGACCATGGCGAGCTTGATGATCTGGCCGGGGCGCCCGGCCACCCGCATGCGGAACACCTGCTGGCCCGGCTTCGGCCCGATCGTCTGCGCCGGAGGGCCGCCGCGTGGGTCGTAGCTTTGGCTGAGGGTCGAGATGGCGGGCGGGCCCGACGTCACCCGCCAGCCGTAGCCGGTGTCGGGACGGGCGCTGAGGCGCAACGTGAGCACCTCGCCCACCGCAGCGGTCACCGTGGCGCCGTTCTGAGCGTCGAGCAGGGTCAGCTCACCGGGCGGGATCGGGACCATAGCTGTCCTAGATACTCCCGCTCCGGCTTCCTGTCAGCTTGGCCTATTCGGCGGGGAGGTTGTTTTCGGTCCGCCGGCTCATCAGACGGTCGAATTCGCCCCATACGCCCTCGGCGCCGTGCCACTGGCCCGTGGTGGCGGCCTTGGAATATTCGGTCGAGCGCGCCTCGAAGAAGTTGGCGTGCTCCACGCCCGACAGCAGGGCCTGCAGCCAGGGGAGGGGGTTCTCCTCGACGCCATAGACGGTCGGCAGGTCAAGCTGGCGCAGCCGCCAGTCGGCGATGAAGCGGATGTAGCGCTTGATGTCGTCCGGGGTCATGCCCTGGATCTCGCCGGCCTCGAACGCCAGGTCGATGAACTTGTCTTCCAGCCCGACCACGGTGCGGCAGCAGTCGATGATGTCGTCGGCCACCGCCTTGGTGACGCAGCCCGTCTCCTTGTTGAAGGCGTGGTAGAGCTTGATCATGCCTTCGCAGTGCAGGCTCTCGTCCCGCACCGACCATGACACGATCTGGCCCATGCCCTTCATCTTGTTGAAGCGCGGGAAGTTCATCAGCATCGCGAAGCTGGCGAACAGCTGCAGCCCTTCGGTGAAGCCGCCGAACATGGCCACCGTGCGGGCGATGTCGGCGTTGGTCTCGATCCCGAAGCTCTGCATGTAGTCGTGCTTGGCCTTCATCGCCTCGTATTCGAGGAAGGCGCCGAACTCGGACTCCGGCATGCCGATAGTCTCGAGCAGCAGGGCGTAGGCGGCGATGTGGACCGTCTCCATGTTGGAG
>JBARAK010000680.1:0-2447 GCA_049791955.1 Caulobacteraceae bacterium
AGCGTGGCCGCCAGGGCGATGGCCGCCGCATGTAGGAGCAGCCCGCGCGCGCGGCCTTTACCCGGTTGCACGATGGCGAGACCGGTGGGGCGGACGGCGCACGACAAGGCATGCGACCGACGCAGGAGCGAGGGCATGGGGAGGTCCGATATGATTGATACGCATTCTCAATTGCAAGATTGAGGCGCGCCTTGTCAATGGCCGGACTGTTGCGGAAAATGGAGCAAGCTAATGAAAAATATGAACTAATTGAGCGGGCGGGTGAGCGGCGGTTAGTGGGGCTGTGGGGGTCTTTGGTTCAAAGAAAATCGGGCGATAGAGGGCAAAGGCGATGTGAACTCGTGGTCTTCAGGGCGTGTGCGTCGCGGTCAGCGGCATGCGGGCGATGGTTCCCGCGTGATAGTCGGTGATCCAGATCGAGCCGAAGCCGACGCGTAGCGCGTCTCCGCCCGGTCCGACCCATTGCCGGCGCACGGCGTTGGTTGCGGGATCGATCGCGCTGAGCGGAACGTCGGCGACCGTCGTCCAGACTTCCCCGCCGCCGTAGGCGATGTCGCCGCCATGCCCCGGTATGCCCACTGCGATGCGGGCGACCGGCCGGCGTGACCTGGCGTCGATCCGGGTCGCCGAGCCGTCGCCCTGGTCCAGCGTCCAGACCGAGCCCGCGCCCGTGGTCAGGAAGCGTGGCCTGGGGCCGGTGCGGGTCTCGCCCAGGATCCGGCCGGTGCTGGCGTCCACCGCCGTGACCAGGTCGGCGTCGATGCAACTGACCCAGATCACGCCCGCGGCGTAGATCGGATTGTAGGAGCCTGGGTGCAGGTGGACGGTCTGGCGTACGTGGCCGCTCCCGGGATTGATCCGGACCAGGCTTCCGGTCTTGTCAGACAACAGCCAGACGCTATCCGGACTGGCGGCGATCCCGCCTTCTTCAGCCGCGGGTCCGGTGGGCAGCACGCGGACCAGCCGGCCGTCCGCCAGGTCGACTTCGGCGAGGCCGTTGGCCGCGCCCTTGCGGCCGCACAGAGGAACCCAGAGCCGTCCGAAGCCCGATGCGAGCCCGGCGCAGGCCGCGCCCGGAAGCGCCGTGCGGGCGGATATCGCGTTGGTGCGCGGATCGAGCTTCACCACCGCATCCGGGCCAGAAGCGCCGACCCACACCGCGTCCGGCGTGACCTCGACCCAGTCCGCGGTCGCGCCCAGCTTGAAGACGGCGGACGGCTTCAGTCCCGAGAACGGTCGCTGGACGGCCGCTACGCCGGGCTTGGGGGGCGAAGCGGGCGCAGCCTGGACGGCGGCGGCCAGGAACAGGCCAGCCAGCAACGGCGGGGCCGAAATCGATCGCATGAACATTTTGGCAGGCCCTTCGATCGCCTGGGGCGGGCCCGTCAGCGGCGGATGTCCGCACCATGCTACGGCGCGTGTGAAGCGGCTGGCGAGTGGAAAGCGTCCAACCCGGCGTTGCGGTCTTGTGACAGCTTCGCGCCGATAGGCGCGTCCATCCGCCGCCCTCTTCTGCCCGGTGGGGGATGCCGATAGTAAGTCAGCGATGACTATCTGCGCCTCATGACGGTCCTCCACCTGCTGGGCTCGCCCCGCCACGGGGGGGCCGAGACCTATTTCCTCGACCTGCTGGACGCGCTGCACCGGGACGGTTCGCCTCAGGCGGCGGCCATCCACGCCAACGCCGACCGCGAGGCGGCGCTGGCGGCCATGGGCGTGCGCGCCGACGTGCTGCCGTTCCATCCGCCGTTCGACTTCTCCACTGGCCGGCTGATCCGCAAGCTGGCGGCCGAGCTGGAGTCGCGCGTGCTGGTGCAGTGGATGAACCGCGCTGGGCGGGTGGTCCCGAAGAAGGGGCCCTGGGCCCGGATCGGGCGGCTCGGCGGCTACTACGACCTGAAATACTATCGCGGGGCGGACTTCCTGGTCGGCAACACGCGCGACATCGTCGACTACATCGTGCGCGAGGGCTGGCCGGCGGACCGGGTCAGCTACATCCCCAACTTCGCCGTGCCCAAGGACGACCCGCCGGTCAGCCGGGCGGAGTTCGACACGCCCGAGGACGCGCCCCTGCTGCTGGGCATGGGCCGGCTGCACAGCGACAAGGCCCACGACATCACCCTGGAGGCCCTGGCGGAGATTCCGGAAGCCTATCTGTGGATCGCCGGCGCCGGGCCGTTGGACGGCCAGCTGAAGGCCCAGGTCAAACGGCTGGGCGTGGCCGACCGCGTGCGTTTCCTGGGCTGGCGGCTGGACGCCTCGGCGCTGTATCGGGCCGCCGACATCTGCGTGTTCCCCTCGCGGTTCGAACCACTTGGCAATACGGTGATCCAGGCCTGGGCGCACCAGATCCCCTTGGTCACCGCCGCCAGCCAGGGCCCGGGCGCCACGGTGCGCGACGGCCAGGACGCCCTGCTGGTTCCCGTCGACGACGCGTCCGCCCTGGC
>JBARAK010000681.1:0-5894 GCA_049791955.1 Caulobacteraceae bacterium
CCCTTGGGGCGATCGGCCTCGGCCAGGTAGCGGATCACCACCCGCCGGTCGTCGGCCAGGTAACGGCGGACCACGCGTTGGATGTCGGTGGGGGTGACGGCCTGGATCTTGGTGATGTCGGTGTTGACCTTGGCCGGGTCGCCCTCCAGCACGATGGTCTGGCCCAGTTCGTTGGCGCGTCCATCGACGGTTTCGCGCTGTCTCAGGGTCTGGGCCATCAGCTGGTTCTTGGCCCGCGCCAGCTCATCCGGCGACACCGGCGCGTCGGCCAGCTTGCCAAGCTCGTCGCGCAGCGCCGTCTCGCCCTGCTCGACCGTGCGGCCGCTGGCCATGACCAGCCCGACGGAGAACAGGCTGGACTGCTGGTGCGTCCCGGGATCGGAGAAGGCGTCCTGGGCCAGCTGCTGCTGGTAGACCAGGTCGCGGTACAGGCGCGAGGCGCGGCCGGTGGTCAGGATGGCGTCCGTCACCGCCAGGGCCGGGGCGTCCGGACTGGAGGCCGGCGGCCCGAGGAAGGTCAGCTCCACGGCGGGGAGCGGCACGTCCGGGCCATAGCCGGTGACGGTGCGTGGCGCCGTGCGGGGCGGCTCGACCGCGGTCACCCGCGGGATAGGGGCGGAGGGATGGCCGATCGGCCCGAAATAGCGATCCACCCAGGCGTCGAACTGGGCCGGATCGAAGTTGCCGATCACGATCAGGTTGGCGTTGTCCGGCCGGTAGTAGGTGGCGTGGAAGGCGCGCACGTCCGCCAGCGTCGCGCTGTCCAGGTCCTCGATGCTGCCGATCACCGGCCGGCGATAGGGATGGACGCGATAGGATTCCTCCGGCGTCAGATAGCTGAACAGCCGCCCGTAGGGATCGGCCAGCACCCGCTGGCGCAATTCCTCCTCGACCACCTGCCGTTCCGAGGTGAAGGCGCCCTGGTCGACCTGCAGCGAGCTCATCCGCTCGGCCTCCGCCCACAGCAGGCGCTCCAGGTGGTTGCCGGGGATGACCTCGTAGAAGTTGGTGGCGTCCTCGGCGGTGGAGGCGTTGTTGAAGCCGCCCACGTCTTCGGTCAGCCGGTCCATGAACTCCGAGGGCATGTCGCGGGTGGCCTTGAACATCAGGTGTTCGAACAGGTGCGCGAAGCCCGAGCGCCCGGACGGGTCGTCCTTGCCGCCGACGTCGTAGAACAGCTGGACGGTGACGTTGGGCGTGGTCTTGTCGACGACGCTGAAGACATGGAGGCCGTTGGCCAGGGTGCGTTCGCGGTAGTCGATCGGCGGGGCGGTGACGGTTGAGGCCTTCACGTGCGGCGCGGCCAGGGCTGGGGACGGAGCGGGAGCGGCGGCGCGCGCGGTCCCCGCCAGCGCGGTTCCGGCGATCAGGCCGCAGGTGAGGAACGTCCGCGTGCGCCGCATGGCTGCTCCGGAAAGGTTTCGCGCCAGAGGTGAACGCCCAATGACGTTTGTAGGTGTGGCTGAAGTTGGGTCGCGCCGCCAGCCTCCGCGCGGGCCGCCCATTCCGCTCGGGCAGGGCGGCGCCCATATGGCGGCCATGGTCCCGCTTTCCGTACTCGATCTCTCTCCCGTGGTGGAAGGTTCCGACGCCGGGCAGGCGTTGCGCAACTCCACCGACCTGGCCCGCAACGCCGAGCGGCTGGGCTATGGCCGCTACTGGATGGCCGAGCACCACAACATGGCCGGCATCGCCAGCGCGGCGACGGCGGTGGCCCTGGCCCACGTGGCGGCGGCGACCTCGACCATCCGGATCGGGGCGGGGGGCGTCATGCTGCCCAACCATGCGCCGCTGGTGATCGCCGAGCAGTTCGGCACCCTGGAGGCCCTGCATCCCGGCCGCATCGACCTCGGGCTTGGGCGCGCGCCGGGCTCAGACCAGATCACCGCCCACGCCCTGCGGCGCACGCTGGCGGGCGACGTGGACGCCTTTCCCCAGGACGTGCTGGAGCTGATCTCCTATTTCGAGCCGGCCCAGCCGGGCCAGGCCGTGCGCGCGACCCCGGGCGAGGGGCTGAAGATCCCGATCTGGATCCTGGGCTCCAGCTTGTTCGGCGCACAGCTGGCCGCGGCGCTGGGGCTGCCCTACGCCTTCGCCTCGCACTTCGCGCCCGACGCCATGATGCAGGCCATCCAGGTCTACCGGCAGCGGTTCAAGCCGTCGGAGCGCCTGGACAGGCCGCACGTCATGCTGGGCCTGAACGTGTTCGCCGCCGACACCGACGTCGAGGCGCGCCGCCTGTTCAGCTCGCTGCAGCAGGCTTTCGCGCGTCTTCGCAGCGGTCGTCCGGGCAAGCTGCCGCCGCCGGTGGACGATATCCAGGCCGTGCTCAGCCCGATGGAGCAGGCGACGGTGGCGCACGCGCTGCGTTGCGCGGTGGTCGGCTCGCCCGATACGGTGCGCAACGGCCTGGCCGATTTCGTCGCCCAGACCGGCGCGGACGAACTGATGGTCACCGCCCAGATCTTCGATCACGGCGCCCGGGTCCGCTCCTTTGAGCTGCTCGCCTCGGTGGCGGAGGATTTGCGCGCCAAGGCGGCGGCTTAGACGCGCGACTCTGGTCGCGATTGAAGCGCCGCCCCGCCGGAGTTAATCCTGACCCCTCAGATTGGGGTGAAGACCATGCACAGACGCGCGCTCCTGCAAGGCGCCGGGACCTTGGTGGCGACGGTTGCGTTCGCCCGACAGGGCTGGGCCGCGCCTGAGGGCGACGGCTGGCGCAGCTACGACATGGTCACCGAGATCGACCTGACCCGTCCCGACGCCCCGGCCGAGCTGTGGATTCCCCTGCCCGAGAGCCGTGGCGGCTACCAGCACGCCTCGACCTGCACGTTCGAGAGCACGGGTAAGGCCCGCGTGGTGCGCGACGCCCGCTATGGCGCGCAGATGCTGCACGTGGTGTGGGCCGAGCAGGGCGGTCCCCGCACGGTGAAGGCGGTCCAGACCATCTCGACCCGTGATCGCACGGTCGACAAGGCTCACCTTAGCGCCAGCGAGCGCGCCTTCTGGACCGCACCGGTCGCCAGCCTGCCGACCGACGGGCTGGTGAAGACCACCGCCATGAAGATCGCGCTCGGCCATCCCGAGCCGCGGGCGCGGCTGCGGGCGATCTACGACTGGGTGGTGGACAACACCTTCCGTGATCCCGCCACCCGCGGCTGCGGCACCGGCGGCATCCAGAACATGCTGGAGACCGGCCGGCTCGGCGGCAAGTGCGCCGACATCAACAGCCTGATGGTGGGACTGTCGCGGGCCGCCGGCATTCCCGCGCGCGATGTCTATGGCGTGCGCCTGGGGCCGTCGAAATACGCCAAGTGCCTGGGGGCGTCGGGCGACGTCTCCCACGCCCAGCACTGCCGCGCCGAGATGTGGCTGGACGGCGAAGGCTGGTTCCCGGTCGATCCGGCCGACGTGCGCAAGGTGGTGCTGGAAGAGAAGATCCCGGTCGAGAGCGCCGAGGTGAAGAGCCACCGCGAGCGGCTGTTCGGCAGTTGGGAGATGAACTGGGTCGCCTACAACAGCGCCACCGACGTGGAACTGCCCGGCGCGCCCAAACCGCCGGCGGAGCACTTCCTGATGTATCCCCTGGCCATGACCCCGGCCGGCGAGATGGACCAGCTGGACCCCGACACCTTCCGCTACCGTATCACTTCGACGGTGAAGGCGGCGTAGCGCTTCGGCGAGGGGCTCAGCCGCCGAACAGGATGGCCTGCCTCCGGCGCAGGGTGTCGGCGATGGCGGCGAGACCCTGTTCGAGTTCGGCTATGGTCTCGACCATCGCTTCCCCGCTGCGGCCCTCGACCAAGGTGCGCAGCAGGTCGGACTGGCCGATCAGGTCCTGGTCGCACTCCCCGAGCGCGGCCAGGGTGGCGGCTTCCTGGCGGTAGCGCTGGGTCATACGGTCATTCTCGGGGACTGGCTGGGCGCGGATACGCCCCTCGGCCGCGCCGATGTCGCGCGACATCCGCTCCAGCGCCTGGGCCCCCGCCACCGCCGCCGGATCGGGCAGCGGATTGGCGCGGGTGGGCGGCGGCAGATGCGTGCGACGGTAGGCCGACTCGGCGCTTTCCACCGTCGAACGCGCCTGGTTCAGCAGCCAGCAGGCCTTGGCGCGGACGAGTTCGTCGTCCGCGCGCAGCTGGTTCTCCTTGCGGTAGAAGTTGTAGCCCCAGCCGTAAAACAGGTTGATCGCGACCTGCCGCAGCGGCCCGACGTCGTAGAACCCGGCCACGACCTGGCCCGCCACTACTTGGTAAGCCCGACCTCGGCCCCGACCGGATAGAAGCCGCTCGGCTGGCCGCCGATCTGGAAGGGCAGGCCGGCCGCCGCGTTGGGGGCCGAGACCAGGCCCTTCTCGGCCATGCGCAGGGCGAGGTAGTAGCGCACCGCCTCGATCGGCGAGAGGCCGATCGCCTGCAGGGAGATCAGCTCCCGCATGCGCTCGTCCTTGGGCATGATCAGGACCTTCAGGTCGTTGAGCATGATGCCGTAGACGCGCAGGAAGTCGGTCAGGTGGGCCTTCACCGCCTCGCGCACCTCGTTGATGTGCTCGTTGATGTTCTCCATCTTGGTCACCTGGACGATCTGGTTGATCGCCTGCTCGATGGCGGGGCCGGCGTAGTCGGCGACTTCCTGGGTGTCGATCACCGCGCCGCTGAACGGCATGTGGGTGATCAGGTCCAGGGCCGCTTCCTTGCTGTCCACGTGGATGTAGTAGTCCACCACATAGGCCATCTCGGCCATCTCGGCGCTGGTGGCCACGCCCTCGTTGCGGACCAGCAGCTTGGAGCGATTGATGTAGATGACCTCGTAGACCCAGGGCGAGGCGCCGCCGAAGAAGCCCTGGGCGATGGAGCCCAGGATCGGCTTGTCGGGGGTGGTCAGGGCATATTGGCCTGTCTCGTAAACGTTCAGCACCGCGCCGCGCGACTTCAGGATGCCGAAGTGGTTGCTCTCCACCGTCAGCAGCGAGCCGGAGACGATGCTGTCGTCTGCGATCTTCACCGCCAGCGTGCGGGTGCCGAGCGCGTCGGTCCCGTCGCGCAGCAGTGAAGTGATCACCTGGCGGGTGATGGCCATGATTTTTCCGTCCCTGGTCGGCTGAGCCTATGAACCGACCCTATGGGAGCGCGGTGACGTTTGCGCAAATCGCCATGGCGAGATCACGCAGTCGTTATCGTGTGGGTTGCATGGGCGTGCCGGAAAGTGGGGCTAGATGCCCGCGCCGTTGTCCATGCTCTGCACGCCGGCCTCGTGGGCGCTGGCCTCGGCGGTGACCCAGGTGGCGAAGTTGCGGACCTGCTTCAGCCGCCCCTTCGCTTTCGGATAGACCAGGTAGTAGGCGTAATCGAGCGTGGTGGTGGAGGCCTGCAGCGGCGCCACCAGCCGGCCGGCGTCGATGTCGGCCTGGGCCAGGGCGCCCTTGGCCAGGGCCACCCCGCGTCCGCCCACCGCCGCCTCGATCACCAGGCTCGACTGGTTGAAGCGGGGGCCGCGCGATCCGTCCACGCCGCGCACCCCGCGCGCGGTCAGCCACATCGACCAGTCCGGGCAGCTCTCGTCCGCGTCGGGGGAGCCGTCGTGCAGCAGGGTGTGGTGGGTCAGGTCGTCGGCCTCGACCAGCGGCCGCTCGGCCAGCAGGGTGGGCGAGATCACCGGGGTCACGGTCTCGTTCATCAGCCGCGTCACTTCCAGCCCCGGATAGCGGCCGGAGCCGTAGCGGATGGCGATGTCCACCTCGCCGGTGGTGAAGTCCACCAGTTCCATCCCGGCCGACAGCCAGACGTCGATCTCCGGATTGGCCTCCTCGAACCGGCCGAGGCGCGGGACCAGCCACTTGGCGGCGAAGGAGGGGGCGGCGGAGACGGTGACGCGGCGCCCGTCCACCGCGGCGG
>JBARAK010000682.1:0-3412 GCA_049791955.1 Caulobacteraceae bacterium
GCCGCCGCGCGCGCGGTGGGCGCAACGGTCGCGAGGATGAGGGCGAGAGCGGTGGCGCGGCGGCGGCTGCGCCAGCTACGGCCATGATGTCCGTTCATGTATCAGGCTCTCCGGATCTGTTGGCGACAGGTGTTCGCCACCCAGGGATTGCCTGTTCCGGCGAGACGCCGCAAAGGATATGACTGCAGCTGGATCATGAGGAAAACTAGGGATAGATGGCGCGCTCTGCGGTTCCGCTCAATGCGTTGAGGGCGTTCGAGGCCGCCGCCCGCCACCTGTCCTTCACCCGCGCGGCGGACGAGCTGTGCGTGACCCAGGCGGCGATCAGCCACCAGGTGAAGGGGCTGGAGCAGCGGCTGGGCGTGGCGCTGTTCCGCCGCTCCAACCGCGGCCTGATGCTGACCGACGAGGGGGTGGCCCTGGCGCCGACCCTGTTCGAGGCCTTCGGGGCCATCGACCGCTTGTTCGAGCAGTTCGAGGCCGGCGGCGTGCGCGAGGTGCTGACGGTCAGCGCTGTGGGCACCTTCGTGGTTGGCGCGCTGCTGGAGCGCCTGCCGGCCTTCCGCGGCGCCTACCCGTTGGTGGACCTGCGGCTGCTGACCAACAACAACAAGGTCGACATCGTGGCCGAGGGGCTCGACTACGCTATCCGCTTCGGCGACGGGGCCTGGCATGGCTGCGAGGCCGAGCTGGTCTGCAAGGCGCCGCTGTCGCCCCTGTGTGCGCCGGCCCTGGCCGCCCAACTCACCGCGCCCGCCGATCTGCTGCGCCTGCCGCTGCTGCGCTCCTACCGACCGCAGGACTGGCTGTTCTGGTTCAAGGTGGCGGGGCTGGGCCCGGTCAATGTGCGCGGGCCGCTGTTCGACAGTTCGCTGATCATGGCCCAGGCGGCGATCCGCGGCGAAGGGGTGGCGCTGGCCCCGCCCGGCCTGTTCCGGCGCGAGCTGGAGAGCGGCCAACTCGTGCGGCCGTTCGCGGTGGAGGCGGACCTGGGCGGCTACTGGCTGACCCGGCTCAAGTCGCGCGATCCGACCGCGGCGATGACCGCTTTCCGCGTCTGGCTGATGGGGCTGTGGGAAGAGGGGGCGCTTTAGGCGTCAACCACCCCCGCAACCCCCATGCGGCGATGCCGATGTTTCGAACACCTTCAAATCGCCCCCGGTTTGGGCCACATTAAGGGGCGGATTTGACCGTACGAGCCTTTCGATGAGCGATCTCCAGATGACGTCCGAAGGGGTCCAGGCCCAGGGGCCGATCTACCAGCCTCCCAGCACGCGGATCGACCTGCCGCGCGCGCTCAAGGCCCTGCGCGCCCTGCTCCGCGACAAGGAGAACACCACCCAGGTGTTCGAGATCATGCGCGCGCTGAACGGGCGCTCGACCATGACCGGCTACCGCCACCTGCTGGGCACGCCGGAGGGCGGCCGGATCGCCTACGAGCACGAGGAACTGATCCACCACCTGGACGACGACGCGGCCATGTCGGTTTACGCCGCGGGATCGGTGGGAGCCGAATACCTGGCCTGGCGCACCGCCGAGGGTCTGTCGGCCGCGGGTCTGGCGGAGGAGAGCCGCAGGGGCCTCGACATGACCAAGCTGGAGACGCGCCACCCCCATGCCTGGTACGGCCGGCGCATCCGCGACACCCACGATATCTGGCACATCCTGAGCGGCTATGGCCGCGACGCGCTGGGCGAGGCGTGCCTGACCGCCTTCTCCTTCGCCCAGACCCGCGGGCCGGGCTGGGCGCTGATCGCGGTGGGCGCGGCGCTGAACTCGCGCCGGGTCGGCGGCGGCTTTGAGCACGTGGCTGCGATCTGGCAGGGCTTCCAGCGGGGCCGCAAGGCCGCCTGGCTGCCCGCCGAGGACTACCGCGCCATCCTGGCCGAGCCGGTGGAAGTCGCCCGCCGCCGCCTGGGCGTCACCCCCGCCACCCGCTACGACGCCATCCCGCCCGAACGCCGCAATCCGATGCGGAGGGGCTGAGGGGGCGGCTCTGCGCCTTCTCCCCCTTCACGGGGCTTTCAAACTCCGCTCATCCCCGCGAAGGCGGCGACCCAGATCATAAGGATCAGGCTTGGCCGATCGGGCGCTTGCTTCGCGCCGCAGGATCGCGCCTTACGATCTGGGTCGCCGCCTTCGCGGGGATGAGCGGAGTTTAAAGGGGCGCGAGCCTAGACTCCCAGCGCGGCCTCCAGCTCGCCCAGCCAGGGGCGGAAGCGCTGCGCCCGGCCGATGCTGCCGGTGTAGATCGGCGAGCGCACCTGATCGAGGCTGGCCGAGGTGACCCGGCGGGGGGTCTCGTGGAAGCGCAGGCAGCGTTCGTCCCAGGGCAGGCCGCAAAAGTCCAGGATCGCGCGGATCTGCGGCTGGGGCGCCTCGACCAGCGCCTCGTAGTCGATCTCCAGCAGGCGGCCGGCGGGCAGGACTTCGCGCCAGTGCGCCATCAGCCCGCGGTAGAGCCGGTGGAAATGACCGAGCTCGTGCAGGTCGTAGGAATATTCGTGGCCGCGGGTGAACAGCATCGAATAGGCCGACAGGCAGGTGTCCAGCGGGTCGCGGCGGCAGTGGATCATGCGCGCGCCCGGCAGCATCAGCGAGATCAGCCCCGCGTGCATGAAGTTCAGCGGCGCCTTGTCCACGATCCGCGGTGTGTCGGGGGCGCTGGTCCCGACGAGGTCGAGGTAGCGCCGCCCCAGCCTGGTGAAATCTTCCGGCGCCAGCGTCGCCGCCCGCACGCCGAGCTGTTCCGCCTCGACCAGGTCCGGCAGGTGGATGGTCTCTCCCGCCCCGTGGACCCGGGGGTGGGAGGCCAGGATGTGCTCCACCAGGGTGGTGCCGGAGCGGGGCATGCCGAACACGAAGACCGGACGCGGGGACGGATCGCCCACGCCGTGGCGCTCCGCCAGGAAGGCGGGAGCGTAGGTGGCGGCGATGCCGGCGAAGGCGCGCGCCTCCAGTTTGGGATCGTAGGCCACCGTCGCCCGCTTCAGCCTGGCGCCGTCGCGCAGGTGGTCGAAGGCGCGCTCGCCGTCGCCAGCGTCCAGATAGGCCTTGCCCAGTGCGTAGGAGAGATAGGTCCGGTCGCGCAACGTGGCCCGGGGAGCCGCTGCCAGCGTCTCCATCCGCGCCAGGTCTGGGTGGCCGGGCGTGTAACGGGTCAGGCTGGCGCGGGCGTACCAGGCGTCGGTCAGGTCTGGCTGCAGCGACAGGGCCGCCTCGAGTTCGGCCAGCGCCTCCGCCTTGCGGCCCAGTTCGGCCAGCAGGCCGGCTGTGTGGGTGACGACCAGGGCCGGATTGGCCTTGGCCGCCCGGGCCAGGGCGAAGGCCTCCAGCGCATCGTCCGACCGATCCAGCCCCTGCAGCGCCAGGGCGCGGGTATGCAGCGCGGCGCTGCCGCCCGGGGCTAGCG
>JBARAK010000683.1:0-1593 GCA_049791955.1 Caulobacteraceae bacterium
CCGCTGCAACCCGCCATCGCCCTGACCCCCACGCCCCAGGTGGCGCGCCGGCTGGCGCTGGTCTGGGGGCTGGAGCCCCGCTCGGGCTCCGATCCCAAGACCCTGGAAGTGGTCACCGAGGACGCGGTGCGCTACGCGGTGGAGCTGGGCCTGGCCAAGCCCGGCGAACGCATCCTGATCCTGGCCGGCACCCCGTTCGGCGCGCCCGGCGCCGCCAACCTGCTCCGCTTCGCCCACGCCCCGATCCGGTAAGGGGGAAATCATTGGTTGCATTCTTGGGGGCGCGCAGCTCATGTAATTGCAGCCGCGAAAGATCCGATGAGCCCCTTCGATCGATCCAAGCTACCCAAGCGCTTCGCCCCAGGCGGGCCGGCAGCGGCAGGTCGGCTTCGGGCGCTTCTCTTGGTTACGGTTGTTTCAGGTCTTCTTGGCGACGTCGGTGCTGGTAGGGCGGAGAGCGTTGCCCAGGACCCGAGCGCGGCAAGGCCGAAGCGATTTGAGATCAAGCGATACGCTCGCATGCCTGGCGACACAGGTTTGGCCGAAGCCCGCCAAGCTGCGGAGCAGATGTTTCCCGCTGGCTCTTCTGCTGTCGCCGCCGAAAACATCCTGAAAGCGTCCGGGGCGACCTGCAACCCCGGAGCAGATAATCTTGGACCATATATATTTTGCTCCTTCAGGACGCGCCAGATACTGTTGGTCTCCACGGACTGGCGGGTAATCCTTCGCACAAATGAAGAACGTCAGGTAATTCAAAGAGTATTCGTTGGTAGGGACTACACCGGACCATAGGGCTTTCCCAAGGAGTCTGCACGATCCTGGCCGGGGCCTCGTTCGCCGCACCCGGAGCCGCCAACCTGCTCCGCTTCGTCCACGCCCCGATTCGGTAAGGGGGAGAGGGATTAAGGAGCGCCCCGCATCCCAAGCCGGACCCCGGCGTTTAGAGCCCATGACCGAACCCGCCTTCCTCGCCGTCGACTGGGGCACCACCAACCTGAGGGCCTGGACGGTGGACCGGGACGGCTCGCCGCTGGCGCACCAGGAATTCCCGCTGGGGGTGTCGAGGCTGAAGCCCGGCGAGGCCGCCGTGGTGTTCCACGACACCGTGCGCCTGGCCCTGAACGCGGACCGCCTGCCGGCGCTGATCGCCGGCATGGCCGGCTCCAACCTCGGCTGGAAGGAGGTCCCCTATGTGGACTGCCCCGCCGACGCCGCGACCCTGGCGGCCGCGATCGGCTACATCGAGGGCCAGGACCCGCCGGTCGGGATCGTCCCGGGGCTGCGCGATCGGAGACTTGGCGGCGCGGGGCTGGAGGGACCCGACGTGATGCGGGGCGAGGAAACCCAGCTGGTCGGCTGGCTGGCCCAGGACCCCGCCCGGCGCCGGGGAACCCATCTCGTCTGCCACCCCGGCACCCACGCCAAATGGGCCGTGATCGCCGACGGGCGGATCGAGCGGTTCGTCACCGCCATGACCGGAGAGCTGTTCTCGGTCCTGACCCAGCATAGCGTGCTCAAGGGCGGCGAGGGGGATGCCGAGGGGCCGGGCTTCGACCTGGGGCTGGCGGCGGCCGGCGACGGGTCGGCCCTGGC
>JBARAK010000684.1:0-5964 GCA_049791955.1 Caulobacteraceae bacterium
GTCGTAGTCCACCACCTTGGTGGTCACCGTCGTGCCGCAGGGCACCGAGACCGTGGCGTTGGAGGCCACCGCGCAGGCCGCCGCCGTCACGCTGGTCCCGCCGCTGAGCGTCACGCCGCCCCCGCCGGTCTTGAGCGCGATGATGCAGGGCGCGCCGGCGGCCTTCAGCTCGGCGTAGGCGACCGACGAGACCGGCAGGCTGGTCGAGGCCCCGAGCATCTCGGCCAGATACAGCTGCAGCCGGGTCGATATGGTCACCTGGACCGCCTGGTTCCCGTCCCCGGTGGGCGAGGTCACCAGAGCCACGCTCACGCCCGAGGCCGGCGCGCCGTTCAGCGCCGCGACCGCCTGGGCGGCGGAGGTCATGGCCGCCGTCGTGCTGTTGGCGCTGTAGGCCAGGCCGGCCGCATAGGCCGACAGGTCCGCGATCCTCTGGTCGTCGGACTTGATCAGCATGCCGTGGCCGTATTCGGCGACCAGCGCGGCGAAGCCGAGCAGCACCGGGATCGCGATCGCCGCGATGAGGCCCACGCCCGCCCGGCGATCCCGGAGGAAGCCGAAGCCGCTCCATCGATGATCAAGACGACGTGGCATCCAGGGTCCGAGGGAAATCCCGGGAACAGGCTAGATCGTCAGGCTTAATCGTTTATGCCGCCCTGGGGGAAACCACAGGGTCGGAGCCGAGCCAAGCGTCGCACCCCCTTCCCCCGGGTTCCCGCTTGCAGCGCCGCCGGAAGCGTGCTCGCTCCCGACGGCGCTTGAACCGGAAAGATCCTACCGGAAGGCGTAGTTCACGCCGATCCGCACGACCTGGCCGTCGTTGCGGAACTGGGAATTGTAGCCGGTGCCGGCCCCGCCGCTGCCGGGGATGACCGCGACGTTCAGGGTTTCCTTGCCCAGGTCGTAATAGAGGTACTCGGCCTTGACGCTGATGTTGCGGCTGAGCGGATATTCCACCCCGCCCCCGGCGGCGTAGCCGGTCTGGATCTGGCTGCGGTCGCCGTGGAACTGCACCACACCGCCGGTCGGGCCGAACATGTCGACGCGCTGGCGGCTCTCGCCATAGGCCAGTCCGCCGGTCCCGTAGAACAGCGCGCGGTGGAACACGACCCCCAGCCGCCCGCGGAAGGTGCCGAGGTACTGCAGGTCCGAGCGGAAGGTGTTGTTCAGCGGCAGGCCGGTGTTGAGCTGCTTGGTGACCACCGTGTTGGTGTCGTCGGCGTCGATGCCGTCGAAGTCGGTCTCCAGGCCCGCGACCACGCGGCCGATCTGGTAGTTGTAGCCGAACTGGCCGCCGCCCAGGATGCCCTTGCGGTCCAGCGGCACGAAGCCGGGACGCGCGCCGCCGGCGATGTTGGCTATGTTAGGCGCGGCCTGGCCGACGGTGTGCACGTCGTCCTGGCCGCCGACCCGGCCACCCAGGTTCACGCCAGCGTAGAAGCCGGAGAAGTCCGTCACGTCGTAGCCCGAGGGCCCGGCGGGCGCATCCTGCGGAAGCTGGGCGGCGTGGGCCTGCGCCGCGCCGAGGGAAAGGGCCGCCGCGGTCGCTGCAGCCATCGCATACTTGATCATTGATCTGCTCCGGTTTGGTGAGAGGTTGAAATCCGCTGCTCCGGCCGCGGCGCCGGCATGCGGCGCACAGGCTCTCCCGCTCCGCCGATCAGGTTCGGCGGATGTCTGGAGATCGCCCCGTTCGGACGGAGGTTGGTCAGGTGAAGACGGTCACGGGCCGCGCTGGCGGCTGTCTTGTGAAGCCCGTCTTGTGAGATATGGCGAACGTCGGTCCGCCGATCGTGATCGCGCCTGTTCTACGACATGGGCTCCCCCCTTCCGAGCACGGCGACAGATCGAGCCTGACCGCCTGGCGTCGCCTCCAGGCCACGGTGGCGACGGATGCAAATTAGGGAGCCCACGGCTACGGCGTGATTTCAGAACAAGAGGGGATAGCTACGGATGTAAGCTGAGCATTATCCGGGCGTTATCTCGGGCGACTGCGGCGCCAAAGCACGCATTTCAAGCGACGGAATTAACCTGGCTTTTGGCGTGCTGGCCGAGGATGGAGCCATGCGTTCCCCGTCGGCTGTACAGTCCCTTCGCTTACCGGGCCTTGGTTTACCGGCCCCCCGTCTGCCGGTCCTTCCCCGGCAGGCGCTTTTGGTCGTCGCGGTCGCCCTGATTTATTTTGCGGCCGGCCGGGTTTCGGCGCTCATTCCCCGGGACGATGGACGCCTTGCGCCGATCTGGATCGCCAATGCGGTCGCCCTGGCGGCGCTTCTGCGCACCGACCCGCGGAAATGGCCGGCCCTGATCGCGGCCTGCGTGGGGGCGAATTTCCTCACCACCTACATGAGTGGAAACAGCGGCGGGGTCGCCCTGTGCCTGGCCCTGGGCAACGGGATCGAATACGGCCTCACCGCGGTGATCCTGCGAAGGGTGCTCGGCGGCCAGGTCCGGATGGACCAGGGGCGCCAGCTGGTGACCCTGGCGCTGACCGCCGCCGTGGTCGGGCTGCTGGCCGGCGGGCTGGCGGCCGGGCTGCTCTGGGTGCTCAGGGGCGACCCGCCGGGCGCCAGCCTGCGCACCTGGGGCATGGCGCACCCGCTCGGCCTGCTGCTGCTCACCCCCTGCTTCCTGGTCCTGCTGCGGCCCGGCGAGCACCTGAAGGAGCGCCCCTTCACCCTGCGCGCCGGCCTGGCGATCGGGCTGCTGCTGGTCTGCGTGACCGGGGTGTTCGTCGAGAGCCGCGCGCCCGCACTGTTCCTTGTCCCGCCCGCCCTGCTGATCGTCAGCATCGAGTTCGGGGCCTTCGGGGCCGCATCCGGCGTGCTGCTGACCGCGGTGATCTCGGTGATCGCCACGGTGACCCACCACGGCCCGATCGAGCTGACCCACGGCGACGCGGTGGAGCGGGCGACCGTGCTGCAGAGCTTCCTGATCGTATCCCTGCTCTCCAGCCTGCCGGTGGCCAACCTGCAGGCCGCCCAGCGCCGGTTGCAGGCCCGCACCCTGGCCGAGGCCGAACGCGCCGCCCGCGCCGAAGCCGCCGCGATCGAGAGCGAGGCCCGCTACCGCCTGCTGGCCGACAAGGCCAACGACACCATCGTCACCCTGGACCTGCACGGGGTGTTCACCTTCGTCTCGCCGGCCATCTTCACCCTGACCGGCTATGACGACGCGGACCTGCTCGGCCGCACGGCGCAGGGCTTCATCGATCCCGACGACTATCCCATGGTGCAGCAGGTCTATGGCGAGCTGGTGGACGGCCGCCGCGGCCCCGGCGTCCCGCTGGAGTACCGGTTCCGGCGCAAGGACGGCCGCTGGATCTGGCTGGAGGTCAATCCCCAGGTCGTGCGCGACGCCGAAGGCCGCGCGACCAGCTTCGTGGACGTGGCCCGCGACGTCACCGAGCGCCGGGCGATGGAGGACGAGCTGGAACGGGCCCGCGAGGAGGCCGAGGCGGCGGCGCGCGCCAAGGCCGAGTTCCTCGCCAACATGAGCCACGAGCTGCGCACGCCCCTGACCAGCATCCTCGGCTTCACCGGCATCGCCGCCGGCCAGCCGGGAACCCCCGAGCTGGTGCGCGACTGCATCGACCGGGTGCAGAACGCCGGCCAGGCGCTGCTCTGCACCGTCAACGACATCCTGGACTTCTCCAAGCTGGAGGCCGGCCAGGTCCATATCGCGCCCGCCCCCTGCGACGTGGCCGAGCTGTGCCGCATGACGCTGGAGCTGTTCACCCCCCAGGCCGCCGCCAAGGAGCTGGAGCTGCACTTCGAGCAGGACGGCCTGGCCGATCACCTGCTGGTCGACGGCTCCCGCGTGCGCCAGATCCTGCTCAACCTGATCGGCAATGCGGTGAAGTTCACCGCCGCCGGATCGGTGTCGCTGCGGGTCGCCTATGCCGGCGGGCGACTGGCGATCGAAGTGCGCGACACCGGCGCCGGCATTCCGCCGGAAAAGCTGCACCTGCTGTTCCAGCGCTTCTCGCAGATCGACGGCTCCCTCACCCGCGCCCACGCCGGCACCGGCCTTGGCCTGGCGATCTGCAAGGGCCTGGTCGAGGCGATGGGGGGCCAGATCGGAGCGGACAGCCGGCCCGGCCACGGCAGCCGGTTCTGGATGTGGATCCCGGCCCCGGTCACCCAGGCCGTGCAGCCGCAGGCCGCCGCCACCGGCGCCGTTGACATCGGCCTGGACGGACTGCGGGTGCTGGTGGCCGACGACCACGCCACCAATCGCGAGCTCGCCCGCCTGTTCCTGAACGGCTTCGGGGCCGAGGTCGCCGAGGCCGACGACGGCGACGTCGCGGTGAAGCTGGCCTCGGAAGAGCCCTACGACGTGATCCTGATGGACCTGCGGATGCCCAGGATGGACGGCCTGTCCGCCCTGCGCAGCATCCGCTCGACGCCAGGCCCCAACGACGCCACCCCCATCATCGCCTACACCGCCGACGCCAATCCGGAAGAGGCCGCCCGGCTGACCGGGCTGGGCTTCGATGCGGTGGTGTCCAAGCCGATCGAACTGACCTCGCTGATCGCGGCGGTCGCCGCCGCCCTGGACCCCGGCCGCGCCGAACCTGCGGACGCCGCCCATGGCTGACGCGCTCGCAAAGGTGCTCGTCGCCGAGGACGACACGGCGATCCGCGAGCTGATCCAGACCCAGCTGCGGCTGGCCGGCTACGAGACCTTCTCCGCCCACAACGGCCGGGAAGCCCTGGACCGGGTCCGCGACTGGCGCCCCCAAGCCATGCTGCTGGACATCAACATGCCGGTGCTGGACGGCTTCGGGGTGCTGGAGGAACTGAAGACCGCCGATCCGGAGCGGCGGGTGGCGGTGATGGTGCTGACCGCCCGCCACAGCGGCGAGGACGTCCGCCGCGCCATCGCGCTGGGCGCCAAGGACTTCCTCAGGAAGCCCTTCACCCACACCGACCTCGTCAACCGCGTCCGCCGCCTGCTGCGCCCCCGCCCGTCGGCCTATCTGCAGGGCTAGAACAGTCCTCGTGTCACGCCATCTCGGGCGCCTGGATTGGCTCGATCGTCTCCAACTCGGCCGCCGCCATGGTGGCTGGATCGGTCAGGTCGTAATGAGCCTGGAGCGCCAGCCAGAAATCAGGCGTCGTGCCAAACGCGCGCGATAGCCGAAGCGCCGTATCGGCGGTGACGGAGGTCTCTCCGCGTGAAAGACGTTCGATCCGCGTCCGGGGAATATGGAGGCGGTCCGCGAGCCGGTAGGCCGTAAGGCCCAGCGGCTTCATGAACTCCTCCAGCAGGATTTCGCCCGGATGAACGGGAGGCAGAACGTCGTCTTGATGACCAGAGATGCGAGCGGTCATCGCCATCTCCTTCCTAGGCTTCTGAATGCGGACCTAATGGTAGTCGATGAATTCCACTTCTGATGGGCCATGTTCGGTCCACACGAAACACAGCCGGAATTGGTTATTGACACGAATAGAATGTTGACCCTTGCGATCGTCCCTCAGCGCTTCAAGAGAGTGGCCCGGTGGTGATTTCAGATCGTCAAGAACAAGCGCCGCGTGCAGCATCGCGAGCTTGCGTTGAGTGACCCGAACGAGGTCTGCGGGAAAACCTTTTCCAGGCGCACGCCTATTATGGATGTTCTCGCACCACTGATCTTTGAAGCTCAGGATCGCCACGAATGGTCCTTTGCCGACGCATTAACGTATCGCAAGATGATACGTCTTGCAAGAAAAACGTATCCTCCGATGATACGAATTGGCCATTTAGCGATCCTCCTCCAACCGCGATTACCCCAGCGAAGGCGGGGATGATCGGAAGTTAGGGGCGGCCGCGTGCTCCTAAGCGCTCGCCCGGTCCAGCTTCGCCACCGCCTCGTCGCTGAGCTCCAGGCGCGCGGCCCCGAGGATCTCGTGCAGTTGCGCCACGCTGGTGGCGCTGGCGATCGGCGCGGTGATCTTGGCGCTGAGCCAGGCGAGCGCGACC
>JBARAK010000685.1:0-7103 GCA_049791955.1 Caulobacteraceae bacterium
AGTCAACGGAGGCTACGGCCCCAGGTCCGGGTCCGGCGCCGGCCACCGCGCTGGAGCCCAAGCGCCAGCGGGGGCGGCTGCGGGTGGCGGCCATCCTGGACGCGGGCGCCGAGGTGTTTGCGGAGAAGGGCTACGACGCGGCGACCATGACCGAGATCGCGGCGCGCTCGAACACCGCCATCGGCTCGCTGTACCGGTTCTTCCCGACCAAGGCGGTGGTGGCCGACGCCCTGATCGGGCGCTACGGCGACATGCTGCGCGAGCCGTTCGACGCGCTGGAACAGCGCGCGGCCGGGCTTTCGGCGGTGGAGCTGGCCGACGCCCTGTTCGACCAGATGGTGCGCTTCCAGTCCGAGAAGTCGGCCGCCCTGGCCCTACTCGAAGGCCGCAGCGAGACCACCGACACCCGCGCGGCGCTGCGGGGGGAAATCCGCCGCCGGCTCACCTCCATACTGGCCCGCGCGGGTGGCGCGGCCCCGGCGCAGGCGGAGGTGCAGGCCATGCTGCTGCTGCATCTGCTGAAGTTCATCCCGGTGGCGATGCAGGAGCGGGCGGAGATCCAGGCCGCCCTGCTGGCCGAGGCGCGCGCGCTGGCCCGCCAGTACGTTTCCGACCTCTTCCAGCAGGCGCGCTGAACCGGTCCGATCCGCACTTGCGGAAAGGCTCCCCTCAGTTGAAGGTGCAAGAAAACAGGGTGCGGAGGAGATCGGCTTGACTTGCAATGGTAACGTTACCATTTTCCTGGGCCTTCTGGCTGCGCTTTCGCTGGGCGCCGCGACCGCCCAGGCCCAGCCGAACATCATCGGTCCGTCGGTCTACGACTGGAACGCCACCCACGGGCAGAAGACCCCGGTCGGCGAGTTCCGCCAGATCATGAAGGGCCCCACCGCCACCCTCGACCAGCTTGAGGTGCACGTGACCCGGCTCGATCCCGGCAAGTGGTCGCATCCGCCGCACCGCCATCCGAACGAGGAACTGGTGATCATCCGCCAGGGCGTGGTGGAGACCCTGTCCGGCGGGAGCTGGAAGCGGGTCGGGCCGGGCTCGGTGATCTTCAACGCCTCCAACTCGCTGCACGCGCTGAAGAACGTGGGCAAGGTCCCTGCGGTCTACGACGTGGTCAACTGGCAGGCGCCGCCGAAGCGGTGATCTCGTTTCTCCTCCCCTGCGGAGCGGGGGAGGGCGACCATGCGCAGCATGGTGGTGGGGGCTCGAAGGGCGGCGCCCTGTACGCTGCAACTCCCCGCAGTTCTCCACGAGCCCCCTCCGTCGGCTGCGCCGCCACCTCCCCCGCTGAAGCAGGGGAGGAGAAAAAAGCGAAGGGAAACAGGACATGGATGATCTGAGCCGGCGGTCGATGTTCGCGGCGGGAGTAGGCGTGGCGGGGCTGTTGTCCGCCTTGCCGGAGGCCGCCCAGGCCCGGCAGGTGGTGGCGCCCAGGACCGAGGCGCGGCCCACCCACAGCATCCGTTTCGCGGTGATCGGGCTGGACCACCCCCATATCCTGGCCATGACCGCCGCGGTGCTGCGGGGCGGGGGACAGCTGGTCTCGGTCTACGCTACGGACCCGAAGCAGGTCAGCGACTTCCGCGCCAAGTTCGGCCAGGTGAAGCTGGCGCGCAGCGAGGCGGAGGTCCTTGAGGACCCCAGCATCCAGCTGGTGGCCGGGGCGCCGATCCCGGACCAGCGCACCCCGCTCGGCCTGCGGGTGATGCGCCACGGCAAGGACTACCTCAGCGACAAGCCCGGCATCGTCACCCTGGAGCAGCTCGCCGAGGTGCGCCAGACGATCAAGGCGACCGGGCGCAAGTTCGCCCTGATGTACTCCGAGCGGCTGGAGGTGCCCGCGGCGGTCAAGGCCGGCGAACTGGTCCAGGCCGGCGCGATCGGGCGGGTGATCCAGACCCTCAACATCGCCCCGCACCAGGTCGGGAAGGACCGGCCGGCCTGGTTCTACGACAAGGCGCGCTATGGCGGCATCCTGACCGACATCGGCTCGCACCAGGCCGACCAGTTCGTCTACTACACCGGCTCCCGCTCGGCGCAGGTGCTGTCCTCCCAGGTCGGCAACGTCGCCCACCAGGACCATCCGCTGTTCCAGGACTTCGGCGACATGACCGTCGCGGGCGATGGCGGGGCCGGCTACATCCGGGTGGACTGGTTCACCCCCGACGGCCTGGGGACCTGGGGCGACGGGCGGCTCTTCATCCTGGGGACCGAGGGCTACATGGAGCTGCGCAAGTTCGCCGACCCGGCCGGACGCAAGGGCGGCAACCACCTGTTCGTGGTCGACCGCAAGCAGGCGCTCTACATCGACTGCAACGACGTGGCCCTGCCGTTCGGCCCGCAGTTCGTGGCCGACATCGTCGAGCGCACCCAGGTGGCCCAGGACCAGGACCAGGCCCTGCTCGCCGCCGAGCTGGTCCTGACCGCCCAGCAGAACGCCCGTAGCCTGCCGTTCGCGCCGATGTCCGCAGCCTCAACGTAGAGGGCCGCTCAGACGCGCACGGTGGCGTGGGTGAAGCCGGCGGCGTTGGCCAGCGGCAGCAGTTCGATGGTCGCGAGGTTGGCGGCGATCAGGGTCCCGCCGGACGTCTTGAGCGTGCGGCTCATCTCGAGCAGCCAGAGCGCCTGATCCTCCTGGGATGTGCAGGTCGAGGGGAACTGGAGGACAAAGCCCGCCAGCCCGAGTTTCATCGGGCTCAGGACAGCGTGCAGCGGCCCGTCCGCGCGGACGAACACCGATCGGCAGAACGGCTTAAGGAAGGTGACGGCCTGCCTCAGGGCCCCAAGCGGTACGCCCGCGTCCAGGTCGGTGATCTCCCAGATCACCGAGGACGTCATTTCGGCGCGCTGCTGCACAGCCTGGGACAGCAGGCCAAGCCGCGTCCGGCTGTTGGACAGGGTCTGGAACGACACGGTGAGGATGAGCGAGGGCCTGCGGCTGCTGCTCTCCCCGGCCTCCAGGCGCGACAGCCCCCTGCGCAGCGTGGCCAGGTCGCTTTCCTTCAGGTCGCGCGGCAGCAGTTCCTGGCGGGCCTCCGGCGAAAGCGGCTCCAGGGTGTCGAAGGTTATCTTCGGTTCGATCCGGTGGCCGGCCACCGCCCAGCGGGCGAGATCGATGATGGGGTCCACGCTGACCGAGAAGCGCAGGCGGCGGCCCTGCAGGGTGGTGAGGGCGCCGCAATCGTCCTGGCTGATCCAGCCCGGCCCGGCGGACTCGGGCGGGCGTCCCGCCGGTTGCGGCTCCTGCGCCTCGACAGCCAGGGCCCCCAGGATCTCCGACGACGACATCTGGGTGCATTCCAGGACGCCATCGACGAACTGCCTGGCGACCATGACGACGATATCGCGGGTGGAGAGCTGTCCGAGGAAGTGGGTGAGGACCTCGCGGGCGATGCGGGTCGCCAATACCTTGGCGCCGCCGGGCTCCAGTTGCGGCGTCAGGAGCAGGAAGGCGTCCTCGGAGATGCGCGCGGTCAGGTCCCGTTCATCGAGCCGCTTGCGGGCCAGGGCCTCGACCATGTCCCAGACGACCGCCTTGCGCTCATGCCAGCGGCGGCCGAGCGCGGTGCGCACCGTCTCTATGGAAATGACGTGGGCCCGCCCTTCGGCCAGCAATCCGCTGGACTGCAGGTCCTCAAGCAGACGGGCGTTGTCGAGCTGGCCAAGACAACGGTCGGCGTCGCCGGGTCTGGTCGGGCTGTCCGCCAGCATCGTCGCCCCTCAAGCGGCCACGTTGCTCACTGACGTCATGGGAGGCTCCGGCGCCTCCTCATGGGGCGAAGATCCTGCTCTGCAACATCGCAAGCAAAGAGGCCCGGACATGGTGGCGCTCCCGTTCTCCGTGC
Source organism: Caulobacteraceae bacterium (assembly GCA_049791955.1). GTDB lineage: Bacteria > Pseudomonadota > Alphaproteobacteria > Caulobacterales > Caulobacteraceae > CAHJWH01. Next base: position 3,852 of record JBARAK010000685.1, read on the forward strand.
ACTATTGGGCGCAGACCGTTAATCAGGCGTGTTCCCGGCGTGAAGCCGCGACGCCACGACTATATAATTTATATTATCGGGGCGGCCTGGGGTTCGGCCGTCACTTCTGGCAATTGCGGCAAACGCCGCGGACCTCCAGGGTCGCGGTGCTGGCCTGGAAGCCTTGCCGGGCGCTGGCCCGCTGCACCACGGAGATCAGCTTTGGCGAGATCGCCTCGGCCGACCCGCAGGCCCGGCAGACCAGGAACGAGACGGTGTGCGTCGCCAGGCCGTCGCCGCAGGCCGTATAGGCGCTCAGGCTCGGGATGCGGTGCGCCAGGCCCATGCTCTCAAGGAAGTCGAGGGCGCGATAAACCGTTGGCGGTTTGGTCTCCCGATCGACGGAGAAGGTTGAAATCAGGCTGTAGGCTTTGACCGGCCCCTCCGCCCGGAGCAGGAGTTCGTAGACCCGCGATCGTGTGGGCGTCCACTTTTCACCGACCCGGGCCGTACGTTCAGCCGCCCTGCGAAGGGCTGTCGCGAGCGCCTCTTCTGTCAATGAAGACCCTGATTCCGTCGACGAAGACCCTGGCCCGCGGCCGCCTGTGCTGTCCATGTCACTAATTTGAGATGAGCGATCACGAGCCACGGTCGAAGGACGATGCGTCTTGACCAGGCGATACGTTATCACGTAACGGCCATGGAACTGCAACGGCGATGTTACGCCGTAACGCACCAAATCCATACCAGCGCGTGGGGACCCATGAACCTGAAGATCACCCTTTTAGGCGCCGCCAGCGCCTTGACGCTGTTGGCTTCCGCGGCCCACGCCCAGGTTGACGCGGGCGCGCCGCAGGCCAGCCAGGTCGGGCCCCAAGTCGGGCGGGGCCAGATCGGTACGGCGTCCGCCACGGCGCCGGCCTCTTCGGACGCGGTGTCGGAAGTGGTGGTCACCGCCCAGCGCCTGAACCAGGCGCGGCAGTCGATCGAACCTTCGCTGGGCGCGTCGGTCTATTCGATCAACAACGCGGCCATCCAGGCGCAGCCGGGTGGCGAGAACCAGCAGCTCAACCAGGTGATCCTGCAACTGCCCGGCGTGGTGCAGGACAGTTTCGGCCAGTTCCACGTCCGCGACGACCACAACGGCATCCAGTACCGCATCAACGGGGTGATCCTGCCCGAGGGCATCTCGGTGTTCGGCCAGACCCTGAGCCCGCGCCTGATCGACAACCTCAGCCTGATCACCGGCGCCATGCCGGCCCAGTACGGCCTGCAGACCGCCGGCATCATCGACATCACCACCAAGAGCGGGCTGGAGAACGGTGGGTCGGTTTCGGTCTATGGCGGCAGCCACGGCACCTATGAGCCGAGCTTCGAGTACGGCGGCTCGAGCGGCAACACCAACTTCTTCATCTCGGGCGAATTCCGCCGCACCCAGCTCGGCATCGAAAGCCCGGACGGCAGCAATACGCCCAACCATGACCGCGCCGACGAGGGCAACCTGTTCGTCTACGTCGACCACATCCTGTCCCAGTCGGACCGGATCTCGTTCATGGGCGGCTATTCCAACGACCGGTTCCAGATCCCCAACACCCCCGGCCTGACCCCGCAGCTCGGCCTGAACGCCAACGGGATCACCTCGATCGACAGCAGCCAGCTGAACGAGACCCAGCGCGAGGTCACCGGCTACGCCATCGGCAGCTGGCTGCATGACGGCGGGAACTACACGGTGCAGACGTCGCTGTTCAGCCGCTATTCGACCCTGGACTTCCGGCCCACCAACGACGACCTGGGCGACCTGCTGTTCACCGGCATCTCGCAGAACGCGCTCAAGCGCGACACCGCCTTCGGCATACAGAGCGAGGGCGTCTACAAGCTGACCCCCGATCACACCCTGCGCGCCGGCGTCATCATCCAGGGCGAGCGCGCCACCAGCGACACCTCTTCCAATGTACTGCCGGTCGACGCGAATGGGGTCCAGACCACCAACGTCCCCGAGACCATCCTGGACAACGGTGGCAAGACCCAGTTCACCTACAGCGTCTACCTGCAGGACGAATGGAAGATCCTGCACAACCTGACCCTGAACTACGGGTTGCGTGGGGATGTGCTGAACAGCTACCGCAACGAAAGCCAGCTTTCGCCGCGGGTGAACCTGGTGTGGCTGCCGACGCCCGACACCACCCTGCACGCCGGCTACGCCCGCTACTTCAACCCGCCGCCGTTCGAACTGGTGGCCGCGCCGACGGTGGCGAAATTCAACAACACCACGGCGGCTTCCGAGGTGACCCAGGACACCGTGCCTTTCGCCGAACGGCAGAACTACTATGACATTGGCGGCGAGCAGAAGCTGATGGACGGCCACCTGACCCTTGGCATCGACGTCTGGTATCGCAAGTCGACCAACCTGATCGACGAAGGCCAGTTCGGCGCCCCGATCATCCTCACGCCGTTCAACTACGAGCACGGCATCATCTTCGGCCAGGAATACACCGCCAACTATACCCAGGGGCCGTTCACCGCCTACGTGAACTTCACCCATGAGCGGGCTCAGGGCAAGGACATCGACTCCAGCCAGTTCAACTTCAGCGCCGCGGACCTGGCCTATATCTCCAAGAACTACATCTACCTCGACCACGACCAGACCTACACCGGCTCGGCCGGGGGGACCTACCTGTTCCGCGACGGCGTGATCGGCGGCACCCGCGTCGGCTTCGACATGCTGTACGGTTCCGGCCTGAGAAGCGACCAGACCCTGGCCGACGGCAGCACGGTTCCCAATGGCGCCCACGTAGGAAGCTATGTGACCGTCAACCTGACCGCCTCGCACCACTTCGACCTGCCGCTCGCGGGCCACGTCGACGTGCGCTTCGACGTGATCAACGTGGCGGACAAGACCTACGAGATCCGCGACGGGACCGGCGTGGGCGTGGGCGCGCCCCAGTTCGGCGCCGGCCGCGGCTTCTTCGGCGGGATCACCAAGTTCTTCTGACGACGCCCGCGGGAGCCGTTCCCCCTTTATTTCGGCTTCTCGTGGCGAATTGGCCCGATGCGATCCAGCTTCTGCTGGGCTCGCATCGGGCATTTTTTATGTTTGTTTGAAACCCCTTCTCCCCTTGCAGGAGAAGGGGTTGCTTTAGAACGCCTTCAGTTCGACCAGCCTCAGCGCCCGGCCGGGGCGGGGGGTGAGGAGGATGCGCAGGCGGTCGCTGGCCACCGGCGTCCAGGCGATCGGAGTCACGCCATTGGCCGCCGGGTGGGACAGCGCGGCGA
>JBARAK010000686.1:0-11549 GCA_049791955.1 Caulobacteraceae bacterium
CCGCTCGACGATGCGCAGCCGCAGTCCACGCCCCACGCCCATGGACAGTTTCAGATAGGTCCGCGAGCGGGCCCCGGTCACGGCATGGCCGCCCTGCGCGCGGCTTTCCGTTTCAGCGGGCCGCCGGGGCGGCGCAGCCAGGACTCCGCCACCAGCAGGCCCTCGCCCTGGCCCAGCCAGAACACGGCCGCCACCGCCATGTGCGGCTCCATGTGGAAGATCTGGACCAATATGGGCTCGTATAGCCGCGAGAGGCTGATCCCCACGGTCATCGCCGTGGCCCGCACCACCCAGGCCTCATGCTCGATCACGTCGCGCCGGCGGATGGCGGTCCAGGCGCGCGCCACGCAGAACAGGATCGCGATCCCCCAGACCACGTTGGGGATCACGCCCGCCACTCCGGAGAACGGATAGACGATCGACGCCGCGACCCCGGTTATCGGCAGCAGCAGCAGCAGCGTCAGGCCCACATAGCCCATGATCCGGTGGACCAGCAGATACCGGGTGCGGAATTTGCGCCAGTACTGGAACGCCGCGATCACCACGAAGGCCGACCCCATCGCGGCGTGCGCGCGGATCAGCACGGGATTGCGGGCGAAGGCTCCCAGCTGGACGTCGGCGTAGACCTTGCCGGAGAAGGCGGCGACGCTGGCGGCCTGGTCGCGGAAGGAGACCAGCGTGGTGTTCAGCCCGATGAACAGGGCCGCGACGCCGAGCAGGATCAGGAACGCCGGCGCCAGCCGCCCACGAAGCGGCGCCCCCCTCGCGTCCCCGGCGCCTCTCGAAACCGACACGGCACGATCCCCCAAGCCGCCGCCACCATGTGCGAACGAGCGGCCCGGCGCAACACGAAGACCCGCAAGGGTTGCATTATGCGAGCGCGAGCGAGTTCGTTCGACCCGGCGCGGCCGTCAGGCCAGGCTCCGGGCCACGGCCAGGGCCGCCCCGGCGTCGGAGTCGGCCGGGTCGTCGGTGGGGTGAAGTTCGCTGAGCGGGCGCGAGACGCCGTCCGGGCAGACGATGCGGACATGGAAACGCCGGAGCCGGCGGGGATGCGGCACGCCGCAGCTGTGGGCGATGACCTCCACGTCGTGGCGCAGGTTGGCGCAGTAGTTGGCCACCCGCACCGCCTTGTCGGCCGGATCGAGCCCCTTCTGCAGCCGCCGGTCGTGGGTGGTGACGCCCGTGGGGCAGGTGTTCTTGTTGCACTTGAGCGACTGGATGCAGCCGAGCGCGAACATGAACCCCCTGGCCGAATTGACGAAGGTCGCGCCCGCGCACAGCGCCCAGGCGACGTCGGCGGGCGTGGTCAGCTTGCCGGAGGCGATGATCGGGATGCGCGCCCCCAGGCCATGGCGCTTGATGATGTCGCGCACCAGCGGCAGGGATTCCTGGATCGGCAGGCCGACGTTGTCCATCAGCGCCATGGGCGCCGCCCCAGTGCCGCCGTCGCCCGAATCCAGGGTGAAGAAGTCCGGTCCCTCGCCCCGCGCAACCACCCTGGCCATCAGGTCGTCGAGCCAGCCATAGGCTCCCAGCACCGCCTTGACCCCCACCGGCTTGCCGGTCAGCCGCCTGACGTTGGCGAGGAAGTCGAGCAGATCCTCGTTGCTGTTGATCTCGGGATGCCGGTTGGGACTGATCGAGTCCTCGCCGGCCGGGATGCCGCGGATCTCGGCGATCTCGGAGGTGACCTTCACGCCCGGCAGGATGCCGCCCTTGCCGGGCTTGGCGCCCTGGGAGAGCTTCACCTCGAACATCTTGACCTGCGGCAGCGCCGCGATCGCCTTCAGCCGCTCCGCGCTCAGCTCGCCCTCGCGGGTGCGTACGCCGTACTTGGCGGTGCCGAGCTGGAACACGATGTCGGCGCCGCCCTCCAGATGGTAGGGCGACAGGCCGCCCTCGCCCGTATTCATCCAGCATCCGGCCATCTTCGCGCCCTTGGACAGGGCGAGCACCGCCGGCGCGGACAGGGCCCCGAAGCTCATGCCCGAGATGTTGAAGAAGGATCGGGCGCTATAGGGGTTGGGGCAGTCCGGCCCGATGACGAATTCGGGCGTCGCTTCTATGTGCTCATCCAGAGTCGGATAGGGACAGTTCACGAAGATAGGGGTGCCGACCTCGCGGATATACTTGGTCGAGCCGAAGGCGACCGTATGGTCGGCGCCCTTCGACGCGCTTTCCACCCAGCCCCGCTCCGCACGGTTGAACGGCAGCTCGTCGCGGTCCATCGCGAAGAAATACTGACGGAAGAACTCCCCCAATCCGGAGAGGATGTAGCGCATGTGCCCGATCACCGGGTAGTTGCGCAGTATGGCGTCGCGGGTCTGACTCCGGTCGAGCACGAAGACGACGACTGACGCCAGGACCATCAGCCCGACCGCGAAGACGAACAGGGTGGAGAGCGCGCCGAGCGCGTGCATCACCGATGCGGAGAAGATGTTCATCGCGCGGGACGGTAAGAAACGTCCACCGCGCGTGCGGCCGGAGTATTGCGGTCCATCTGCGGGCGCTCCCGAAACCAGCTTGCATGACCACCGGCCGTCCAAGCGCTTGAACGCCTGGACATGCCATCACGTGGCCTGCATCTGGTTTCGGCTCCGCGGCTCCATTCGTTACATCGGGCCTGTATTTACCGGCCCCCTGCTCACTCGGGGCCGGACGGGCCCCCTCAGTCCTGCGCCGCCGGTTCGGCGACCTTGTCCTGGGTCGCGGTCTCGAAGTCGCTGGCGGCGTGGCGTTCATGCAGCTGGCCGGACGGCTCGCCCCAGGTGCGGTTGACCATGCGGCCCCGGACCGCCGCCGGACGCGCGTCGATGGCGGCGGCCCAGCGCTGGACGTTGGCGTAGTCCTTCACCTGCAGGAACTCGCCGGCCTCGTACAGCCGGCCCAGGGCCAGGCCGCCGTACCAGGGCCAGACCGCGATGTCGGCGATGGTATAGGCGTCGCCGGCCAGGTATTGGCGCTCGGCCAGCCGGCGGTCGAGCACGTCGAGCTGGCGCTTGGTCTCCATGGCGAAGCGGTCGATGGCGTATTCGATCTTGCTCGGCGCATAGGCGTAGAAGTGGCCGAAGCCGCCGCCCAGATAGGGCGCGCTGCCCATCTGCCAGAACAGCCACGACAGGCATTCCGCGCGGGCCGCCGGATCGGCGGGCAGGAAGGCGCCGAACTTTTCGGCCAGGTACAGCAGGATCGAGCCGGACTCGAACACCCGCACCGGCGCCGCCCCGCTGTGGTCGACCAGCGCCGGGATCTTGGAGTTGGGGTTGGCGGCGACGAAGCCGCTGCCGAACTGGTCGCCCTCGTTGATGCGGATCAGCCAGGCGTCGTACTCCGCCCCGGCGTGGCCCAGCGCCAGCAGCTCCTCCAGCATCAGCGTGACCTTCACCCCGTTGGGCGTGGCCAGGGAATAGAGCTGCAGCGGGTGGCGGCCGACCGGCAGGTCCTTGTCGTGGGTGGGCCCCGCGATGGGCCGGTTGATGTTCGCGAACCTGCCGCCGCTCTCCTTGTCCCAGGTCCAGACCTTGGGGGGCGTGTAGGTCTGCGCGTCGTCGGTCATCTGCGAGGTTCCAAGCGGCTGGCGGGCGAACGGCCCAGGTTCGCCCCCCCATGTGGGGAGGGTCCACGCGATTGGCGAGGCGCCCCCCCGCCCTATGCCGCCCCTATCCCTGGCCGCGCCGCACCGAGGCGACCAGGGCGGGGAAGTCGATCCGGGAGCTGGGCTGGGTCAGGATGCGTCCCGCCACCACGAAGGTCGGTGTGCCCGGGGCGTGGATGGCGCGGCCGAGCGCGAGGTTGGCGGCGATCTCCTGGGCGATCTCGGGGGCGGCCATGTCCCGGCGCAGCCGCGCCACGTCCAGCCCCACGTCGTGGGCCACCCCGAAGATCACCGCCTCGTCCAGCGGGCCGCGATAGGACAGCAGGGCCTGGTGGTAGGCGACGTACTTGCCCTGGCGCGCCGCGGCCAGGGCGGCCCTGGAGGCCAGCGGCGACTGGGGCGAGAGCACCGGATATTCCTTGGCGATGATCCTGACGCCGTGATCGGCCCGCAGCAGCGCCTCCACCCGGGGCTCGGTCGCCTTGCAGGTCGGGCAGGCGTAGTCGAAGAACTCCACGATCGTCACGTCGCCGCGCGGGTTGCCGAGCACCTGGGTGCGGGGATCGTGCAGCAACGCCCCCGCCTGCCGCACCACCAGCGGATCGCCGGCCGGCGCCGCCGCCTGGGCTGCAGCCCCGCCCAGCAAGGCGGCTCCGAAAAGGGCCAGGACGGCGACGCCGCGATTCCGCTGCGCTCTCATGACGATGCTCCACGCCGGGATGCGCAGTCGGGCGCTCCCTTCGCCCCGGAGTTCGCCGCAAAGCGCACGAGCGTTACAGCAGGCGCGCGCCGAACCGCCAGCCTCGGATGGAAGCCGTACTCGCCGGCCGGCCACCGGGCGCCCGCCGGGCGTTCATTCCACCCCTTATTGTATTAAAATTTCTTCGCCTCGACATTGACTTCGCGCGGCGAATTGCGCAACCCTGCCAGCAACACCGAGCGGCCACCCAATCGTTCTGAAATCTTAAATGACTACCGACAAGGACAGGACCGCCATCCGGCAAGTCCCATAGCTCGTCGCGAGTATATCTCAAGATATCTTGGCTCACGTAGTTAATATAGATATCTGGTCAATCGCCCAGAAATCTCCCCCTGAATACACGCGTGCGGAAATCGACATTCATACGGTTAATTTTTCCGTCGATGACTTTCGCACGCGCCATCCATGAAATCGATCGCTCTAAAATATAGCCCAGACAAGACACACATTCGGAGGCGCCACAGATGTCGACACCGAGAACCGCCCAGGTCTACGTCAAGAACACCACCGACGGGACCGCCTCCATTTCCCTGTGGCACAACAATTCGGACCACGGGACCGAAAGCAAGAGCTGGGTGGCGGAGCCCGGCCAGACGGTCGGTCCGATGACGGTGCATTTCAATACCGGCCTGGGCTCGCTCACCGTGCTCGACTACTGGGCCTGCGAGATCCATGTAACCGGCGGCACGACGCCGGGCCTCTATGAGAGCAGCGGGGTGTTCAAGTACAGCGACTGGAAGGAATGCCAGCTGCAAAGCGCCGATTCGGGGCAGAGCCTGGTCTTCACGGTCAACACCAGGACCTTCGCCATCAACCTGAAGTCGGGCGGGACCACCACGCCGATGAACCCGGTCGATCGGGTGTCGGCCGAGGTCTACGTGACCAACACCACCGACGGCCACGCCACCATCACCCTGTTCCACAACAACAGCACCGACGGGACGCAGAGCGCCACCTGGGTCGCCGCGCCGGGCGCGCGGGTGGGGCCGCTGACCGTCTACTTCCGGCTGGGCCTGAACGTGGGCTTGGTGCTCGACTACTGGGCCATCAAGATGGCCATCCCGGACGGCTCGGCCCCCGGAATCTACCAGAGCGTGGGCTCCTGGGTGGTGGCGAACTGGAAAGAATGCCAGCTGCAATCGCCCGACGCCGGCAAGGCCCTGGGCTTCACGGTCGACACCAAGACCTTCGCCATCAACCTGCCCTCGGGCGGCTGCCAGGCCTCGATGAACCGGGTGGGCCCCTACACCCTGGTCGACAACGTCTTCGTACTGATGCTGGAGAACCATTCCTTCGACAACGTCTTCGCGTTCTCGGGCATTCCCGGCCTGACGGTCGCCACTTCGGCCAACACCAACAGCTATAACGGGACCGCCTACGCCGTCGGCTCGCCGGCCCCCTCGGCCATGCCGACCGATCCCGGGCACGAGTTCTCCGACGTGCTCGAGCAGTTGTGCGGGCCCGGCATCGTGCGCACGCCCTGGACGTCCTATAACCAGCCGGTGGTCAACACCGGCTTCGTCACCAACTACGCCACGACAAAGACCGAGATCACCTCGGACAATCCCGACCTGCCGACGCCGCCTGAGTACCGCGACATCATGCTGTGCTTTGATACCCCGACGGAATTGCCGGTGATCTACCAGCTGGCGACCACCTTTGCGGTCTGCGACCAGTGGCATTCGTCCATCCCCGGCCCCACCTGGCCCAACCGGTTCTTCGTCCACGGCGCCTCGTCCGCCGGCTGGGCGGACTCCCCCGGCGGTCCGCAGATCGCGGCCTGGGAGACGCCGGGCTTCGGCTTCGAGTACCCCAGCGGCTCGTCGATCTACGACAAGCTGGCGGCGGCCGGCCTGCAATGGCGCATCTATGTGGACGAGAACGGATCGAGCCTGGGCGGCGTGCCCCAGGTGTCGTCGCTGAAGGGGATCACCTACAAGGTCAACACCAACGCCTTCTCGACCTTCGCCGCCGACGTCATGGGCCCCTATCCCTATGCCTACACCTTCATAGAGCCCAACTACGGCGACGTGCTGGGCGGCTCCTACACCGGCGGCTCCTCGCAGCACCCGATGGATTCGATGGCCGGCGGCGAGGCGCTGATCAAGGCGACCTACGAGGCGATCCGCAATTCGCCGCTGTGGCAGCGCAGCCTGCTGATCATCACCTATGACGAGCACGGCGGCTTCTACGACTCGGTGAAGCCCGGCGGCGCCACCCCGCCGGACGACGGCAGCCCGGAGGATGCGTCGATCAACTCCGGCGGCTTCCTGTTCGACCTGTACGGCGTGCGCGTGCCCGCCGTCGTCGTCTCGCCCCTGATCCCGCAAGGGGCGGTCGACCACACCCTGTACGACCACGCCTCGGTGCCGGCGACGCTGCGCGCGCTCTACGGCTTCACCCCCATGACCAGCCGCGACCGGGACGCCAACAACGTCCTGCACCTGCTCTCGCTGTCCGCCCCGCGCACGGACTGCCCGACCGCCCTGAACGATCCGGCCCCGCTGGCCGCCCCGGCGGCGATCCCGGCCGCCAGCGCGGCGGACACTGCCGACCGCCTCCTGCCCGAGACCGGCAACGCCCAGGGCTTGCTGCAGATCCTGGCCAAGACCGACATGGACCTGGCCCGCGGCGATCCGGAGGAGGCCGCCGAGATCCAGGACCGCGTCGCCGCCATCAAGACCCAGGGCGAGGCCGAGGCCTACGCCAGGGAGGTGATCACCCGCGCCAACCTGGCCCGCGCCACCCGCGACGCCGCCGCCGCCCCTCCCCGCCCGCGCGTGGAGGGATGAGGGAGAGAGGGAGGGCGCTGATGCAGCGCCCTCCGGAGCTATCTCTGTCGCAGCTGATGCATCTTGTAAGCCCCACGCAGCGATATCACCGCAGCGGTGAGGTTTACTGCCGCAAAGCCTGGCGGCGTAAAATGGTTATAGAGCCACTGAGTGAACGGCATGATCGCGTCCGCTACCGACCATGCGGCGATCGCCAGACATGCCCACACCGGCCTCCGCTTCCATAGAACCAGCATCAGTCCCACGGCCGCTGCGGATGCGCAGATCGAGACAACGAAATTCGCCATGGACGAAGTCGCCAAGACAGATGGATGCTGTCGGCCTGTGCATAGGAAATAGAAAGCCCCGAACGCATTGGTCGCGGCGATCACGCCTGCGGAATTGCATCCAACCGCAGCGAGATCTTCAGCCTGCCAGAGAGCGTGAACAGGCTTGGTCAGGGCGCGCGCCATCGGGTTCTGCCTGGCGGCGTCGGACTCGGCGACGGATGGGCCCTCCAACAGCCTTATCTGCGCCTTTTCCAAGTCGTTCAGATCGCCGCCCTGCATCGAATAAAACTACCGGCGGGTGAGTTATCGCCGCGTGAACAGTGTCAAATCTGGTTCCGTCCCTCACACAATCGGATAGGCTGCAAGCGAGGCGGAAGGAACCTGGCGATTGGCTGGACTGGCTCGTACCGTCGCCATGTTGCGCATACTTGGCGACGACCTCGATCCCGACGCGGTGAGCAGGTTGCTGGGCGCAAGGCCGACAGCCGGCGCCCGAAAGGGAGACGTCCGGCTGAGCGCCTCAGGTCGCGAAGTCGTGGCGCGCTCCGGATCATGGAGGCTGCGCGCGGAGGACCACTCTCCGGGCGACCTCAGCACGCAAATCCGGGACCTTCTTACGAAGCTCACAGACAATCTTGCTGTCTGGCGTGAGCTATCCCGTCGCTACAGATGCGATATCTTCTGCGGCCTGTTCATGAGTGAGAGCAATGAGGGAGGGACCTTGGAGCCTGATGTCTTATCCATGCTAGGCGACAGGGGACTACCGCTTGGGCTGGACATCCACGATGCATCCCCCGACTGAAACCTCGGCGCGGCGGCCCTTCCGTCGCGCGCCGCTCCTAGAGCACGTCCGGCTCAAGTAACGCCGCCCTTCTCCAAGCGTGTGCAGTCCAGATAGCCAGGCTGACGTCCGGTTGGAGACTCCAACCCGAAGCTGGCCCTCAGGGCGCGCGCCGATCCGCGCTCGCCCCCAGCCGCCCCATGACCTCGGCGAGCTTCACGTTCAGCCGCGTCAAAGCCTCACGTTCGTCCGGGGTCCAGCCCTCCAGCACCCGTTCGAACAGCCGGTCGCGAGCCTTGGAGATCCGGTCGGCCACGCGGCGTCCGTCGGCGGTGATGACGGCGGCGCGGACACGGCGGTCCTGCGACTGGGCCTGGCGCGACACCAGGCCCAGGGCTTCCAGCTTGGCGAGCTGGCGGCTGACGGTGGAGTGGTCGCGGCCGACGTGCTCGGCCAGTTCGGTCACCGCGATCGGTCCCTGCGCATCGACGCGCACGAGCAACGGGAACAAGGCGCGGTCCAGCGCCGTGCCCGCCTCCTTCAGCAGGATGTCGTCGTAGCGGGGGCTGTTCAGCATGCCCACGATCTTCATCAGGGCGGCGTGCAGGTCACGGTCCATATCCGTGCATGATACACGCTTTACAAATGGCCGTAATCCGCCATATTACGTGTATGATACATGCATCTGACCAGACAGCCGGACCCAGCGTCCTCGTCATCGGCGGCAGCACGCGGCCCGGGCGGATGTCTCCGCAGGTGGCGCAATGGGTGATGAACCATGCGCCGTCTTCGGGCGGCCTGGATCTCGAATTCGTGGACCTGGCGGACTGGCCGTTGCCGGACAACGAGCCGTCCATCCCCGCCCGCGGCGTCTACATCCATGACCAGACCCGGGCCTGGAGCCGCAAGATCGGCGAGGCGTCGGCGTTCGTGTTCGTGACGCCGCAATACAATTGGGGATACCCGGCCGCGCTGAAGAATGCGCTGGATCATCTCTACGCCGAATGGGCGGACAAGCCGGCGGTCATTGTCAGCTATGGCTTCCACGGCGGCGGCAAGGCGGCGGCCCAGCTGCGGCAGGTGCTGGACGGCCTGCACATGCGGGTCGCCCCGACGGCGCCGGCCCTGACCCTGCCCGAGGAGATGAAGGCGGAGGGCGCTTCCTTCGACCTGGCGCTGGCAGCGTTCGCCGCGGAGGCGCCCACCGTCCGGCAGGCTTTCACGGAACTGGCGGAGCTTCTCCATCGCCGGGCGGAGGGGCATGGAGAGCCGGAGCTTTAATTGTCCAGCGCCTGTTCGCCAAAGCCCGCGCGACCAATCGCCGGAACGGACTTATTCCGTCTTTATGGAAATCCGCAAACCCAAGCATAGGAAGCCCACGCGCGCGCCGATAAGCTTCGAACCGCACCTCGAAAGGCCAGATGTTCAGCCTTGAGGCGAACATTTCGAGCCATCGTGACCTTCCCCATCATCCGGCTGCAATCGCAGAAACATCGGCGCGTGCAGGCCGGCCACCCGTGGGTCTATTCCAACGAGATCGTCATGGACGGCCCGGCCAAGGCCCTGCCGCGCGGCGCGATCGTGGCCTTCCATGCGCATGACCGGAAATTCCTCGGCGTCGGCAGCTTCAATCCGCACAGCCTGATCGCGGGACGGATCTTCACGTCGCATCCGGCGACGGCGATCAATGCGGACTGGCTGGCGGCGCGGATTGAAGCGGCGCTGGCCTTGCGCGCCAGCCTTGCGGCGGAGCCGTTTTATCGCCTGATCCATGCCGAGGCGGACGGACTGCCCGGCCTGATCATCGACCGCTTCGACGCGGCGCTGTGCGTGCAGTTGAATACGGCGGGCATGGACGCCCTATGGCCGGAACTCGAGCGCGCCCTGCGGCGCATCCTCAAGCTGCGCACCATCATCCTGCGCAATGACGCCTTCGCGCGCGAGATCGAAGGCTTGCCGCGCGAGGTCAGGATCATCGGCGACGACCCCGCCGCACCGGTGATGCTGCGCGAAAACGACCTGAGTTACTTCGCCGATCTGCGCGGCGGGCAGAAGACCGGCTGGTATTTCGATCAACGCGACAATCACGCGCTGGTCGCGCGTTACGCCGCGCAGGCCGACAGCACGCTTGACCTCTACACCCATGCCGGCGGCTTCGCCCTGGCCGCGGCGAAAGCCGGCTCAAGGAAAGTCATCGGGGTCGATTCATCCGAGCCCGCGCTTGATCTGGCGCGTCGCGCCGGAGAGGCGAATGGATTATCGGCGCGCTGCGATTTCCGGCGCGCCGACGTGTTCGATGATCTGGACCGCCGCATCGCCGCCAGGGAAAGACACGCCGTCGTCGTCGCCGATCCTCCGGCTTTCGTGAAATCGCGCAAGGACGTGGCGGCGGGATCGCGCGGTTACCGCAAGCTGGCGAGGATGGCGGCGCAGGTCACCGCGCCGAACGGCGTCCTGTTCATCGCCTCCTGCAGCCACAACATGGAATTGCGCAATTTCATCGAGCAGGTCGCCGCCGGATTGAGCGAGGCCAACCGCACGGGCCGCATCCTGCACACCTGCTTCGCCGCGCCCGACCACCCCACCCATCCGCATCTGCCGGAAAGCGCCTATCTGAAGGGCCTGCTGATCGCGGTGGATTAAGGCGCCGTAGCCCCCTTTGGCTTCACCCCGCCGTCCAGCCGCCATCCACCACCAGCGAGCTTCCGGTCATCAGGCTAGAGGCGTCCGAGGCCAGCAACAGCAGCGGGCCGGTCAGTTCCTCCATGCGGCCGAGGCGGCCGAGCTTGATCTTGCCGAGCACCCAGTCGCGGGTGGCGGGGTCGTCGAGCAGCGGGCGGGTCAGGGCGGTCTCGATCCAAGTCGGGCAGAGGGTGTTGACGCGGATACCGTGGGGGGCGAGGTCGATCGCCATGCACTTTGTGAGGCCCTCCAGACCCCACTTCGAGGCGCTGTAGAGCGAGCGCCCTCCCCCGCCTGTCAGGCCCATCTGGGAGGAGACGTTGATGATCGAGCCGGGCCGCTTCGCCTCCAGCAATCCCTTCGCCACGGCCTGGGCCACGAACAATGCGGCCTTCAGGTTGAGGTCCAGCACCGCGTCATAGTCCTCTTCGGTCACCTCGGTGATCGGGCGGATGCGGTTGGCGCCGGCGTTGTTGAGTAGGATGTCGAATGGGCCGCGAGCGGCGATCTCACGCCGGACGGCGGCGAGGTCGGTGACGTCCAGGGTGAAGGCGTCGGCCTGCAACCCGGCTTCGCGGATGTCCTTGGCCAGGGCCTCCACCTCGCTGGCGGTGCGGGCGCACAGCGTCACCGCCGCGCCGGCCTGGGCGAACACCGCGGCGGCGGC